>NZ_VFTX01000019.1:0-27093 GCF_006440955.1 Mesorhizobium sp. B2-8-1 | reverse complement strand
GTGAACCGCTTCGACGCCAAAACAGAAGCGGACAGATCATGTGCTACCAAACCGGACAACTTGATTAGCTACCGACAGAGGAAGTCGACGGGGGAAGTCGACGCCATGCGCGTTTGCGTGCCGGGCCGATATCGGCGATGCCGCCAGCCCGAGATCGGACGGCTGCAATATTAGGCTTTGCTTGCTATAGTCACATGTCGGCGCCGCGCTGAGGTCGGCCCGGATGGAGACCATGACCATGACAGACGATCGCCAGGAGCGCATTCGCAGCCGCGCACATCATATCTGGCAGGAAGAAGGGCAACCGGCCGGACAGCATGAGCGCCATTGGCAACAGGCGACGGCCGACATCGACCAGGAGGATGCAGGGTCATCCGCGTTGAAGAAGCCGGCAAGAAAGGCGGCCGTCGCCGGCAAGGCAAAAACCGCGCCCAAAGAGGCCAAGACCGCGGCCAAGCCCGGCAAGCCAAAAAAGGCGGCCAAATAAGACCTGGCCATAGCGGAGCCGATGGCTCATCGTTAGCCCTGCCGCAAGATCAGGCGCTACGGTTCACGCGGCCGCCGCAACCGTTCGACCCAGCCCGCCATGCAGGTCGAGGCAGCGGGCGAACCACTGCGCCACGACATCGTGGTCGTCGAGCAATGGGTAGGGCGAGGCGACGCGTGCCCATTGCAGCGCGCCGAACACGATATAGTCGGCGAACAGGGGCGAATCTCCGCCGATGAATGGCTGATAGGCGAGCATCGAGCGCAGCGGCTCCAGCGAAGCCCTGAAATTGCCAAGCCCGGCATCCCGCGCGGCCATCACCTCTTCCAGGCTCTTGCCCAGGCGCTGCTGCCGGCTCTGGCGGAAATAGGCGGCGTTCTCCGTATCCTGCATGGCATAAAGGTCCATGATCGCGGCGGTGGTCACATAGGGATGGATGGTCAGTTGCGACCAGCGCTCGATGAAGCGCGCCATGGCCTTGCCGCCTTCGCCGCCAAACAGCGACGGCCGGCCCGGATAGGTTTCGTCGAGATAGAGCGCGATGGCGAAGGAATCCGCGACGACCGTCTCGCCGTCGCGGATCACCGGCACGAGTTTCGATGCGCCGCCCTCGACGCGGGGCACTTCGAGAAAACGCGTCGGCACCGCGCTGATCTCCAGCCCCTTATGCGCCAGCGCCATCGTCGCCTTCCAGCAATGCGGGCTGAAGGGGCGGGTGGCGTCGCGTCCGACGAGATCATAAAGCAGAATGGTCATTGGCGGCGGCTTCCTTGCGGTTTAGGTATCCCGCAACGCCTCGACACAGGCCGGCGGGAGAAAAGATGAAACGGCACTTCATGATGTTTGCGGCCTATAATCAATGGGCCAATGGCCGCATCTACGATGCCGCCGCCGATCTCGACGAAGAGGAATTCAATCGCGACGTCGGCGCTTTCTTCGGCTCGATGAAGGGCACGCTCAACCATCTCCTGGCCGCCGATCGCATCTGGATGAAGCGCTTTACCGGCGAGGGCGATGCGCCGACGGCGCTGGACGCCATACTGTACCAGGCGTTGCCGGGCCTGCGCATGGCGCGCGAGGCGGAGGACCGGCGGATCGTCGACTGGGTTGGCGGTTTGAGCGACAAGGCGCTGTCGGGCCGCTTTATATACATGACGGTATCGGACATGCGCACCGTCTCGCAACGGCTGGCTCCGGCGCTCGACCACGTCTTCAACCACCAGACCCACCACCGCGGCCAGGCCCATATGATCCTGACGGTTCTGGGCCGCCCTTCCGTGCAGCTCGACCTGGCGCATTTCCAGCGCACCGAGGAAGGGCGCGCATACGCCTGATTTCGGCCGCCGGCTGCGATAGAGCAGTTTTCAACGTTTCACGGAAACTGCGAACTGAGGGCCGAAAGACGTTGGAGCGCGTTATGACCGACGGCGCGTGTTTTACAGATATTGGCCTTCCAACCGGGCCGCCCAAGTCTGCCGACCCGAAAAATTAGCTTTTCTAGTTTGCACGGAGCCGATTTCCCTAAAAAATATTTGACTGCAAGTCTTGATTCGTTTTGAGATTTGCTGGTCCGTTTGGGGGACGCGGTTAAATAAATGCATCGACGAAATTCTTCTCTGGGGTAGATGATTTTGTCGCAAATAGGGTGAAAGATTTGTCAAATATCGAGGATAAGACCGTTATCGAGCTGACCGCTGACATTGTCTCGGCCTATGTCGGCAACAACCCGCTGCCGGTTTCCGGCCTGCCTGACCTGATTGCCAGCGTCAGTGCCTCGGTGCGAAAGCTCGGAGGTGCCGTTGTCGCGGAAAGTCCAAGCCTGGTTCCTGCGGTGAACCCGAAGAAGTCGGTTTTTCCCGACTACATCGTCTGCCTGGAAGACGGCAAGAAGTTCAAGTCGCTCAAGCGGCACCTCAGGACGGACTATGGGCTGAGCCCGGATGAGTATCGCACCAAATGGGGCCTGCCGCCCGACTATCCGATGGTCGCTCCGAACTACTCAGCGACACGGTCAGCGCTGGCGAAGTCGACGGGACTTGGCCGCAAGCCGGCAGCGCCGGCCCCCGTGGCCAAGGCGACAAAGCGCGGCAAAGCCAGCGCCTGAGCGCGGCCGACCGCAGCCGGAAGCCTCTGAGCTGCGATGTTGACGGCGCCATTGCGCGCGCCGTTTTCACGCCTTGCGTGGCCAACCGGCCCGCAAGGTCTTGCGAAGCGCCGGTCTCCCGTGCAAAAGCGCGGCCATGCTTATCATCAACGACCTCTCGCTGCGCATGGCGGGGCGCTTGCTTCTCGACCATGCCTCGCTGACCTTGCCGGCCGGCACCAAGGCCGGACTTGTCGGCCGCAACGGTACCGGCAAGACCACGCTGTTCAAGGCCATAACAGGCGATTTCCCTTCCGAGACGGGCTCGATCAGCCTGCCGAAGAACACGCGGATCGGCCAGGTGGCGCAAGAAGCGCCCGGAACCGAGGAGCCGCTGATCGAGATCGTGCTCAAAGCCGACCTCGAGCGCACGGCGCTGCTCGAGGAGGAAAAGACGGCGACCGATCCGCACCGTATTGCCGACATCCATATGCGGCTGGCCGATATCGACGCGCATTCGGCCGAGTCGCGCGCCGCCACCATCCTGGCCGGTCTCGGCTTCGACGACGCCGCGCAGCGCCGCCCGGCCTCCTCGTTTTCCGGCGGCTGGCGCATGCGCGTGGCACTCGCTGCCGTGCTGTTTTCCGAACCCGATCTTCTGCTGCTCGACGAGCCGACCAACTATCTCGATCTCGAAGGCACGCTGTGGCTCGAAAACTATGTTTCCAAATATCCGCACACGGTGCTGCTGATCTCGCACGATCGCGACCTGCTTAACCGCGCCGTCAACTCGATCGTCCATCTCGACCAGAAGAAGCTGACCTTCTGGCGCGGCGGCTACGACCAGTTCGAACGCCAGTACACCGAGCAGAAAGAACAGCAGGAAAAGGGCCGCATCAAGCAGGAAGCCGCCCGCAAGCATATGGAATCCTTCGTCGAGCGTTTTCGCGCAAAGGCATCCAAGGCAAGACAGGCTCAGTCCCGCATCAAGGCGCTTGAAAAGATGAAGCCGATCACGGCCATCGTGAACGACACGGTGCGGCCATTCTCTTTCCCGGAGCCGGTGAAGACGGTGGCCTCGCCGATCGTCGCGCTGAACAATGTCAATGTCGGCTATACACCCGGTGAGCCGATCCTGAAGAAGATGACCTTGCGCATCGATGCCGACGACCGCATCGCGCTGCTTGGCGCCAATGGCAACGGCAAGTCGACCTTTGCCAAGCTTCTCTCCGGCCGCCTGAAGCAGGAGACCGGCACCATGACCGTGGCGCCCGGGCTGAAGGTGGCGATCTTCGCACAGCACCAGCTCGACGATCTCAGGCCTGAGGAAAATGCCTACGAGCATGTTCGCAGGCTGATGCCCGAAGCGCCGGAATCGAAAGTGCGCGGCCGTGTCGCCCAGTTTGGGCTCACGACCGAAAAGATGAATACGGCGGCGAAAGACCTGTCCGGCGGCGAGAAGGCGCGGCTGTTGATGGGTCTGTCGGCCTTCGAGGGGCCGAACCTGTTCATCCTTGACGAGCCGACCAATCATCTCGACATCGATAGCCGCGAATCCTTGATCCATGCGCTGAACGAGTTCCCCGGCGCCGTCATCCTGATCTCGCACGACCGCCATCTCCTGGAAGCGACGGCGGACCGGCTGTGGCTGGTCAAGGATGGCGCCGTCAACCCCTATGACGGCGACCTCGAAGATTACAAGACGCTGGTCACAGGCGTGTCCGGCGACCGGCGCGAGCGGCGCGAGGCGGAAAAAGCCTCGAAGGCCGACCGCCGCCGCGAGGCGGCCCAGCGCCGCGCCGCCTTTGAGCCGCTGGCCAAGGAAATTCGCGCCACCGAAGCGCTGATGGACCGCATCCGCAAGCGCATCGACGGCATCGAGGACGAACTGGCCAACCCGGCGATCTACGAAAAGGATCCGTCGACGGCGACAAGGCTGGCGAAGGAGCGATCGCAACTCGCCCAGACGCTCGCCGGCCACGAGGAAAAGTGGCTGACCATGTCGGCCGAATACGAGGAAGGCACGGCGGAGTAGTTACCCTCCCCCTTGTGGGGAGGGTCGATCCGCGAAGCGGAGCGGGGTGGGGGTCTGCGCCACAACCCACCCCGGCGCTACGCGCCGACCCTCTCCTTCAAGGGGACGGTCAGATCTGGCCCTACACGCCTTGTTCGAAAACGGCTAAACACGTGCCATGAACCAGCACGCCAGCCTTCGCATCGGCCATTCGGCCTGTCCGCATGATTGCCCGTCGACCTGCGCGCTCGAGGTCGAGTTGCTTGACGGCAACCGCATCGGCCGCGTCCATGGCGCCAAGTCCAACAGCTATACGGCCGGCGTTGTCTGCGCCAAGGTTGCTCGTTACGCAGACCGCGTCCACCATCCCGACCGCTTGCTGAAGCCGCTGGTGCGCAAAGGCGCCAAGGGCGAGGGCGCCTGGCAGGAAACAAGTTGGGAGGCGGCGCTGGATCTCGTCGCCGAAAAATTCATCGCGGCCGAGGAAAAATACGGCTCGGAGACGGTCTGGCCCTATTTCTATGCCGGCACGATGGGGCTGGTGCAGCGCGACGGTATCGAGCGGCTGCGGCATGCGAAGAAATATTCGGGCTTCTTTGGCTCGATCTGCACCAACCTGGCCTGGACCGGCTGGATGATGGGGGCGGGCGCGCTGCGCGGTCCCGACCCGCGCGAAATGGCCAAGTCCGATTGCGTGGTGATCTGGGGCACCAATGCCGTGGTGACCCAAGTCAACGTCATGACCCACGCCATCAAGGCACGCAAGGAGCGCGGTGCCAGGATCGTGGTCATCGACGTCTATGAGAACGCCACGATGAAGCAGGCCGATATGGGCCTTGTCCTGAAGCCTGGCACCGATGGCGCGCTGGCTTGCGCGGTCATGCATGTGCTGTTCAGGGAAGGCTTGGCCGACCGCGCCTATCTCGAGAAATACACCGATGACCCGAAAGGTCTGGAAGCGCATCTGCGCACGCGCTCACCCGAATGGGCGGCCGCGATCACTGGACTGACTGTGGCCGAGATCGAGAACTTTGCCCGTCTCGTCGGCATGACCAGGAAAACCTATTTCCGCCTCGGCTACGGCTTTGCCCGCCAGCGCAACGGCGCGGTCAACATGCATGCCGCCTCCTGCATCGCCGCCGTCACCGGCGCCTGGCAATATGAGGGTGGCGGCGCCTTCCACTCCAATTCCGGCATCTTCAAGCTCAACCAAGAGGTGCTGGAGGGCACGCGCATGCGCAATCCCTCGATCCGCTATCTCGATCATTCGCGCATCGGCCCGGTGCTGACGGGAGCGCCGGATGCGCTCTATGGCGGGCCGCCGGTGACGGCGCTGCTCATCCAGAACACCAACCCGGCCAATGTCGCGCCCGAGCAGCGACTGGTGAAGCAGGGTTTCTTGCGTGAGGATCTGTTCACCTGCGTGCACGAGCAGTTCATGACCGACACGGCCAAGCTCGCCGACGTCGTGCTGCCGGCAACGATGTTCGTCGAGCACGACGACATCTACAAGGGCGGCGGAAACCAGCACATCACGCTCGGCCCGAAGCTGATCGAGCCGCCGGAAGGGCCGCGCACCAACCATTTCGTCATCGAGCAATTGGCTGAGCGCCTCGGAGTCGCCGACAGGCCGGGCTTCGGCCTCACCGAACAGCAGCATATCGATATCATTCTGGGCAAGCGCGGGCTGGGCAGCTTTGCCAGCCTGAAGGAGCAGAAATGGGTCGACTTGCAGCCGGATTTCGAAACCGCGCATTTCACCAAGGGCTTCGGCCATGCGGACGGCAAATTCCGCTTCCGCGCCGATTGGACCGGACAAGCCGCCCCCAACCGGCCGCCGAAAAGCATGGGCCTGTTCGGCCCGGTGGAGCAGTTGCCGCAATTTCCCGATCATGTCGACCTGATCGAGGTTGCCGACGAGGCGCATCCGTTCCGGCTGGCTACGTCGCCGGCGCGCAACTTCCTCAACTCGACCTTTTCCGAAACGCCGGTGTCGAAGGCCAAGGAGGGCCGGCCGGAATTGCTCTTGCATCCCGACGATGCCGCCGCACACGGTTTGGCAGAGGGCGATCGTGTCGAACTCGGCAATGCGCGCGGCGAGGTGGTGCTGCATGCGAGGCTGTTCGACGGCATCAAGCGCGGCGTGGTGATCGCCGAAGGCATCTGGCCGAACAGCGCGCATGAGCGCGGCGAGGGCATCAACGTGCTGACTGGCGCCGATGCGCCCGCACCCTATGGCGGCGCGGCATTCCACGACAACAAGGTGTGGCTGCGCAAGGCAAGCTGAGCGGCCTCAGCTCATACCGGCAGGGTTTCGGCCGTCCTTTTTCTGTTCTGCCGGAGACGAATGTCGTCGGCGATCGCCTGGGCTTCGATTCCGATTTCGCGCAGCAGGCCGGTGACCGAATTGTGGAAGCCGACGAGATAAAGACCGAGTTCCGAAGCGCGCGCATTGACGCCGCTGGCGCCAGGCTCGACGCCGGGCTGGAGGAATTTGGCATAGGCTGGGCGGTAGCCGGTGGCGAAGATGATCGCGTCGAAGTCGCTGTGCCGACCATCGACGAAACGGGCGCCGCCTTCTGATATCTCGGCAATGTCGGGCGCGACCTTGATCGCGCCTTCGCGGATCTTGCCGATGGTGCCGACATCGATCACCGGGATGCGCGACGCCAGGGATATCTGCTCCAGCAATCCCTGCTTGGGCCGTTTGAGCCCATATTTCTCCAGCCTGCCCAACACCAGATCGAGGATGATAGGGAAGACGGCGTCATTGACGCGTCGCGGCCCCAGGCGCGTCGCCATGCTGACGACCTGGATGGGCACCCCGAGCAGTTCGCGCGGCACGATATGGACGCCGCCGCGCACGGAGATCGTCGGATGCGCGCCGCCTTCCGCCAGGTCGAGCGCGATCTCGGCGCCGGTGTTGCCCATGCCGATGACCAGCACCGACTGGCCGGCAAACGGCGTGCTGTTGCGGTAATCCGCGCTGTGCAGACTTTTGCCCTTGAAACTGCCGGCGCCGGCGAATGCCGGCATCAGCGGCTCGGCATTGTATCCCGAGGCAATCACCACATGGGAAGCGCGCACGGTGCCTGATGTCGCTTCGACGCCCCAGCTTCTGCCCTGCCGGCGGATCGCACGCACCGCTTCTCCAAAGCGGGGCCGCAGATCGAAGCGTTGCGCATAGGTATCGAGGTATTTGACGAACAGATCACGTGGCACATAGCGCGGATAATGCCTGGGGAAGGGCACGAAGGGCAGGGATGAATAGCGCTTGGTCGTGTGCAGGTGGACGCGCTCGTAGTGGCGCCGCCAGGCGGGAGCGGGCTGCTGCTCTTTTTCAAGCAAGATGAAGTCGACCCCGGCCTGCCGCAGGCACGCGGCAACGGCCAGGCCCGCCGGCCCGGCACCGATAATCGCAACCGGGGTGGTGTCGTGCAAGCGCGCCTCCCGCCGCTAATTCGCGATGCGGAGAATGGCGAAAGCATGCCAGACATGCAACCTGATCGCTCATCCCGGCAGCGGCACCGTCAGGCCGACCTTGACGCGGTCCATGGCCACGAAGGTGCGGAATTTGCGGACATTGTTGCTGTTGAAGAACAGGCGCCGCGTCAGCGCCTCATAGGCGCTCATGTCGGCCACCGTGATGGCCAGGATGAAGTCGGCCTCGCCTGTCACATAGTAGCACTGCTGGACTTCCGGCGCCGCCAGGAATTGCCGCTTGGCCGCGTCGATCAGTTCGGTGCGTTCGCTTTCGAGTTCGACCTCGACGAAGATGGTGATGGGCTGGCCGACCGCCGCCGGTTCGATGACCGCGACATTGGCCGCGATGACGCCGGTCTGTTGCATGCGCTTGATACGGCGCTGCACCGCCGGCGCCGACAGGTTCACGGCCTCGCCGATCAGTCGCTGCGGCGTCGTGTTGTCCTTCTGCAGCACGGCGAGAATGGCGAGGTCGAAACTGTCGAGCGAGGCTGGCAAAGCGGGCAATGGCATGTCCTGAAGAAACAAACTTGCATTTCGGCACCTTGAATACAGCGCTTTTTGCGCCTGCCTTGCAATATAGTCTCGTCGTCAGCCAAGGAGGCCTTGATGTTCCTGCTCAACCGCAATGCCTTGCACGGCAGCCCACTCGATCCGGTCGACGCCGAAACGCTCGGGGTTGCGGGGGCCGACGCGGCCGAGCGTTTCCTGTCCCATCGCGACAATCATCAGGAGACGCCGCTGCATGCGCTGCCGGCGCTGGCCTCCGAACTGGGCATTGGCGCCATCCACCTCAAGGATGAGGGTTTTCGCCTCGGCCTCGGTAGCTTCAAGGCGCTTGGGGGCGCTTATGCCGTCGTTCATCTGGTGCTGGAGGAAGCCGGCCGCCGGCTTGGCAGGCCGCTCGGCATCGCCGATCTCGATCAGCCCGATGTCAGGGCGGTCGCCGCCACCATGACGATGGCTTGCGCGACCGACGGCAATCACGGCCGCTCGGTGGCACAGGGCGCGCGGCTTGTCGGCGCGAGGGCGGCGATCTTCGTCCATGCCGGCGTCAGCGACGAGCGCATCACGGCTATCGCCCGCTACGGCGCCGAGATGATCCGCGTCGACGGCAACTACGATGATTCGGTCAGGCAAGCCGCACGCGTCGCGGCGGACAAGGGCTGGACCGTCGTGTCCGATACGTCGTGGCCGGGCTATGAGCGCATTCCAGGCCTCGTCATGCAAGGCTACACCGCGATCATGCGCGAGGCGCTGCGCCAGCTCGGCGAACCGCCCACCCACGTCTTCGTCCAGGCCGGGGTCGGCGGCATTGCCGCTGCCGTGGCTGGCCATCTCGCCATCGTGCTCGGTGATGCCAGGCCGGTCTTCACCGTGGTCGAGCCCGCACGTGCCGCTTGTATCTTGGGCGCCGCCAGGGCTGGCCATCCTGTCAAGATCGCGCATGGCGAAGCGACTGTCATGGCGATGCTCGAATGCTACGAGGCGTCGCCTGTCGCCTGGCGCGTGCTGGCGCGTGCCGCCGATGCCTTCATGACCGTCGACGAGGAGGATGCGGTCGCTATGATGCGGAGGCTTGCGCGGCCGGCCGGCGGCGATCCGGCCATCGTTGCCGGCGAAAGCGGCGGGGTCGGCCTGGCCGGACTGATCCGGGCGCTGGCCGACAACAAGGCCGAACTCGGCCTCGACCGGCTCTCGCGGGTGCTGGTCGTCAACACCGAAGGCGCAACCGATCCCAGGCGTTATGCCGAACTCGTCGGCGTGGCCGCCGCGGACGTGCTTGCGGGCAAGGTACTTTCTGGAGCAACGCCATGATCTCGGTCGACGCGCGGCGGCTGCTTGGCCGTATTCGGGACCTCGGCGCCATCGGCCGCGACGGCGAGGGCCGGCTGGTGCGGCTTGCCGCCTCGGACGCCGACCGGCAGGGCCGCGACCGCTTCGTCGGCTGGTTGCGCGAGGCGGGGCTCGAAGTCGCCATCGACCGCATGGGCAATATCTTCGGCATCTGGCGGACGCCTGGGAATGCCGGGCAGGCGCCGATCCTGATAGGCTCGCATATCGATACGGTCATAGATGCCGGCATTTATGACGGCTGCTACGGCGTGCTGGCTGGGCTGGAGGCAATCGAGACACTGAAGGCGTCAGGCTTTGTCCTGTCGCGCCCGTTGGCCGTCGCCGCCTTCACCAATGAGGAAGGCGTGCGCTATTCCCCCGACATGATGGGCTCGCTGGTTCATGCCGGCGGTGTTGCGATCGACGAGGCGCTGGCGGCCGTGGGGACCGACGGCAGCGTGCTCGGGCAGGAACTGGCGCGCATCGGCTATGCCGGCGACGAGCAGCCGGGCTTCCTCAAGCCGCATACCTATCTCGAACTGCATATCGAGCAGGGCCCGGTGCTGGAGCGCGAAGGCGTGCCGATCGGCGCGGTGGAAAACCTGCAAGGCATCTCCTGGCAGCGCATCACCATCGACGGGGTCGCCAACCATGCCGGCACCACGCCGATGTCGATGCGCAGCGACGCCGGCCATGCGGCCGCCCGTGTCGTCGCCTTCCTGCACGATCGTGCCAAGGCTTCGAACACGCCGACCGTCGCCACCGTCGGCACGATGCTTTTCGAGCCCAACGCCATCAACGTCATTCCCTCGCGAGCGGTCTTCACCATCGACCTGCGCGATCCTTTCGAGCACCGGCTGCAGGCGGAGGAAGCAGCACTCGCCGCTCACCTCGAAGAACTCGCCGCCGCCGAAGGCGTGACGATCTCGGTCGAGCGGCTGGCGCGCTTCGAGCCGGTGATCTTCGACAGCCGCATCGTGGAGCTGATCGAGGCCGCTGCCATCAGTCGCGGGCTGGTTTCGAAGCGCATGACGTCCGGCGCCGGCCATGATGCGCAGATGATGGCGCGTATCGCACCTGCCGCGATGATCTTCGTGCCGAGCGCCGGCGGCATCAGCCATAATCCGCGCGAATACACCGAGGATACCGAGCTCGTCGCCGGCGCCAACATTCTGCTCGATGTCGTCACCCGACTTGCAACCTAGTTTGAGAGGGGCGGAGAAATGGCCAAAATCGATCTCGATGCCTTGAAGCAGGAGATGACCGGCTGGCGGCGCGATCTGCATGCCCATCCGGAATTCGGGTTCGAGGAAAAGCGCACCGCGGCCTTCGTCGCTGCCAAACTGCGCGAATTCGGCCTCGACGATGTGACCGAGGGCGTCGGCGGCACCGGCGTCGTCGGCACGCTGAAGCGCGGCAGCGGCAACAGGGCGATCGCGCTCAGGGCCGATATGGATGCCCTGCGCATCACCGAGCAATCGGCTGTGGCCTATGGCTCGCAAAATCCCGGAATCATGCACGCCTGCGGCCATGACGGCCACACCACCATGCTGCTCGGCGCGGCGAAGCTGCTGGCCGGGGAGGGCGGGTTCAACGGCACGGTGCGCTTCATCTTTCAGCCGGCCGAGGAGTGGGGCAGGGGCGCGCTGGCCATGCTCGACGATGGGTTGATGCGCCGCTTTCCCTTCGATGAGATTTTCGGCCTGCACAATCTGCCCGGATTGCCGATTGGCCATTTCGAAACCCGCCCCGGCCCGATGATGTCGGCCGAGGATATCTTCGAGATTGTTCTGAGAGGCCGCGGCGGCCACGCTGCCGGGCCGCAGGACGGCCGGGAGACACTGGTCGCCGCTTGCGCGCTGGTCACCAATCTGCAAACCATCGTCTCGCGCCGGCTGAGCCCGGCCGACATATCGGTGGTCTCGGTAACCGAGCTGATCACCGACGGCACCCGCAACGCGCTGCCCGGCCTTGCCCGTATCCTGGGAGACGCCCGCAGCTTTCGCCCCGAGGTCAGCGCCGAGATCGAGAAGCAGATGCGCACCATCGCCGCCGGCACCGCCGCCGCCTACAACGTCACCGCCGAGGTCGCCTACAGCAGGGAATTCGTGCCGCTGCACAACGACGCCGAATTGGTCGACGAGGCCTTTGCAGCCGCCGGAAACGTGTTCGCGCCCGAAGGCGTCGCCGTCGCCCGCGAGCCGATGACCGGCTCTGAGGATTTTGCCCGTTTCCTCGCTCACGTGCCCGGTTGCTTCGTCTTCCTCGGCAATGGCGACACGGCGCCGCTGCACAATCCGAGCTACGACTTCAACGATGACGGCCTGCTGTTCGGCACGAATTTCCATGCCGCGGTCGTCAGACGGCGATTGGGAGCATGAACGGCGCGGTCGTTCCGGAATTTGGCGGGAAGCCAAAGGGGTGGAATCCCCATGACGCTACGGCAAGACTCAGCTAACATCCATATTGCGGCGGACCTGATATCCGCCTGGCCGGCGCTATCAGGCACCTCCCAAGCGGCGCCGGCCGTCCTTTCCAGGCTGTGCTTTGTGCTGTCCCGCCGTGGTCCGCGGCGTTGCTGCACGCATGTCAACTCATTTGCCGGTCTTACCGGCTACAGGATTGCCGTCGGCGTGCGGGCTTTCCGCTGCCGGAGCCTTGGTTGGCGGGACGTTGTTGTCGCAGGCCGACACGGCCAGAACGATCAGCAGAAGGCCTAGGGAGAGCTTCTTCATCGCTACCTCCTCTCGTCTGACAACGAGACGACTTCCGTTTGGTTGCGACGATCAAGCCGAGGAACAAAAGCTCATGTCTCCGGTTGGATCAGGCAAAGGAGGACTGCTGGATGATCCGTCTGCTCTTGGCCTGCACCATCGCCTTCGTCACTTACCGCCTCGCGCGCAAGCTGATCGAGGACGTACCCGACACCGTAGATCCCCTGTTGCTGCCAGTCCCGAAGAATGATCGGGAGACATTGCGCAGGCAGTCGGCAGCGATGGGTGTCGATCCGGAACGCTGACCTGTCGACCCTGAGCTCGCCGCGCCGCTTCCTTGTTGCGAACAAAGCGGAAACGATGCTTGATGGGCGATGAACCTTGCCGCTCATGATTCGACATTTCGGGAACCGACCGACCAGCCTGCTTATCTCGCAAGGCTGAACGATGCCCAACGCCAGGCTGTCGAGCATGGCGACGGCAGGATCGCCGGACCGCTGCTGGTCATTGCCGGCGCCGGCTCGGGCAAGACCAACACGCTGGCGCATCGCGTAGCCCATCTCATCGTCAAGGGCGCTGATCCGCGCCGCATCCTGCTGATGACGTTTTCACGCCGCGCCGCCTCCGAAATGGCCCGGCGCGTCGAGCGCATCGCCGGCGAGGTGCTCGGCCGTGACGCCTCGATCGTCACTGACGCGCTGACCTGGGCCGGCACCTTCCATGGCATCGGTGCACGGCTGCTGCGCGATTACGCGCAGGAGATCGGCCTCGATCCGGCGTTCACCATCCACGATCGCGAGGATTCGGCCGACCTGATGAACCTGGTGCGCCACGAACTCGGCTTCTCGAAGACGGAAGCGCGCTTTCCCACCAAGGGCACCTGCCTTGCCATCTATTCGCGCGCCGTCAACGCGCAGGCGCCGCTCGGCGAGGTGCTGGGCTCCGCCTTTCCATGGTGCGCCGGATGGGCCGAACAGCTGAAGCAGCTGTTCGCCGGCTATGTCGAGGCCAAGCAGGCGCAGAACGTGCTCGATTACGATGACCTGCTGCTCTACTGGGCGCAGATGACGGCCGAACCGGAGATAGCGATGCATCTGGGCGGGCGCTTCGACCATGTGCTGGTCGACGAATACCAGGATACCAACCGGCTGCAGGCCTCGATCCTCATGGCGCTCAAACCCGATGGCGCCGGCCTAACGGTGGTCGGCGACGATGCGCAATCGATCTATTCGTTCCGCGCCGCCGAGGTGCGCAACATCCTGGACTTTCCCAAGCAGTTCGCGCAGGCCGCCGATGTGGTGATGCTGGAGCGCAACTACCGCTCGACCGAAACCATTTTGGCCGCCGCCAATGCGGTGATCGGCGAGGCCTCGAAACGCTTCACCAAAAACCTGTGGTCGGAACGCAAATCCGCCGCCAAGCCGAGGCTGGTGACCGTACGCGACGAGGTCGAACAGGCCAATTTCGTCTCCGAGGCCATCCTGGCCGAGCGCGAGGCCGGCACGGCGCTGAAATCGCAGGCGGTGCTGTTTCGCGCCTCGCACCACAGCGGGCCTCTGGAAATCGAGCTGACGCGGCGCAACATTCCCTTCGTCAAGTTCGGTGGGCTGAAATTCCTCGATGCCGCTCACGTCAAGGATGTGCTGGCGGTGCTGCGCTTTGCCGAAAACCCGCGCGACCGCGTCGCCGGATTTCGCGTGCTGCAGCTTTTGCCCGGCATCGGCCCGTCGGCCGCCGCGCAGGTCGTCGAGACGATGACATCGGCGCTGGACGAGGCGATGGGCCTTGCCGGCTGGCGGCCGCCGCAGCGCGCGGCGGATGACTGGCCGGGCTTCGTCTCGCTCTACTCCGGCCTGCGTGCCGGCGCCAAATGGCCGGCCGATCTCGAACAGGTCAGGCTCTGGTACGAGCCGCATCTCGAGCGCATCCACGAGGACGCAACCACGCGCCGGGCCGACCTTCTGCAGCTCGAGCAGATCGGATCCGGCTACGCTTCGCGCGAACGGTTCCTGACCGAGCTGACGCTCGATCCGCCGGACGCGACCAGCGACCAGGCCGGGCCGCCGCACCGCGACGAGGATTATTTGATCCTGTCGACCATCCACTCGGCCAAGGGCCAGGAGTGGAAGAACGTGTTTGTGCTCAACACCGTCGATGGCTGCATTCCGGCCGATCTCGGCGTTGGTACCAGGGAAGATATCGAGGAGGAGCGCCGGCTGCTTTACGTGGCGATGACAAGGGCCAAGGACAGCCTCAACCTGGTCATGCCGCAGCGCTTCTTTGCGCATGGCCAGGCGGCGCGCGGCGACCGCCATGTCTATGCCTCGCGCACGCGCTTCATCCCGGCCTCACTCCTTGCGGCATTCGAACAGACGGTATGGCCGGCAGCGCAAGCAGCGCCGGGCAGGGCGCCCCGGCCGGAGATACGCGTCGACATTGGCGCGCGCATGCGCGGCATGTGGAAATAGTCGCGGCGATGGCGCCAGTCAGGATCGCAATTGCCGGTGCGCTCGGCCGCATGGGGCGCCAGATGGCGGACGCCGTGCAGGCCGACTCGCGGCTGGCGCTTACTGCCCGCTTTCATCGACCGGGCGTCGTCGGCGATGGCCTGGTCAGTCGCGACGAGGCGCTCGGCCTGGCCGATGTGGTCGTCGATTTCACCACGCCGGCGGCATCGGCCGATCTGGCGAGAGCCTGCGCCGGCCGTCGCGGACCTGCCATGGTCATTGGCTCGACCGGTTTCGATGACGCTGAATTGGCAGCCATCGCCGATGCCGCGAAAACCGTTGTCATCGTACGCTCCGGGAGCTTTTCGCTTGGGCTCAACATGCTGGTCGGATTGGTCGAGCAGGCGGCGAGAGCGCTCGGTCCCGCGGACTGGGATGCAGAGATTTTAGAGGCGCATCACCGCCACAAGATCGATGCGCCATCGGGCACCGCCCTGATGCTCGGCCAAGCCATTGCCGACGGACGTGATGTCGAGTTCGATGCGATGGCGAGGTGTGTTCGCGATGGTGTCACCGGTGCGCGGCCTGCCGGCGAGATCGGCTTCGCGGTGCTGCGCGGCGGCAGCATCGTCGGCGAGCACAGCGTCAGCTTCTGCACCGAGGGCGAGATCGTCACCCTGTCGCATGCGGCCGAGGACCGCGTCATGTTCGCCCTTGGCGCTATCGCCGCAGCCCTCTGGGTGACCGGGCGACCGCCCGGTCAATACGATATGCGCGACGTCCTTGGCTTTGGCGCTTCCTGACGGGCCAGAACCCGCCGCTTTCCATTTCTCCAGTCGCCAAAATGATTGAAAGCTTGAGCCTGCCGCGACCGGAGGCGAAGCCTCCGCGTGGAGAATGCGGAGCGCCTCTTGGCACGTCCTTCAGCCCGTTTGCAAACGACAATGTCGACCCAACCGCAAAGCAAACGCCCGGATGCGGCCACTCGCGCGGGCGTTATGTAGATAAAACCGAACCGTTCGGTTCGATTTATGTTGACGGACCGTACATCAAACGGTGACGTACGCTCTGCGCAAACGGGTGGGCTCAATGGATTTTCTCAGCAACTCGTTGATTTAACGGGACAAAATTGTGGCAGCCAGCGATGTCGTTTCAATTTCAAGGGTCGTCCCACAGCTTTTCCGGCACATTTTCGTGACTGGAAACGACAATACCGCAGGCCCATCTCGGGGTGGTCCGAGCGACGCGAAATCCTCCCAAGGGCACGTCACTAGACGGACAGAACAGACATACTGGAGTAACCAAAATGACCAAGATCGCTCTTACCGCCGCCGCCATCCTCGTTGCCACGGGCACCGCTTTCGCCGGCAGCGACAATTATGGTTCGGCCAACGCCAATCAGCCCGCCGCCGCTGTCGACCATTCCGTCACCGCTTCGACCTCGAAGACGAACGGAACCGTCCAGGCCCCGGCTTCGCAGGGCGCCGACCGCAACCTTTTCGGCCGCTAATCGCGACTGCCGACATCAACCAACTTGAACTCAGGAGTAAAGAAATGACCAAGATCGCTCTTACCGCCGCCGCCATTCTCATTGCCACGGGCAGCGCCTTTGCCGGCAGCGACAATTATGGTTCCAACAATGTCAACCAGCCGGTTGCCAACCAGTCGACCTCCAACATCGACACCACGCATACCGGCTCGATCACCAAGTCCATAAAGGCGCAGGGCGACGCGAATGCCAACGTGCCGGCTCAGTCTGGCCAGGGCATCTGGGGCCGTTGATTCTGTAAGTCTTCGACCACAAAGAGCGGTGGGCCTGGCCCGCCGCTCTTGTTTTTTGCGCATGACCAATCCTCCAAGCTCGGCAGAAAACAATCCGAGCCCAGGAATAAAACAGGAGTGCCTGGGGTCTTGTCCTTAGCGGAACCGTCCTCCCAAGACGCCGCCTAACGGATGAATCCAGGAGATTGAAATGAACAAGATCGCCCTCGCCACCGCCGCCATCCTCGTTGCGACCGGCAGCGCCTTTGCCGGCAGCGACCATTATGGCTCCGACAATGCCAACCAGCCCGTCGCCCCGATGGCGGGCGTGGACCACCTTGTCACCGGCGCGCTCAAGGATACGGGCATGGCCGGCCACGAGACAGGCGATGCCAAGACGAAGCCCACTACCGACTGGCCCGAACCCGGCCAGGGCATCTGGGGCAACTAGCGGCCCGGGCGCGCAGTGGCCCTGGTTGCCCGCTCAACCCTGGATTTCTAGCGCAGATCCTTCAGACGCAGGCAATGCGTCAGCCGCGCGGACGACAGGTTGGACCAGTCGCCCTGGAAAACGAGGCGCGCAAAGGCTGCCGTTGGAAATTTTCCTTCGAGCCTCCTGCGCGCCTTGGCCTCTGACCCTGGCCCGGCAAGCTGTTTCGCCAGATATTGCAGACCGGGATTGTGGCCGACGACCAGCAAGCTGTCGTTCGACGGATCGGCTTGACGAATCTGGCTCAGAATATCCGTCGCTGAGGCTTCATAAAGCGCCTCGGAGAACGCGACTTGTGGATGCGCTGGCAACTCCGCGTCCACCAGCCGCCAGGTCTCACGGGTGCGCAGCGCCGGCGATACCAGCGCCTGGTCCGGCAGCCACCCGCGCGTCGCGAGTTCGCGCCCTATCAATTGGGCCGCCTTCAATCCGCGTTCGGCGAGCGGCCGGTCGAAATCGGGGAGGTTGGGATCGTCCCAACTCGACTTGGCGTGGCGCAGCACAAACAACTGTTTCACGATACTCCCGGTCGAATGGCGGATGCAGATGGAGGCAGGACAGCTGCTGGTTCAGGCAATTTGCTTTTCGGCGGCCTCGCGCAAGACTTCTTCTCCCCACTGGTTCAGGCTCTTGCCTGCGAGTTCCGCTGCCATTGCGACTTTTGAATGAACCGAGGGGTCAACGCGCAACATGAGATTGCCGGAATAAGGTCTTTGCGGCGACTTACCGATTTTCGCGCAAGTTTCGACATAGTCGTCCACGGCTTCATGGAAGGCGGCTTTTAGCCCCGCGACAGTTTCTGAATGGAAGGATACGCCGTCTCGAATACCGGCAATACGGCCGAAGAAAATCTCGTCATCGTCATCATAATCAACACGGGCCGAATAGCCCTTGTAGGTCATCGCATTCATGGCTTCACTCCGATCCTCGACAAGAATTGGCGAGCATCCCGTACTTGATATCGCTTTGCTTCCTTTGAAGGGTGTGGCCGGTGGAACGTCTCGACTTCGCTCTTAAAGACAAAACGCACGCGTGAGCCGCTTCCTTCGATCACCTGGCAACCAACGGCGACCAGCAAGGTTTCGACGGCAATCCATTCGATACTGCCCGAAACTGGATCGGTGAATATCGCCTTGAGCACGCGCCTATGCTTGCTGTTCATGCAAGCATGAGATAGGCGGGTGCGCCAAAGTTTGCAATCAAATTATGACTGCAAAAATGCCTACGGCGTGATCCGCGCCAATTGCTCGAAATCGATTTCCTCGCGTAGCGGGCTCGGTGCAATGATCATCGAGGTTGCATTGTCGGCATCGTCGGCGAAGCGGGCAAACACGGTGCGGCCCTTTTCCATCCGCGCCTTGCCCTCGGCGACCAGCCCCAGCGCCAGCGGATAGAGCTGGTGTTCCACCTTCAGCACTCGTGCGGCAAGTGTGTCGGCATTGTCGCCGACCATTACCGGCACCGCCGCCTGTGCGATGATCGGGCCGTCATCCATCTCGGACGTGACGAAATGCACCGTGCAGCCATGGATACGCATACCCGCCACCAGCGCGCGCGCATGCGTATCGAGCCCCTTGAAGGCCGGCAACAGAGCGGGGTGGATGTTGATCATGCGACCCTGCCATTTCTGGACGAGGCCGGTGGTCAAAATGCGCATATAGCCGGCCAGTGCCACGATCTCGGCATTGAAGGCCGTGAGGGCCGCATCGATCGCGGCGTCGTGCGCCTGCTTGCTGGCGTGGTCGGCCCGGGAAATCACCTGGGTGGCGATGCCGCGCGCCCTCGCCATGCCGAGCCCGGCGGCATCCGCCTTGTCGGAGATGACGCCGACGATTTCGGCCGGGAAAGCCGGGTCGCTGGCGGCGGCGATCAGCGCCGTCATGTTGGAACCGCGCCCCGAGATCAGAACGACAGTGCGTTTCTTCTGCGCACTCATAGACCGATCGAACCCCGATAGATGACGCCGGCGTCGCGGCGCGGCACGATCCGGCCGATCGGCGTCACCGTCTCGCCGGCTTCCTGCAAGACGGCAGCGACCTGCGCCGCCTGGCCGGACGCCACCGCCAGGATCATGCCGATGCCGCAGTTGAAGGTGCGCATCATCTCTTCGGGCGCCACACCGCCGGTTTTGGCCAGCCATGAGAACACAGGCGGCACGTCGATGGCGTCGAGATCGAGCTCGGCCGAGAACTCCTTCGGCAGAACGCGCGGAATGTTTTCGGGGAAGCCGCCGCCGGTGATATGGGCCAGCGCCTTGATGCCGTGCGTGTTGCGGATCGCCTTCAGGATCGATTTCACATAGATCCGGGTCGGCTCGAGCAGCGCCTCGGCCAATGTGGCCTCGTCATTGAAGGGAGCCGGATCGGTCCATGCCAGGCCGCTGGTCGCAACGATGCGGCGCACCAGCGAAAAGCCGTTCGAATGCAGGCCCGACGAACCCAGCCCCAGCAGCACGTCGCCCTCGACGATGTCGTCGGTGGGCAGAAGCTGGCCGCGCTCGGCCGCGCCCACGGCAAAACCGGCAAGGTCATAGTCCTTGCCGTGATACATGCCGGGCATTTCGGCCGTCTCGCCGCCGATCAGCGCGCAGCCGGCCTGCCGGCAGCCCGCGGCGATGCCGCCGACAATCGCCGCACCCTGGTCCGGATCGAGCTTGCCGGTGGCGAAATAGTCGAGGAAGAACAGCGGTTCGGCACCCTGCACGACGATGTCGTTGACGCACATGGCGACGAGGTCGATGCCGATCGTGTCGTGCTTGCCGGCGTCGATGGCGATCTTCAGCTTGGTGCCGACGCCGTCATTTGCGGCGACCAGCACCGGGTCGGTAAAGCCGGCGGCCTTGAGGTCGAACAGGCCGCCGAAACCGCCGATCTCGCCATCGGCGCCCGGCCGGCGCGTCGCCTTGACCAGCGGTTTGATCTTCTCGACCATGAGATTGCCGGCATCGATGTCGACGCCAGCCTCGGCATAGGTGAGCCCGTTCTTACGCTTGACTGTATCGCGCTTCATATCTGGCTTGTCGCTGTTTCCTTTGCGGCTCTTCGCATGAACGGTTTCGGTCCGCAAGGAAAACGGCGCTGAAACTGCCGCTCCCCACCAGGGGAAGCTCGGCAGCTTCTCTCTTGCGTCCATCCCCCATCTCCATCATCTATCGTTCAGACAGAAGCGACGGGACATGCGCTTGACCATCCCCAACCTGATCACAATCATGCGCCTTGTCCTGGTGCCTGCCGTGGTGCTGGCCATGCTCCAGGCGCGCTGGGATTGGGCCTTTGCCGGGTTCCTCGTTGCCGGCATCTCGGACGGCGTCGACGGCTTCATCGCCCGCCGGTTCAACCAGCATTCCAAGCTCGGCGCCTATCTCGATCCGGTGGCCGACAAGCTGCTCCTGGTTTCCGTGTTCGTCGTGCTGGGCTTCATCGGGCAATTGCCGCTGTGGCTGGTCGTCACCATGGTGTCGCGCGACGCGCTGATCATTTGCGCGGTGCTGTTGTCCACCGTGATGGCCCATCCCGTCGAGATGAAGCCGCTCCTCGTCTCCAAGGTCAACACCGCCATCCAGATTGTACTGGCGGCGCTGGTGCTGGGTGAGCTTGCTTTTTCGATCCATCTCGATCCACTTCGTCCCGCCCTCATAATGCTGTCCGGGGTCTTGACCGTGGCTTCGGCCGCAGCCTATCTCGTGGCTTGGCTGAGGCATATGAGCGGCTATGGCGAAGGCTCCACCCCGGGCACCTGACAAAGAAGCTGCGGCGAGCGCGCCGGCGGCCGCCGGTGATGATCCATCCGCCGGATTCCGCCGGCAGATCTTCTTCTGGCTTGCCGGCGTCGCCGCGCTCGCGCTTTTCCTCTATGTTTTCAGCGCCATCCTCTTGCCCTTCGTGGCCGGCATGGTGCTCGCCTATTTCCTCGATCCCGTGGCCGACCGGCTGCAGCGGCTCGGCCTCAGCCGTTTCATGGCAACGGTGGTCATCCTCATCACCTTCCTTGTCGTGCTGGTGCTGGCCTTTGTCATCCTCATCCCGGTGCTGGCGACGCAGATGGCCGATTTTGCCGGCAAGTTGCCTGAGTACCTGACGCGGCTGCAGAGCCTTATCACCTCGTTCGATCCGAAATGGCTGGAACAGAAATTCGGCGTCAACGCCAATGGCCTGCGCGACGGATTGAACTCACTGCTGACATCCGGCTTCGGTCTGCTGACGACCGTGTTCACCTCGATATGGAGTTCGGGCGTGGCGCTGGTCTCGGTGATCAGCCTGTTCGTGGTGACGCCGGTGGTCGCCTTCTACATGCTGCTCGACTGGGACCGCATGGTGGCGGTGATCGACAGCTGGGTGCCGCGGGACAATGTCGCCACGGTGCGCGCCATCGCCAGGGACATCAACACGGCAACGGCCGGCTTCGTGCGCGGGCAGGGCACGCTGTGCCTGGTGCTGGGCGCCATGTATGCCACCGGCCTGACGCTAACCGGTCTCAATTTCGGCATCCTCATCGGCCTGTTCGCCGGGCTGATCTCCTTCATCCCCTATGTCGGCTCGCTGACCGGGCTGGTGCTGGCCGTCGGCGTTGCCTTCGTCCAGTTCTGGCCGGACTGGACCATGGTCGTAGCGGTCGCGGTGGTGTTCTTCATCGGCCAGTTCATCGAGGGCAATATCTTGCAGCCGCGGCTGGTCGGCAAAAGCGTCGGCTTGCATCCGGTGTGGCTGATGTTCGCGCTGTTTGCCTTCGGCGCGCTGTTTGGCTTCGTCGGTCTGCTGATTGCGGTGCCTGCATCGGCCGCGGTCGCGGTCCTGGTGCGCTTTGCCATTGCGCGTTATCTGGAATCGCCGCTCTACAAGGGTCACGGCAAGGCCGTGCCGCCATTGCCGGCCGATCGTCGCAAAGGCATCAATCCATGATCCGGCCTGGCCGGGTCGCGCGGCTGAGCCTGGCATGAGCGACCAGAGGTCCGACCCGCCGCGCCAACTGCCGCTCGATCTCGGCCATGGCACCGGCTATTCTCGGGACGAACTCGTCGTCTCCGGCGCCAACAACCAGGCAGTGGCGCTGGTCGACCGCTGGCCGGACTGGCCCTCGCCGGTGGTCGTGCTGGCCGGCCCGGCCGGTTCCGGCAAGACCCATCTGGCCTCGATCTGGCGGGCACGGGCGGATGCCGTTCAGGTCGACGCGCACCGCATCGGCGACAGCATTGTAAATCTCGGTGCCCGGCCGGCGCTGATCGACGACGTCGATACCGGCACAGTCGACCAGCAAGGGCTGTTTCATCTGATCAATGCGGTGCGCGGCAGCGGCTCGCATTTGCTTTTGACGGCGCGCCGCTTTCCCTCGGCCTGGGGCGTCACGCTGCCGGATCTGGCGTCGCGGCTGAAGGCTGCGGCAACCGTCGAGATCCACGAACCCGACGATCTCCTGCTGGCAGGTGTCATCACCAAGCTGTTCGCCGACCGACAGGTCGAGGTCGAGCCGCATGTCGTGCAATATCTGGTGCGCCGCATCGAGCGCTCCCTGGCGACGGCCATGCGCGTGGTGGAGCGGCTGGACCGCGCCGCGCTCGAACGCAAGACGCCGATCACCCGGGCGCTGGCGGCTGAAACCGTCAGCGCCATGGACGAGGGGCAGGGCGAGTTCGAGGTTTAGGGCGCGATGGTCGGCCGGCCAGCAAACGGTGGTTTCCATGTCCCTTTAGCCGTCCCATTTCGGGAAACAGAAGCTGGCACCGATCTTGCGATACAAGCTTGCCGGCTAACCCCGGTCCTGATTGCGTTCCAAATCAGGTTGTAGGCTCGCCGGGAGTGGGGCGGTTGGGGTTCTCGCCCGGCGAGCTTACCTTCATGTGACTTCAGTCACCCTCACTATTGCTGCGCGTTCGGCTTGCCCGCGCAATGCCAAGCTAGGTGAGAGAAGAACGGGTATTCGTCAATTGACGGATACCCAAAATGGCGACGGGGCCACCGAGTCGCTGAAATGCCGGCGCTCGGTGAACTCCGTGGCTGAGGCGAACGAGCCATATGCCCGCTGCTTGACGTTGATCTCGTCAGTTGGCCTTCTTCGCCTTGTTCACATAGTCGTTCGTGTACGTCTGCGTGATATCGATCTTGGCGTTGGCCACATCGGGCGAACCGAGAGAGAAAACGTCGAGCACGGCCTGCGCGCCTTTTGGATCCATGAGCCCGGTGGTCGAATACATGGGGATCGCATTTTTCAACGCGGCCAGATAGGCGTCCTTGTCGCTGCCGATCAGATTGTCGGGGATCTGGGCCATGATCTCTTCGGCGCTGTGGGAGTGAATGTAATCCAGCGTGGCAAGCATGGCATTGGTCAATCCCTGCGTTGCTTGGGGATGCGCGGCCATCCATTCCGGCCGGGTGTAAAGCGCTCCGCCGGGATAGTCGCCTCCGAATACCGCCTCGGTATCTTTCTGGGTGCGCGTGTCCGCCAGGATGGTCAGGTCCTTATGCCTGGCCTGAAGCACGGTGACGGCCGGATCGAGCGTCACCACGGCGTCGATCTGCCCTTGCTCCATGGCGGCGACGGCGGTAGCGCCCAGCCCAACGCCGATCACGGCGGCGGATGTCGGGTCGATGCCGTTCTTCTGCAGAAGGAACTTCAGGAAGAAGTCGGTCGAGGAACCGGGAGCGGTCACGCCGACCTTTTTGCCAGCAAGGTCCTTCACTGACTTGATCTTGCCGGTCTGGCCCGGCGCCACCGCCAGCACCAGTCCCGGGAACTGGTCGTAAACGACGAAGGATTGCAGGCGCTGGTTCTTGGCGGCCAATTTCACCGTGTGATCGAAATAGCCGGACACCACATCCGCGCTGCCACCCAATACTGCGGTCAGCGATTGAGAACCGCCCTTGAAATCGACGAGGTCTGCATCGATGCCGGCTTTTTCGTAAGCGCCGATCTGTTTGGCGAGCACGGTCGGCATATAGCAGAGGCATGACGCTCCGCCGATCGAAATGGTGACCTTTTCGGCGGCCCCCGCGTCTGTGGCCACCGCGAGCAATACGACGGCGGCGGCCGCCAGTTTCGAAATGATCCTCATGATCTCCTCCTTGAGCTGGATTGGGCCCTATCGGCCTGGTTTCGAGAATTCAGGCCGCCAGACAAGCAGCCGCTTTTCGACCAGCGTGACGATCCAGTCGATCAAGAGCACAAAAGCGGCGAGGACGAACATTCCGGCAAAGACGCCCGCTACGTCGAAAACGCCCTCGGCCTGCTGTATCAGATAGCCTAGTCCGCCCGCCGCACCGAGATATTCGCCGACCACGGCGCCGACCACGGCAAATCCGACGGAGATATGGAGCGATGAAAACACCCAGGACAATGCCGATGGCATATAGACGTGGCGCAGCAATTGCCGTTCGTTCATGCCGAGCATTCGGGCATTGGCCAGCACCGTCGTGTTCACCTCCCTCACGCCCTGGTAGACATTGAAGAAGACGATGAAGAAAACCAGCGTCACGCCCAAGGCAACCTTGGACCAGATGCCGAGGCCAAACCAAAGCGTGAAGATCGGCGCCAACACGACGCGGGGAAGCGCATTGGCCGCCTTTACATAGGGATCGAAGACGGCCGCAAGTCTCGGCTTGCGGGCAAACCAGAAGCCGATCGCGATCGCTGCCAGCGAGCCGATGGCGAAGGCCAGCATGGACTCCCACAGCGTGATCCACAGATGATGCCAGATCGTCCCGGTGGCAAACCACTTCCATATCTGGCCTGCCACCGCCAATGGGGTCGAGAAGAAGAAGGAAATATTGTTCGGATCGCCGATCAGGTGCGTCGTCGACGCTGCCTGCCAGAGCGCGATGACGATGACGGCCACGGTTAGCTGTGCGAAAAGCAGCGTCGTCCTTTTCATCGGATCGCTCCTTCTTCAATCTCGCCGTAAGCCTTGAGCACTTCCTTCTTCAGCATGTGCCAGATGTCTCGATGCAATTCCTGGAAGCGCGGTTCCAGCCTGATTTCCGAAATATCGCGTGGACGCGCCAGCGGGATTGGAAAGTCGCCGATGATGCGTGCCGAGGGACCGGCTGACATCACCACCACGCGATCAGCCAGCGCGATCGCTTCTTCGAGGTCGTGGGTGACGAACATCACCGCCTTGCGGTCGTCCGACCACAGCTTGAGCAAAAGGCCGCCCATGATCAGCCGCGTCTGTGCGTCGAGCGGTCCGAAGGGTTCGTCCATGAGGATGATCTTGGGGTCGCGGATCAGCACCTGCGCAAGAGCAACGCGCTTTTTCTGGCCGCCTGAAAGCATGTGAGGGTAGCGCTCGCAGAAAGCAGCCAGGCCGACGCGTCCGAGCCATGCTCGCGCGCGTTCCTTTGCTTCGGAAGAGGGCACGCCTGCCACTTCCAGCCCGATGGCCACATTGTCCAGAGCGGTCTTCCAGGGCATCAATGCATCCTGCTGGAAGAGGTAGCCAGCCTGTCTGTTGAGACCGCGAAGCGGGGCGCCGAACACACGGACGCTGCCTGCCGAAGGCTCGAGAAGCCCTGCGCCGGCATTCAGCAGCGTTGACTTGCCGCAGCCCGTCGGCCCAATGATCGCCACGAATTCCTGGTCGCCGACTTTCAGATCGGCGCGGGCGACCGCCTGGAAGCTACGCCCGGCCGCCAATGCGAAATCTATGGTCACTCCATCGAGATCGACCGCGATCCCGGTTCCGGCTGGCGGCTGTCTGAATTTTGTCTCCGTGCCGCCCGTGGCGGTTTCCGTCGTCATGCCGAATGCCGCCCTGCGCCGAGACGGGTGGGTGTCCAACTGTCGCTCATGGTTCCTCCGTGAGGCTTTAGCGGAGACCGTCGATGTCCGATGGTCATCTGTCGCCCCACACCGTGCGGTGTTCCGGCTCACAATAGTCGATGCGGTGGAGCAGGCAACTTTGCCGTCCGCGGCTTTTTGTTGCGACCGTGACATGCAGCAGCAAAGACAACTGGCCGCGCGGAGATTGCCGACAGCCCCATTCTGCACCCGACACATTGCCATTCGCAGGCGCCAACGGCCCTCGATTGCCTTTTCTGTGAAAGGTGGTCGGAGTGGAGAGATTCGAACTCCCGACCCTCTGGTCCCAAACCAGATGCGCTACCAGGCTGCGCTACACTCCGAACGGTCTGTTGCCTATTCATTTCAGTGTTGCATGGCAAGTGCAAAAACCTGCAAGTGCAAAAACCTTGCCGCCGTCCGCATTGCGCAGTAATGACGGGCGAAGAGGCGGCCATGCTGCCTTGCACAGCAATGAGGTGGTCATGTCCGCGCGCATTTTCAGTCCAGCCAAAACCGCGATGCAGTCCGGCACGGCCAAGACCGGCCATTGGGTGCTGGAATTCGATCCCGAGATGCGCAAGAAAATCGACCCGCTGATGGGCTACACCACTTCCGGCGACATGAGGAGCCAGATCAAGCTGACCTTCGACACGCGTGAAGAGGCCGTGGCCTATGCCGAGAAGGAAGGGCTCGCCTACCGCGTCGAAGAGCCGAAAGAGCCCAAGCGCCGCCAGATTTCCTATGCGGAAAATTTCCGCTATGACCGCAGGACGCCCTGGACGCATTGACCGGCAAAGCCCGGGCGGGCGCCAGCGCAGACATCTTACCGGCTCCGAGCCGGCCAGCGGTCCCGTAGCTCAGCTGGATAGAGCACCGGCCTTCTAAGCCGATGGTCACAGGTTCGAATCCTGTCGGGATCGCCAATAATTTCAAGGTCCGTTCCGGACACATAGGTTACGGTTTATACCGGAGACATGGGTAACACTTTTGGCCCGAAGGGGTTTTGGAG
>NZ_VFTX01000018.1:0-29458 GCF_006440955.1 Mesorhizobium sp. B2-8-1 | reverse complement strand
ACAAGGACGGCACCATGATGCTGCTCGGCGACGCCAAGAAGATGACCGAGGAAATCGTCAAGGCCATGGATCACTGAGATTGATACGCCCGGCAAGGCGATGAAGCGGGAAGGGCTCCAGCCACTCCAAGCCTGCTCATTCCAACGCGGCGCAGTCTGCGGCCCTCGGCTACGATCGTCACGGTCGCATGGGTCATGACGATTTCCCACCAGCTGCTGGCGGGCGTGACGCTTGCCTTGGTCGAGTGGGGTTCCGCAATATTGGCGGCGATATGTGGGTGTAGCGAAAGATTCTCAATCGCTACCTCGTGTGGCACCCGGTTCACCGTCTGGTGGGAGTAGAAGGGGCACGGGCTCTTGACACCCATACCGCACAGCCTTCTGGTCTGGCGCAGCTTTCCGGGGAACCGCCGGGTCCGGAATCGTACGTCAGGCAGACCGCTCTGCGGACTAAACCGACAGACGGATTCGGCATGCGCAAGCCGGCGTCCATTGTGCTCAAGGGTCAAGTGCGACAGGTACGTTCAATGAACCCACAGCTTACAGACTTACACTCGCTCTTGTCGTCCATGGCCGGTGCCGGACTGGCGAGCCGCGAGGCTACGCGGGGCCTTTTCGGTGAGAGCACGGCCTCGCGAGCCTCCGACCTGCACCGCCTGATCGAAGCGCAGATCGTCGACGCCGATGCCCTCGCAGGCTTCCTGTCGTCCTATTATGGCGTGCGGCTTCTCGACCGGCACCAACTCGCCGACTACAGGCCCGTCGCGCAGAATCTCTCAAACCGATTTCTTGTGGAGAACTGGATCGCGCCGCTCACGGCGCCTGACGGGAGCGCCGTCATAGGGGTTCTCCACCCTGGAGACGCAGACCCGATAGAGGCGCTGCGATCCGTTCTCGACGGTGACGTCGAGGTCTGCGTGGTTCCCGCACCCGACCTGGAATCCTGCTTGGAACGTCTTTCCGGCACCCAGGACGTTGCCCAGGCCACCGGCGAAGGAGCAACCTCCGAAGCGGCTATCGCAAGCCTGCGGGATCTCGCGAGCGGCGCGCCGGTTGTGGTTGTCGTCGACGACATCTTCCGGCGCGCGCTCGACCTGAGGGCAACCGACATCCACCTCGAACCGATGCGCGGACGGCTCGTGATGCGTTTCCGTATCGACGGCGTCTTGCGGATCATGCCTCCGCCGCCGCACGAAATGGGCGATGCGATCGTGTCGCGAATCAAGGTTCTCGCCGGCCTCGACATCACCGAGCGCCGCAAGCCTCAGGATGGTGCGATGCGCCTTCCCATCGGCGACCGCGAAGTCGAACTGCGCGTTGCCACCCTCTCCTCCATCCATGGCGAGACCGTCGTCATGCGCATCCTGCACCGCGACAGCGTCCTGCTCGATTTCGCGGGCGTGGGCCTGGATGACCAGGAACGGCAGACGCTGAACCGGCTCCTTGAGCACACCCACGGAATGATCGCCGTCGCCGGCCCGACCGGCAGCGGCAAGACGACGACGCTCGCCGCCGCGCTCTCGAAGCTAAACGATCCGGGCCGCAAGATCGTGACCATCGAGGATCCCGTCGAGTACCAGATCCCCGGCATCGTGCAGTCGCAGATCAACTCGGCGATCGGCATCACCTTCTCATCCGCGATCCGGACGTTCGTGCGACAGGACCCCGACGTGATCCTGGTCGGCGAGATACGCGACGGCGAGACGGCACGGGCCGCCGTCCAGGCAGCGCTCACCGGACACCTCGTTCTCACCACGGTCCACGCGAACACCGCGGCGGCGGCCTTCACCCGTATGCGCGACCTGGGTGTCGAGACCTATCTGCTGGTCGGCGCCGTACGCGGCATCATCTCCCAGCGCCTGTTGCGGCGGCTCTGCGATCACTGCAAGCAGGAAGGAATTCTTCCGGCCGAGACTTTCTCCTCCGACTCGCGTTACCAGGCCGTCGGGTTCTCCCAGGGCCAGAAAGTGTTCAGCGCAGTGGGCTGCGGCCGTTGCAACGGCACCGGGTATCGAGGCCGCATCGCCGTGTTCGAGATCCTGGTCCTCGAGGAGGCTATCATCGAGCTCGCTTCACAAGGAGCAGACCACTCCAGGATCGAAGCGCTCGCGCTGGAGCGGGGCATGAGCACGATGGCGCATGACGGTGCCAGGAAGGCAGGGCAAGGTCTCACCTCGCCGGCGGAGGTGCTCAGGGTCACCGGGTTTCGCTGAGCGCATCCATCCACGTCCGTGCCTGCCTCTGACCCGCGGACTGGCGGTTGGCATCGCCTCCGCAGGACTGGCCACTATTGCCCGCCACCTTCGCCTTGATAGGGCTCGATGCTTTCGCTCTCCAGGACGTAGCCCGAAGCAACTTCGCTTGAACCGTCCACAAAGGAGAGGTCTTTCCTTTCGGACTGCACGCGCATCGTGCCGGTTATCATCACGCCCTCGAACAGGGCCGCAGGCGCGTACGGAGCGGTGGATTTCAAGTAGATCACCTGGTTCGGCGGCGGTGGCGGCTCATGGATGCACGCACCGAAATAGGGGACCAGCAGGAACTCCGTCGTACCGTCCGGGTTAAAATCCAGGGGCAGCAGATAGCCGGCGATGGCTACCTGCGCCCCGTCCAACTTCTTCTCGGTGAGGGTTCCACGCCTCTCGATCTCCGTAGCCCAGGCGACGTATCGTTCGTAAAGCGCATCAAGATCGACGCCTTGCTTTGCAAGTTTCTCCCTGTCGGCGTCGACCCTTTTTTTGGCTTCGTCGCGCTGAAGGGCAAACTCTTCGCTCAACTCGCCCGACGGGTGACCTTTCCAGTATAGGACATTTCTCAGGGCCTCCTGCTGCTCAAAAGGAAGTTCGTCCGGGAAATTTGCCAGCGGTTCTGTCGGCGGGATCAGCATCTCCCATTTCAGCTGGGTTGCGGCCTCGCTGAATGCCGCGCCGCAGCCCGCGCCCAAAACGGCCAGGATGAGAGCGATGCAGCGCAACATCGACCTCGCGTTGCCGAGGAATCCGGAAGTCTTCATGTTCTCACCATCATGCCATCTGCGAGTGACATCCTGTAGGCGCGACAGGCCGGCAGGAACCCGGCGGCCATCCCGCCGATCAATATTGCCAATAACAACAGGGCATCGGTTGCGGATGGGGGCTGAATGCCGATGTCGATGCCGAACTGTCTGTCAACAAGCGGGCGGGCCACCACCAGGACCGCATAAAGTGCCGCCGTTCCTATTGCGATTCCCGCTACTGTCAGCAGTGTCGCCTCTCCGACAAGAAGTCCTGCAACCGTGCCGGGCTTTGCCCCCAGCGAGCGCAATATCGCGATCTCACGCCGTCGCTCGTTGAGCGTCGACAGGATCATTGCCGACAAGCCGAGCATCGAGGTCACCACGACCATCGCGGAGACGCCAAGCAATGCGGTCTCGGCGGTGGCGACCAGTCCCCACATCTCCTGCAAGGCGACCCCCGGCAGCACAGCCGAAAGAGGCTCGGCCCTGTACTCGTTCACGCCGCGCTGGAACCCGATGACTTGCAGGCGCGACTTCAAGCCGATGATCGCGGCGGTTACCGCCTTCGGAGCAATGGTCATCTGCCGCAGACGGTCGGCCGGTGTAACTTGTCCCGGGATCCGTGAACCGGACCGCCAGTCGACATGAATGGCCTCGATAGCCTTGAGACTGACATGGAGGGATTTGTCCACCGGCGTGCCGGTACGTGCCAGTATGCCGGACACGCGAAACGGGAGGTCGTCATGCTGCGGCCCAAGGGAGCCCGCACCGTGCGCGACAGTGATCTTGTCGCCGATGGAATAGCCAAGCCGGCTCGCAACATCCGAGCCGAGGACGACATCGAACAGGTCGTCAAAGGGTGCGCCTGCGGCAAACGTCAAGGCCTGGCCGCCGCGATATTGGAAGTGCTCGAAGTAATCCGGAGTCGTCCCGATGACGCGAAAGCCGCGATGGCTGTCGCCAAGTGAAAGCGGAATTGCCCAGGCTACCTGCGGGCGCGAAACGATGTCTTCGTAGCTGCGCCAGGTGACATTGTTGGTCGCGTTGCCAATGCGGAACACCGAGTAGAGAAGGAGCTGCATGGCACCCGATCGGGCGCCAATGACCAGATCCGCACCAGACACGGTCCCGGCAAAGCTGTCTCGCGCGCCACTGCGCACCTTCTCGACACCGAGCAGAAGCATGACGCTGACGGAGATCGAAAGGATCGTCAGCAACACCGTGATCCAGCGGTTGCGCAGCGATTGCAGAGTGAGACGTGCGACAATCATGCCCGGGCTCGGCTTTTCGACGTTGTAAGGATGTCGTTGAGCTGGATCGCCCGCGTGAAATGCTGCGCCAAGCGGCGGTCGTGACTGACCATGATCAGAGTTGCCTTTGTGGCCTCGATCTGGCCGAACAGCAGGTCGAGAAAATCCTGCTGCCGATCGTCGTCGAGAGCCGATGTAGGCTCGTCGGCGACAACAATATCGGGGGAGCCGATGAGCGCCCGCGCCGTCGCGACGCGTTGCTGCTGACCGACGCTCAGGGTGGCCGCCGTCTGCTGCCCGATATCCGCCGGAAGTCCCAGGGTCGACAAGAGGCGCCGGGCTTCGCTCTCCGCGCCTCCCGCGGCCGTTGCGCGGGCGCGACGTTCCGGCGCGAAGCTGAGCGGTAACAGCACATTGTCGATGACGGCGCCGTAGGGAAGAAGATTGAACATCTGAAAGATGATGCCAAAATGTTCCGCCCGAAACCGATCGCGCCCGCTGCCGCTCAATTCGTCAAGCCGTTGCCCGAGGACTTCCAAGCGCCCAGCTTGCGCCAACGCGATGCCTGTCAGCAAGCTGAGGAGCGTCGATTTTCCGCTACCGGATGCGCCAAGCAGCAGAAGACGCTCACCGCGGGAAACTTCGAACTCGCCGATTGAGAGGCAAAACGGGTCTCGCGCGTTCCACCTGTATTCGACGCCGTGCAAGCGCACGGCGTCCGTCGCGGCGTCCGCGTTCATCTCATCTCTCCAGATAGCGCGCCTCGCGGGACACCTCGAAAGCGGTCTGTCCATTGGCATCGACGACCGTCACGCCGAGTTTCCAGGATCCGGCGAAGCGATCGAAGAAGGGGAAGTCGAGCCACGCGGCCTGGGCAGTATCCGCGCAGGCGAGAGCATAAGTTGCTCGGAACTCGGTGTGATGGGTCCCGTGCTCTTCAGAACCCGCGGCCTCACCAGCCTCCGCGGTAGCAGGGTGGTCCTCATGTTCTTCCGCGACGACTTTGACGTCGGCGGAGGTGACGGTGCACCCTGCGGAGTCGGGCATCGCGAAGAGCTTCAAGGGTTCCTTAAGGTCGGCGAGCGCGGTCTCGACGGCGCTCTTCTGCTCCGCGGTTTCAGCTTCGTGCTCAAACCCGACAATATCCATGCCAGGGGCAGCGAGCTCCATCTCAACATTGTTGGCCTCGAAAGCGATCGCCAATGTCCCGTGTCCATGAACATGTGGTCCAAGCTCTCGACGATCTTCTTCTGCGTGCGCCGTCGAAATAACAATAAACATGCCAGCGGCAAACAACGTCCCGGTGTGGTGATGCAATCCCATCTCTGTCTCTCCAGATCGATATGGTCATTAGCCGCCATAACAAGTGTCGGCGCGTTGCGCGACCGCGAGAAGCGGCAGTTCAGCCATCCATTCAAGCTCGCGAAGGGCCGCGGATGTCGTAGTGTGAAGAGAGTTCTCTGGTGTCCGGGCGCGCCGCAGTCGCGACCCAGTCGATCGCGTAGAAGGTGAGCTCGGAAAGGACATGAACTGCCGCAGGCGCCGGCAGTGCGGCTCCCATGGAGCCGATGATGCATATGTCACAACGGCCCTGGGACTTGTCGTCGTGGTGCCCCGACGCGGGCCCTTCTCCGGATCCTGCGAGCGACCGCTCGAAGCTGGATAAGAGCAAGCCGTTTCTATGCGTCGGGCCATCGATGTGTCCGAAAGCAAATGCGATATGGAAGAGCATGCCAAGCAATGTCACCCAGGCTATCGCCTGAGATCGTCGCAGCCATTCCGGCACAGTGAGTTCGCTTGGTGTCATCCTGGAGGATGTCCTGGTTCAAGACATGTGAGGAGGCCTGCGGGGCGCGCCGCTGAAGGTCTTGAGATACTCGGCTTAGTTGATTCGTCGAGAGCGTCGTGTGCCCTGTGACGGTTGTAGCGGTGGGCGAAGGCATTGACGAAGGGCTGCCGCTTGTCGATCTGGTGCGGCAAGTCTCGCGGCAGGATCGAAGCGGCGATTTCGAGGTGTGCGTCTGGCTTTTTCTCTCGCTTCTTGCCAATGGCTGCTGGCACGTTGGCCTCCCAATCCGCGAGCATGTCTTCGAGGCATGCTTCAACGAGCTTGTTGTGGGCCCCTTCGGGCCTGCCTGCCGGGTTCCGGACTGACCTGGCTTGAACGGCCCCCAAGGCTGTTTCGGTGCTGTTGGATCAGCCATCTTCCTCAGCGTCGAATGATAGCGATGCCGTTAAAGCGGTACGTCGATGGTGGCGATGGACGCGGTGGCGCGCCCGGCGCTACACCATCCTGGACAATTCGCCACTGATCTGTTTCGCCGTTTGACGCACCAGCCTTGCGCAGAGCTCGTGGCGCCGAGCGTCGTGCCGGTACACCGGCATGCTGATGCTGACCGCTCCGATCGGTTCCCCCGAACGATTGAAGATCGGGCTGCCGAGACAGCGGATATCCGGTTCGTTCTCCTCGTCATCGAACGCGAACCCTTGCTCGCGCGTCCGCTTCAACTCATCGAACAGCGCTTCGGGTGTCGTGAACGTCTTGGCGGTATGGCGTCTCAGATCCAGGCTCTTGATGACTTCCAACAGCCGCTGGTCTGGCAGACCAGACAGCCACGCCTTACCCACGGATGTCGAGTGAAGTTCAACCTGGCCGCCAATGCTGGTTTTCATCTGAACCCTGCTGGAGCCCACCAACTTGTCTATGTAGACCATCCGGTTATTGCTAGGCACCGCAAGGTGAACCGCCTCATCGGTTGCGTCGCGGAGCGAAACCAGAAAATCCCTAGCGATCGTCCGCAAGTCGGAGTCCTCCCAGGTCTTGGCAGCAAGCTGGAGGAGGCGCGGCCCCAAGCGGAACGTTCCACCCTCTCCCGATTGTGTGATGAGTCCCTCCGCCGTGAGCGCCGAAACGAGACGGTAGACCGTCCCCCGGGGAAATGGCGCGCACTTTGTCAGTTGGGCAATGTCCAAGGTTCCAGGGGCATCCGCGATGATCTGCAGCACCGTGATGAACTTCGAGAACGAGGCCGCTCCCTGCACGTGAGTAGAAGCTCTCTCATCGGCTTCGTCCTGGAGCTCACTTAGGCCCATGGCGCATCTCCTTGCAAGCTTGACAACGAAACATGGTGGTACTACACGCTTTTGGACAAGCTGTCCATATTGTAGTCAGCGTCGTAGTTTCGGTTCTAGCCGTGTGATCGAGGAGGATCAACGGCAAACGCACTTGTGGCGAATTTGAATGCATCGGGACGTCCGTATCTTCCGCGAGAGGGTATGGGAATTTCTGTGGGAGAGGAAGCAGATGACCAAAAAAGGATACTGGGTTGCAATGGTCGATATCGCGGACCATGAGGGCTATAAAGAATACATTGCCTTGAACAAGGCAGCATTCGACAAATACGGGGCGTCCTTCGTCGTTCGCGCGGGAACGAGCCAGGTCATGGAGGGCCCTCACGCGAACCGCCTGGCGGTCATCGAGTTCAGGGACTACGAGACCGCTCTCGCCTGCTACAACTCTCCAGAGTATCAGACGGCGATCAAGGCCCGCGAGAAGCATGCCAAGGCACATCTGGCCGTGGTGGAAGGTGTCTGACACCGGAAGCTCGCCCGGGACCTCCTACTGGTTGGAGGGATCGTTGGCTTTACCCCTGCGCTGTTCGACCGGATGAGCAGGACAGGCCTTCATCACGCGATTGGGTGTTTCTACCCCATCAGCATGCTGGAGGCTCCCTGCTCACGGTCTGCGGATTCTCGTCAGAGTGCCGCAAGGATCGATGCATGCGCGCACAACCTTTTGGGAGCAGTTATGACCACGCCGTTACAGTGGCTTTTCAAGGCTTTTGACGTCTTCGTCGTCGTCGGCATGGCCGTCATCAGCATCCTAATCTTTACAAATGTCGTGCTACGCTACGGCTTCAGCTCAGGCATTCCGTTTGCCGTTGAAGTCTCCCGTGTGGTCCTCGTCTGGATCATCTTTATGGGATCCGTGGTGGCCCTAGCCAAGGGCGCGCATCTCGGCGTCGACTCATTGGTGGTCCGGTTGCCTCGCAGGGCGCGCTTCGTCTGCTTTCTTGTTTCGTATGGCTTGATGCTTTGGTGCTGCTGGCTCCTGGCACAAGGCAGCTGGTCACTCACCGTGATCGAATGGGGCAACGTCCAAGCACTGTCGGGAATTCCCGTCGGGGCCATCTACGCCGCGGGTATCACCGCTGCCATCATGATGGCTCTGATCCTCCTTCTTGATCTGTGGCGCTCGCTGCGCGGCATCCTGCCCGCCCCGTGGTCGGGAGCAGAGATCGATGTGCCGCCACCGGCCGTGTCCCCCGCGCTAGTTTCGGAGAAAACACCGTGAGCGGCTTGGTCTTCATAGGTTCACTCCTCGGTGCAATGGGCATCGGGATTCCAATCGCCTTCGCCCTGATGCTGTCGGGCGTCGCGATGATGATGCTGATGGGAAATCTGGATGCACAGATTCTGGCGCAGAGGCTGGTCAATGGCGCTGACAGCTATCCGCTGATGGCGATCCCGTTCTTTCTCATTGCCGGCGAGCTCATGAACGCCGGCGGCCTCTCCCGCCGCATCGTGAACGTGGCCCTGGCGCTCTTCGGTCACATACGTGGCGGCCTCGGTTACGTGGTCATCGGCACGGGCTTGCTGATGGCCAGCCTCTCCGGATCGGCAATCGCGGATACGGCGACGCTTGCCGTCATGCTGATCCCTCTTATGCGCGATGCGGGCTACAGCATGAGTCGCGCCTCGGGCTTGATGGCGGCGACGGGCATCATTGCCCCCGTGATCCCGCCCTCTGTCGGATTCATCATCCTGGGCGTCACCGCAAACATTTCCATCGTCGGCTTATTCCTCGCCGGAATCGTGCCAGGGATCCTGATGGGGCTGAGCCTGGTGGTGACTTGGTGGATCGTCTCCAGAAAGGAAACGTCGGCGGTCCAGCCCAAACTCCCGCGCAGGGACATCCCGAAAGCCATTCTGACCGCCGGTTGGGCGTTGATGCTGCCGGTGATTATCCTGGTCGGACTGCGGTTCGGCATCTTCACCCCCACGGAGGCCGGCGTCGTTGCAGCCTTCTATGCACTGTTCGTGGGGCTGGTTGTTTATCGGGAGCTGACGCCGCGGCTGCTCTTTGACGCGCTGCTCGACGCCGGTCGAATGACGGCAGTAATCATGCTGCTGGTGGCAGCCTCCGTGGTCACCGGCTTCATGATGACGATCGCCAGTCTGCCCGCCCAGCTCGTTACTCTCCTCAGTCCTTTCATCGATATGCCGATCCTGCTGATGGCCATGATCGTTCTGGCGATCTTTGTCATCGGCATGGTGCTCGATTTCGCACCTTCGATCACCATACTGGTACCCATCCTCATGCCGCTCGTAACGGCGGCCGGGATCGACCCGATCTATTTTGGGGTCATGTTCATCATGACCGCCGCGGTCGGCATGATTACGCCCCCTGTCGGAACTGTCCTCAACACGGTGTGCGGAATCAGCAAAGTTTCAATGGGGTCGGCCCTGAGAGGTGTGTGGCCTTTCCTTCTGGCCGAGATGGTCCTCATCGTGCTGTTGGTTCTGTTCCCGGCATTGGTGACCGTGCCAGCGGGCTGGTTCCATTGAGAATCCCAACCGTGGAGGAGTTAGGCTGAACATTCGACGATGGCTTTGCCGCCCATGCGAGCAGGGCCTCAACGACGACGTCGGCGGGGCCCTGACGCGGGAGGAGTTGCAGCCGCTGGCGCAGGTCCATGTCGAATCGCGGCATAAGTTCGAGTTCTTCACCTACCTCGGGCTGACCGAGGTCGACGAGGTGTACGGTGTCCAAGCGGGAAGCAGAAAGCGTGCCTTGTGGTTTTCAAGCGTCATAGAACGGTACTTTCCCGAGGCGCCGGGCGTAGGCTTGGGTTGGGTGTGTAGGTGAGCGTAGGTCGGCAAGGCAGTGCCCCAAATGCCTGTTCCGTGTGGGTTCGCAGAGGCGCGGCGGCCTGCCTCTTGGCGGTAGTGGCCGCGTGTACCTCCACTGGTGATTATCTTGGAGACGTTGCCGCGCGGCCGGATGCCCTGGACAAGGTCGCGAACGCAGATTTGAGTGCGCGCAAACCTTCCGGCGGCGGTTTTCTGTCGAGGCTCGGCTTCGGCCGCACGCAGAACAACCGGCAGGGTGAAGTATACTACGGATACCAACAGCAGCTGACTGCCGGCGAGCGCAAGTCGCTCGAGCGGCTGAGCGGCGAAAAGTTCGAGGTCAACCTCGAGGAGGCCGAGATCAAAGTCGCGGCCCGCACGGTGCTGGGCGAGGTGCTGGGGATCAGCTACTCGCTCGACCCCAGAATCGCGGGCAAGGTATCGATCACGACGTCGAAGCCTACGCCGGCCGCGGAAATCCTCACCATGTTCGAGTCCGCGCTGCACAGCAGCGGCGTGGCCATGATGCGCGAAAGCGACCGTCTGCGGCTGATACCTGCGAACGAAGCGTTCGGAGCCGCCCAACTCGATCCGGGCACCACCATCCAGCCTGGCTACGCCGTCACGGTGTTTCCCCTGAAAAACGTTTCCGCCAGCACGATCCTGCCGCTGCTCGAAAACTTCGTCGCCCGTCCCGGCATGGTGCGCGAGGATCCCAGCCGCAACGCGCTGATCTTCCAGGGGACGGCGGCGGAGCGGACTGCGGCGATCGAAGCAGCGCGCTCTTTCGACCAGGACTGGCTGGCCGACCAGTCAGTCGGCATTTTCCCTGTCAACAATTCCAGCGCGGCCACCATGATGCCCGAGCTGACCCGCGTGCTCGACATCGGGGAGGGCGGTCGCGGACGCAACACGATCAGGGTCGAGCCGATCGAGCGCAGCAATGCGATTCTGGTGGTGGCGAAGACGCGCAACCAGTTGCAGCGCGCGGCGAGCTGGATCGAGCGGCTCGACCGGATCGACGCGTCTGCCTCCAATTTGCGGGTGTACAAGGTCCAGCACCTGGAGCCACGGCGCCTTGCATCGATGGTCAACGAAATATTCAACGGCGCCCCGGCATCGTCGGCTTCAGAAGACCCGGCCTCGCAGTTTCCGCCCGGCTCGCAGGCTGACGGCCAGAATCAGGGCGCAAACGGTTCGCAGGCGGCCACTGCGACGCCGGATCAGCGCATGGCGGATAGCCTGCCGGCCCCCGCTGGCGAAACCGACCAGCCTATCCCGGGCGGTGGTGGGTCGCAAAGCGGCGTGCGCATCGCCGCGAACCCCGAAAACAACACCATTCTCATCTACGGGCGGCCCGACCAGCAACGGCTGATCGAACAGGCGATCACCGCACTCGACCGGCCGCAAGAGCAGGTCGCTATCGAAGCGACGATAGCCGAGGTCACCCTGACCAACGAGCTGCGCTATGGCGTGCAGTTCTTCCTGAAATCCAATGATATCGGCGTGGGCGGCAACCACGGATCGGTCGGTCTGTTCCAGGAAGCCAGCAAGGCCGTGCTGTCGCGAACGCTTCCGGGCTTCAACCTGCTGCTTGGCCCCGACACCGAGCCGCGCGTTGTCATCGATGCGCTGCGCGGCGTTACCGAGGTCAAGGTGCTTTCCTCGCCCTCGGTAGTGGTGCTCGACAACAAACCCGCCTTGCTGCAGGTCGGTGATGAAATACCGATCGTCACCCGCACCGCGCAGTCCGTCACCGATCCCGAAGCGCCGGTCGTCAACAACGTCGAGTTCCGCGATACCGGCGTGATCCTGAAGGTTCTGCCCCGGATCACCGGGAACGGCACGATCAGCCTCGTCATCGAACAGGAGATCAGCTCGGTCCAGCGCAGCCAGGCCCAGTCCCTGACGCCGACCATATCGCAACGAAAGGTCAGCTCGACCGTATCGGTCACCAGCGGCCAGACCGTGATGCTCGGCGGACTGATCAGCGAACGCCAGCAGCGCGGCCGCGACGGTGTGCCGGTGCTTGGCGATCTGCCCGTCATCGGCGACGCCTTCCGGAGCAACCAGAACTCCGCGACGCGGACGGAGCTGATCATCCTGATCCGGCCTCAGGTCATGAAGGACGGCATGGATGCGCAACATGTGGCGGAGGAGATGCGGTCGCAATTGCGGCTGATGAACGAGCCATCCAGAAACGTGCCGCTTCGGCGGCCGGCCAAGACGATGATCGAATGAAGATTCTGAGGGCGCGGCGTCGGTCTACCGCCGCCGTCGCAGTCGCGCTCGCCGCCGCTACCGTGCCGGCTGTCATGGGAAGCCCCGCATTCGTCGTCGCTTCGGCGCTTGCGCTATGCCTTCTGGCCGCGGCAATCGCGGTCCATGATCTTGCGTCTTTGCTCATTCCTGACCGCTACACGGCCGGCATCTTGGTCGTCGCGCTCGCCGACTGGTGGTTCGAGGCGAACGATTTCGCCGCGCTGGCCTGGCGCATCGGGCCGGGGGGCGCCCTGATGCTCCTGCTGTGTCTGTTCGACGTTACGTATGGGAGGCTGCGCGGCCGCGACGGCATAGGCTTCGGCGACGTCAAGCTGATCGGTGTATCCACCGTCTTGGCCGGGCTGGCCGGCGTCGGCGCCCAGATCCTACTTGCTTCGGTCGCGGCTTTCATCTTCAGCGTCATCCGCGCGGTTCGCTTGCGCCGCCCGCTCCGTGCCGCGGCGCGCGTTCCGTTCGGAACGTTCCTCGCGCCGGCACTGGTCATCATCTGGGCGTGGCTGCCCGCCGCATGGTGACCACATTGCTTGAGCCGGGGAACGAAGTCTTGATTTCGACGGGATCGTGGCGTCACCTTTGGTGGCGAAGCATGGGGCCGAAATGGGCCTTGCGGCAGTGGGCATGAGCTCGGCAACGAGCCGGCGGGGTGCAATCCTCGTCAGCGTCCTGTGGATCATGATTTTTCTGGGATTCCTTGCCGTCATACTTCGCGTGCAGATGACCGGGGTCGTGGCCAGTGTGCGCGTCACGGAGGACAAGGCGTCGGCGCGCATTCTGGCTGAAGCCGGGCTGTCGCAGGCCGCGGCCGAGATCCGCGCCGGCCCGCCCGACGGTGTAGTCACGCTGAGCGATCAGATATCGTCCACGATCACCCTGCCGGCCGGGGTCGCTTCCATCTCTGCGAGAAATGAAGCGTTGCGGATCGATCTCAACACCGCCGAGCGGCCGCTGATCGTTGGCGCGTTGCGAGCCGCCGGCGCCGCTCCCGGAACCGCGGAGGATCTGGCGACAAAGATCATCGACCACCGCGCCCGGCCGACTCCGCCGAACGGACAGCCGGCCGGTTCCGCTCCGCAGCAGGCTGGAAACGACACAAAGCTGTTTCAGACGGTCTCCGAATTGGCCGCCTTCCCGGGAATAACGCCCGACATGGCCATCGCCATCGAACCCTATGTCACCGTCTCCTCCGGATTGGCCGGCGTTCGCCTGGAAGCGCTCGATGATGGACTGCTGGGCGACATTCCTGGCCTGCCGCCGTCGGTGCGAAAGGCGATCAAGGATTTCCACGCCGGCCGTCTGTCGCGCGAGCAACTCGATCAGTCGCTGGCGGGGGTGACCTTCAACACACTGAAGCCGGCACCGAGCTGGCGCGTCGATCTCAGGACGACCCTGCGGTCCGGCTACAGCGAATCTTTCGAGGCATTGATACTTGTATCGAACGCGGACGAGGCACCTTACAGAGTGCTTGACTGGCGTCGCGCGGCAATTGAGCTGGAATGAATGCCCGTGGATGGGGCGCGACTGGTCTCAGCAGGAGTGCCAGGCCAGCCTGGCACTCCCAGCGGAATATCCCGACCGCGGAGCATCAGAGCCCCCCGGACACCGTGATCAGGGTGCCTGTCATGAACCCCGCGCCAGGAGACGCAAGCATCAGGGCCGCGCGCGCGATGTCTTCAGGCTCCGCGATGCGCCCCATGGGGGTTGCCGCCGCAATCCTGGCTGGTCGCTCGGGGTTTCCGCCTTGTGTGTGTATCCGCGTGTTGGTGGTCCCGACACGTATGGCATTCACACGGATGCCCTCCGGCGCCAGTTCTTTCCCCGCGCCGATGGAGATGGATTCCACTGCACCCTTGCTTGCGGCATAATGCACATATTCGTTCGGGCTGCCGAGGAAGGCGGCGAGCGAAGACATGTTGATAATCGTCCCGCCTCTGCCGCCCTTGCGGTTGGACATGCGTTTCGCGGCTTCCTGTATACAGTACATGACGGCGAAGACGTTGGTCCTGAAGGTGTTTTCCAGCACCGCGGGCTGCAACTCATCGATTCTGCAGGCTTTCCCAATGATCCCGGCATTATTGACCAGGCAGGTCACTCGCCCCAGTGCATCGTCGCAGGCACTGAACAGGGCCTCGATGTCCTCCCTCTTGCCCACGTCTCCCTGTACCGCGATGGCGCGGGCGCCTGCGGCCTTGCAGTGCTCAACGACTTCGGATGCAGCGGCAGCGTCCGAAAGATAGTTTATGCAAACATCGTAGCCTTCAACGGCGAACAGCCGCGCCGTTGCGGCACCGATGCCGTGGCTTGCGCCCGTTACGATCACAATCGGTCTCACGGAATTACCTCCTCGCTCCTCCTTTGAGGGCATTCGCAGCCTAGAAAACGGTCTCAAGGATCGCGGCGTAGTCTTCCTTGGTCAGCGAACGTGGATTTGTGGGATGGCTGTGGTCTGCAATGGCTCGCTCACACACCCAATCGATGACGTGCCGGGGAACCCCCAGTTCGGACAATCTGGGCGTAATGCCAAGACTACGGTTCAACCCGTCCAGTGCATCTGCGAGCGTTGTATGTTCAAGTCCCGCCAGGCGCTCGAGGTAGTCGACCTTCTGAGCCACGGCTTGAACTTCCACGTTCCACCGAAGGACGATCGGCATCAGGATGGCGTTGAGCGTCCCATGATGGAGCTTAGCCTCCTTGAGACCGCCCAATGCATGGCTAAGCGCATGGACGGCGCCAAGCCCCTTCTGAAACGTCATGCCCCCTTCGAGGGCACCCATCATGAGTTCGGTCCGCGCCTCCGCGTTCGCGCCGTCTGCGTAGGCGACAGGCAAAGCCTTCCATATCCGTTGGAAGCCGTCGGTGGCAATTGCCTCGGCAGGCGGATTATAGCGGGGGGAAAGATACGTCTCGATACAATGCGACAGTGCGTCGAGCCCTGTCGAGGCCGTCAGAGCCGGGGGGAGCTCCATCGTCAACCCCGGGTCACAGATCGCCCTGCGCGGGATGAGGTGCGGGCTGATAAATCCGAGCTTCCGGCCGTCATCCAGTGTAATCAGTGCCGCGCGTCCAACTTCGGACCCCGTACCCGCCGTTGTCGGGATGGCCACAAGCGGCGCTACCGCGCCAGTGATGCGTGCCACCCCGCCCAGGATCGCTGCATAACGCTCAAGTTCACCATCGTGCGTGGCAAGCAGCGCCACGCCCTTGGCCAGGTCGATCGGAGAGCCTCCGCCAATCGCCACTACCCCATCGCAGCCGCCTTGCCTGTATAGCGCGAGACCGGCAGCAACTGCGCTCTCAGTCGGGTTGGAGGGAACGTCCAGGAAGATCGGCGCTGTTCTCAGGAACTCGAATACCGGACGCTCAAGCAAACCAGCGGATTTGATGCCGTGATCGCTGATCACCAAAGGGCGGGACACGCCGAGTTCGCCCAAAATTTCTGCCAGTGACTCGGCCGCTCCAAGCCCGAAATTGATATTTGTAAGGTAGTTTATGTTGTTCACGCTGCCACTCTCCTTGACATTCCGCACATGCATCGCTGCAGCCACCGCCTGGCATTCGGCACATTCGTGCAGCCGGTGAATGCGAACGCGCGACCTTTTTGGAATCGCTTCGTCCATAATATGGACAATATGCCCAAGCATTGGGTGGAACTGCACACTTGTCAAGCTCCCCCTTTTGGTTGCGGCGTTCCCGCCGCCTTGACAAAGAGGTCGAGGGCCCCTATCAAGGTTTTGGGCAGGTTGACCACATTATGGTCACATCGATGGCGACCTTGGAGGACGTGGTACAGGAACCGCTGACATGCCGATTGCGCTGGAGAAACTGGCCAGCCGCCGCGAACTCGAAGCCAAAATCAAGTCCGCGGCTCACTATCGGCGCATTGCGCAATCCAAAGGCCTCCCGTGCGAAAACCCTGATTCACCTGCGGCCATTCGTGCCGGCAGTGACACCCCGAACCGGAAGGAAAGCCTTTGTCGAAACCCGCCGCCACCGTGTTGATACCAGGCTGGATGCACGAGCATGCCCGCTGCATGCTCGGAACGCATTTCAGCCTGGTCGAAACCCCTGACTGTGACATTCACGCCCGTTTGTCCCCGGAGGTGCGGGCGTCAATTCGTGGCGTGGCCTGTCGCGCCAGAATCGATCGGCAGTTCATAGACGCCCTTCCCAACCTTGAGATCATCGCCAGCTACGGCGTTGGCTACGACGCGGTGGATGCTGCCTACGCACGAAGCAAGAATATCGTCGTCACGAACACCCCTGATGTCCTGAACGAGGAGGTCGCCGATCTCACGTTGGGGCTCCTTATCAGCGTCGTGCGTGAGATACCCAGGGCGGCAGCCTTCGTTCGCGGGGGCCACTGGAAAGCATCGGACTACCCGCTTAGCCGTCTGACACTGCGGAACCGCAGGGTCGGCATCTACGGAATGGGGCGGATCGGTCGCTGCATCGCCCGACGAGTTGAAGCGTTTGGGCTTCCTGTTGCCTATCACAGCCGGCGCCCGGCGGAGGGGGTCGCGTATGATTACTTTCCTTCACTGCTGGAACTTGCCAGTGCCGTCGATGTGCTCATCTCCATCGTGCCGGGCGACCCGTCGACCGCAAACAGCGTGAATGCCGAGGTGCTGTCCGCCCTCGGGCCCGAGGGCGTGTTCATCAATGTAGGCCGCGGAACCGTCGTGGACGAGGATGCACTGATCGGCGCCCTGCGCACAGGAGCCATTGCGGCGGCCGGCCTCGACGTGCTCGCGGATGAACCCAATGTCTCCGAAGACCTGCTGGCGCTCGATAACCTGACGATCCTGCCGCATATCGGGTCCGCGTCGGTCAGTACGCGCACCGCAATGGCGGACCTCGTGGCCCAGAACGTGATCGCCTGGTTCCAGAGTGGAGCGGCGATCACACCCGTACCCTAGACAGCCTCCGATCAGCCGCCGAGGCCTCCTGCACTGTCAGCGGACGTTATGATCCATGCACGTTAACCCAACAGGCAAGCATCCGATCGACAGGCCCTGAAGCGCCGCGGTGAGGCGTTGACAACCCATTAATAGTCTGCCCAATATGCATTGTTGGACATCGCGTCCACATTGTGGATTTTTCTGATCGGTCGATGCTTGGGGTTTCGGTCAGATTCGCGGTGTCACCATCGGTCAAGCAGAAAACGGAGGAGTGACTCTCATGAACCTATGGAAAGGCGGATTGGCCGTGGTGGCCGCGCTGGCGATCGGGGCGGTATCGTCCACCGCGGCGCTCGCACAGACGGTGTTCACCTGGACGCCAAAGCCGGTGGCGCTGGCACCATACAAGGCCCCGAACAAGCCACACACGACGATAGCCGACGTGCGCGCCAAGATTTCTCCCGCCAATCAGTCCAAGACTTGGCACCAGGAGATCGTCAGCGACGCGCACCTGCGGGCTTCATGGGTTCAGTTGGCGGTCGGTGATCAGTCGCCGGCCATGTTCATATCGGATACCCGCGCGGCCTTCATTGTCTGGGAAGGTTCGGTCGAGTTCACGATCGGGAGCGAGGCGCCGTTTACGGCCACCAAAGGCTTTATGGTCCAGGTTCCCGCGCGTACGCAGTTCCAGATGAAGAACGTCGGCGCGGTGCCGTCCTTGCACTTCGAGGTCTTCACCGCGGACGCCAAGATCACTTACCCGCAGGCGGCGGCAACCTTGCCTAAGCCGCAGCCGGGGATGACCTGGGCGTTGACGCGACAGGATCCGGGTGCAGAAGCCCTTGGGACGGGCAATTCTACTTTCAGGGATTTCCTTGCTTCGCCCTCGGGCGGCGCGTTCGTAACCGCCCCTGGCTTGTTCGTTAACGCCATCCGCGGCCAGGCGTTCAACTGCAATATGCAGTCCCCCACGGCGCTCGGACACAGGCACATCAACTATGGTGAATTCTGGTTCATCATGGAAGGTCAGATCCAATACAACCTCGAAGGCCTGCCGGGCTTCGTCTCGGAGGCCGGCGATATTGTCTATGTCCCGGCCGGCCGGTGGCACTCGGCGGCGAACTATTGTCCGGGGAGTGACACGCGGATTGCCATCAATCCCTTCCCGACCGGTACGCATAACTGGCCGCCGACTGCCAGCCAGCCCAACCCACCGATGCCCCCGATCTCGGGCAAGGGATGGCTTGATTGATGTTGCCGGTGGCCCGTCCTCATCGTGAGGGCGGGCCGTTGGTCTGACCTGACTTTGGCGCGGGGGAGCATCGGCCGGGGTGTATTCGCGGGGGCGCGTTCATCGTGGCCGTAGAATTGATCACACCGCCCGTCGGAGGCTCGTCGGCGCCGTAGCAGAAGCGGCGTACCGTCCGCTTCAGCAGCCAGGGACGCCATATCGTTAGTCTTGGCCGAATAGGCCATTCTCGTACCGCCGGTCCTGTTCCTTAGTGGTTGCAGTTCCTGCATTCTGGTTCCTTTGAACCAATTCTTGGGAGGTTGAACTATGAAGAAAGTATTGTTTCTGACTGCGGCGCTGCTGGGAGGGCTCTTGGCCGCCGCTCCGGCCATGGCTCAGAACCCGCGCCTGGGCTACGTGCCTACGGAAGACCATCCGGTCGGACAGGCTTCGCGCTATTTTGCGAAGCTGGTGGAAGAGAAGACGGGCGGGCGCATCAAGATCGACACGTTCGGAAATGGCGTGCTCGGCAGCGAGCCCGAGATGCAGGCGTCGGTTCAGGCCGGCTTCATCGATATCATGGTTGGCCCCACGCCCAACCTGGTCGGCGTCGTTCCGCAATTCATGATCTACGATCTTCCGTTTTTCTACAAGGACTTCGCCGCGGTCGATGCCGTCATGGACGGCGCGGTCGGCGAGCAGCTGTTTGCACAGCTGAAGGAAAAGACCGGCATCGTCGGTCTGGCGTGGTGGGACAACGGCTTCCGCCACATGACCAACAAGGTTCGTCCCGTCAAAACGGTGGACGATATGGCAGGGATCAACATCCGCGTCATACCCAACCCGTTGTTCATTGCGACCTGGACGGCTTTGGGAACCAATCCGACGCCGCTTCCTTGGCCTGAGCTGTACAGCGCGCTCGAAAATGGCGCCGTCGATGCCCAGGAGACGCCGTACGCTCTTATCTACACCGCAAGGTTCTATGAGGTGCAGAAGTATCTGACCAAGACGGGCCATGTCTATACGCCGTTTGTTCTTCTCGCGAGCCAGAAATGGTTTGGAAGCCTCTCCGAGGAGGACAAGGCAGCCGTCATGGAAGCTGCGAAGGAATCGGCAGCCTTCCAACGGGATCTTTCTCGCAAGGAGGCAGGGAAATTGGAGGCGGAGCTCGCGGCGAAGGGCTTCGAGATTTCCCAACCCACGCCTGAAGCGCTCGCAGCCATGACCGAACGCGTTGCGCCTGTCGTGAAAGAGTACAGCGAAAAGATCGGCGTCGATCTGGTCGAGCAGGCGCGCGCCGCTATGGCGGCAGTTGCCAAGCCATAGAGGTCTTATGGCGCCGGAGCCAGGTTCGCCTGCTCCGGCGTCCATTTGCAGAAGCATCGTGCGTCCGAGTCAGTTTGAAGCCGCAAGCAGTGTGCGCGGCTTACGACACGTCGCAGACGCCAAGGTTCAACAAATTGACGATGCCCCCGCGCTCCAATCCGGCTTCCGGCATCCGGGCGCGACCGGCATCGACATCTCTCACTCTAGTTGGGGATAATCAAAATGAAGAAGACGGCACTACTCTCATCCAAACGTTTCGCTTCGACACTTCTGGCCGCGACGGCGATGGCGCTGGTGTCTGCGCCGGCCTGGGCCGACGACAACTTCGCTAACGTCTCGCAGACGGGCAGCGGCAACACTGGCATGGTGGTCCAGGGTCCCGGCGACGAGAACGAAGTCGGCACCGCGACGGACGCGGCCAGCCAGAACGGCTCGGGTAACAACCTCGATGTCGGGCAGGCCGGCAACCGCAACCAGGTGGGTACCCGCGGCACCGGCCTCGACCAGACAGGCGACGGCAATGTGCTGGTCATCGACCAGCTTTCCGACGGCAACCGCGTCAACCAGATCAACCAGAGCAGCGCAAGCGGCTCGGGGAGGCTCAACAGCGCGACCGTCACCCAGCAGACCGCTTCGGGCGAGCCTGTGGATGGGCTCTCCACCGTCACCGGCATCGCACAGACGCATGTCTCGGGTGCTGCCAACACTGTGGCGATCACCCAGACCAGCGAAGGCGCCGGCGGCAACATCATCGGCACCGGCAACGCTGACTCCGTCAGCGGCGGGGTGACGCAGACCGGCGGCGGCAACGACGCCAACCTGAGCCAGACCGGGGCAGGCAACCGCATCGGCGCCTCGCTCCAGAACGGCCAGGGCAATGCGACGGCCATGAGCCAGGACGGCGACGGCAACGCGATCGACGGGTCGCAGGTCGGCGATGGCAACACCGCGGAAGCGTCGCAGGTCGGCAACTCGAACGGCACGACCGGCTTCGGCACCTTTGTCAGCACCTCGTCCTCGGTGACGCAAGGCTTGATCAAGCAGGAAGGCAACGGCAACAGCCTGCTGCTCGACATCCTCGGTGACGGCAACCAGTTCGGCATCGACCAGTCCGGCTCGGGGAACGACGCGGTGGCTCGGGCGACCGGCAACGCCAACGAGTTCGCGGTGGGCCAGACGGGCGACGCGAATATCGGTCGGATCGCGATCGGAGACCGGGATGGCGCCAGCAACGAGAACCTGGTGGTTCTGAACCAGGACACCGGCTCCTCGTTCGGCAATGAAGCCGAGATCCTGGTCGACGGAAACGGCAATACGGTGTCGGTCGATCAGCTCGGCGCGATCGGCTACAATGAGGCGGCCGTCGACGTCCAGGGCGACGACAACGACCTGGCTGTCGACCAGAACGGCAGCAATCAGAGCGACGTGTACGTCGTCGGAAACGCCAACGACGCAACGCTGGACCAGGACGGCGCCGTCAACAGCGCGCTGCTCGAGATCATCGGGGACGACAACGAGTTCGACGTTGACCAGTCCGGCGATTACAACGAGGCGACGGCGCGGGCGACCGGCAACGCCAACGACGTCACGATGAGCCAGACGGGAGGCACCAATATCGGCCAGATCCTGGTCGGCGACCGGAACGGCGGCAGCGACGACAATGTCGTGGCTCTGAACCAGGACAGCGGCGCCTCGTTCGGCAATCAAGCCGAGATTCTCGTCGATGGAAACACCAACACGATTTCCGTCGACCAGCTCGGCGTGACCAGTCTCGATTACGGCAACAACGTGCTCGCCGACGTCTTCGGCGACACGAACCACGTCGCGGTCGACCAGGTCGGCAGGAACGAGGGCTTGGTGTCGGTGGTCGGAAACCTCAACACCGCATCGCTCGACCAGACCGGCGACTCCAACAACGGGCAGATCGAGATCCTCGGAGACAGCAACGAGCTGGCGGTGGTCCAGTCCGGCACGTTGAACGATGCGCTGGGCCTGGCGACCGGCAATGGCAACGAAGCGCTGATCAGCCAGGTTGGCAGCTTCAACACGGCCCTCATCACCTTCCAGGGTGACACGAACGGCGCGAACGGCTTGACTGGCGCTGCGGGAGCTCTGGCCGGCAGCTCTGGCGGCCTCCTCATGGCGGGCAGGGCTCTTCAGGACTCGTCCTCGGCCCTGACGGGGAACAGCCTGACCTATGAGGTCATCGGCAATCTGAACCAGTTCGCCTTTGCTCAGATCGGTGGCGGCAACTCCATCACCGGCCTCGTCGGCAACGCCGGCGCATCCGATGGAAACCAGGTTGCCGTGTTGCAGAACGGGTCGAACAACGTGACGTCGTTCACCCAGAACGGTGGCGGCTCGAACAGCCTCTCAGTCTCGCAGTAAGCACTATCGGCCGGGCGGGAAGCCGCCCGGCCGACGTCTTCGAGCAACATTCAACCGCGTGACAGGGGTTACACGATGACATTCAAGCTGACACTTGCGACCACCACGGCGGTCGGACTTCTCATGGGGGCGGCACTCGCAGGCGAGAACGAGGCCTATATCGACCAGATCGGCGACGGTAACTCGGCCTCCATCGTCCAGGGCCAGTCGAACGGTTCAGCCGTCGGCAACAGAGCCGGACATACGACGCAGCGAATCCGGCAGGACGGCACCGACAACGAGCTGATCATCAACCAGACGCATGACTCGAACGTGAACAGCCCGCCGCGCAACCAGATCAACCGGGCAGGAGCGCCGGGCGACCAGGCGGGTCTTGGCATCGACCAGATCGGAAACTCCAACTATCTGCGAATCGATCAGACGGGTGCCAACCAGGCCGTCTTCGAGGTGCAGCAGAATGGCGGCACGTCTGCGACGACCTCTTCCAACAACGCAACGATCACCCAGAACGGCGGCTGGTCGGCACGCGTCTCCAACTTGCGGCAGACCTTCACCGGCGGCGCCGCGGACGGTTCCAACGACGTCACCATCACCCAGACCGGCCAGTCTTCGCGCGTGGGCAACACCAGCAGCGGCCCGCGCAATGACGGCAGTGGCGCGCACCAGACCGGCTTCGGCAACCAGCTGACCGTCAACCAGACTGGCAATTCCCAGCTCGTCTACACGGCGACGCAGATCAACAGCGCCTCGAGCGGCGGCACGAACGTCGCGTCGGTGACCCAGGGCGGCGGCAATGGCAACCAGATTCGCGAGCTGAGCCAGACCAACACCGGCACCCTGGACAACACCGCGAGGCTGACCTTCTCGGGTGCCGGCAACGGGGTGACGTCCGGCGTCTTCACCGGGGTGGCGCTGGGCGTGGGGATCTCCCAGTCGCGCATTCGCCAGACCGGGGAAGGCAACGACCTGAGCTATGTCGCGACCGGCGACGGCAACCTGTTCGGCTTCGTCCAGGACGGGCTGGGTAACCGGATCGTCGGCACTGTGGACGGAAATGCCAATCAGGTCGCGGTATCGCAGGAAGGCGACGTCAACAGCGCCGAACTCGAGATCCGCGGAGACAGCAACCAGTTCGGCATTGCCCAGATTGGCGAGGCAAACGAGGCGCTGGCGTTTGCGAACGGCAACTCCAACGAACTTACACTGAGCCAGATCGGAATCGCCAATCTCGGCGAGGTCCTGATCGGATCCCGGACCGCCGGCAGCAGCGACGACAATGCGGTGGTCCTGAACCAGGACAGCCTCGCTTCGTTCGGCAATGTCGGCGAGATCGACGTCGACGGGAACGCCAACACGATTTCGCTCGACCAGCTGGGCGTGATCGGCAGCAACTACGGGACCGTCGACATTCTCGGCGACGAGAACGCCGTGGCGGTGGACCAGGACGGCAGCAATACGGGCGAGGTGTTCGTCACCGGAAACCTCAACGTCGTTTCGCTCGACCAGGAAGCCATCTCCTCCTTCGGTAATGAAGCCGGGATCCGCGTCGATGGAAACAGCAACAACCTTGTCGTCGATCAACTCGGCGCGGCCGGCTCCAACGAAGCGACAGTCGACATCCAGGGCGACCAGAACGACGTGGCGGTCGACCAGGAGGGCAGCAATACGGGCGGGATGGTCGTCACCGGAAACCTCAACGGCGCAACGCTCGCCCAGGACGGCGCCATCAACAGCGCGCTCATCGAGATCTACGGCGACGGCAACCAGTTCGACGTCGATCAGGACGGCACCTTCAACGACGCGGTGGCGCTGGCGAACGGCAATGCCAACGAGGTCACGCTGAGTCAGACAGGAGACGTGAATACCGGCTCTGTCGACATCTTCGGCGACCAGAACGATGTAGCGATCGACCAGAACGGCAGCTTCAATACGGTCAGCATGACCTTCCAGGGGGACTCGAACGGCAGTGGCAGCCTGACCGGCGCCGCGGGATTGCTGGTCAGCACGTCTGGCGGTCAACTCGTGGCGGGCAGGGCGCTTCAGGACTCGTCCTCGGCGCTGTCGGGCAACAGCCTGACCTATGACGTCGTCGGCAATCTGAACGAGTTCGCCTTCGCCCAGATCGGCGGCGGCAACACGATCGACGGGTCGGTCATGGGAACCGGCAACGAGGTCGCGATCGTCCAGGCGGGGAACAGCAACTATGCATCGTTCAGCCAGATCGGCAGCTCAAACAGCATCGGCGTCTCGCAGTAGGGTTGCCAGGCCGCCCCGCCAGCACGTCCCGTAAAAGCGCAGTGAGGCCGGGCGCAGGCGCAATAGCGATCCTGTCATGTACGTTGGGGAAAAGCGGCAGGGTGGCGGAAACGGTGCCTGGAAGTGTTTGCAAGAAACGCCGTTATGGCGGTTTTCATTCGCAAGGTGTTGGGGGAGATGAGATGATGAAGACTGCTTGTGCGGCGCTTCTGACCGCTGGCGTTGTTCTGGCTGCCGCGGGCGGTTCGGTCGCTCAGGATATGGTTTACACTCCGGTCAACCCCTCCTTCGGCGGCAGCCCGCTGAATTCGTCTCACCTGCTCGGCCTCGCCAACGCCCAGCGTACGGCCACGGCCCGTACGCCAGGCCCGGGCACGGATTCGACGGATCCGAGCGATCCGGGCTCCACCGACGCGGACCTCTTCATCCGCCAGCTCCAGAGCCGCCTGCTTTCGGGGCTCGCGAGTCAGGTTACCGAGGCGATCTTCGGTGACAATCCCCAGGACTCGGGTACGGTCCGTTTCGGTGAGACGACCGTCACCTTCGAGCGGACCGTCGATTCGATCCGGCTGATCATCACTGACCCGACCGGCGTCACCGAGATCGTGGTGCCCCTGCTGGTCGCGACAAACAACACCGTGAATTCCCTCATGCAGGGCGCTGGTGGCCTGGAGTCGGGCAACGCTCTGTCCGGCGGATTGAACACCGGCGCCCTGAGCGGCGACCTGACGTCGAGCACGTCGCTCAGCCCGGGGCTCAATTGATTTCGATGCGGGATGGATCAGTGCGAGTGCGGGCAGCGGCCTCACGGGAGGGCGACATGCCGAAAAGCCGGCGCTTTGGGACAAAGATCGCAAGGGTCGCCGTCGTAGGCGCACTCGTGTCAGTGCTTGGCGGATGCCAGGCGGTGCCGACCGAAGGCGTTCTGCAGCCTGTTTATACGCCTGTGACGAAGCAGAGCCACAGCCTGCGCACCATCCCGGCCCCCTCGAAGCGAATTACCGTCGCCGTCTACGATTTCCCCGATCTCACCGGCCAGTACAAGGAACGCGAGAACGTCCAGACCCTGTCGCGGGCTGTCACCCAGGGCGGTGCGCCCATGCTGATCAAGGCCTTGCAGGATGCTGGCGAGAAGCGCTGGTTCACCGTGCTCGACCGTGCCCGCCTTGACGACCTGCTCAAGGAACGGCAGATCGTCACCGAGATGCGGCGGCTCTACCGCAACGAGCAGCGTATCGACGCGCGGGTCCTGCCGCCGCTCGATCACGCGGGCATCATCCTCCAGGGCGGAATCACCGGTTACGACACCAACACCATGACGGGCGGCATCGGCGCGCGCTACCTGGGCATCGGCGGCGATGTGAAGTGGCAGCAGGACACTGTGACCGTCACATTGCGGGCCGTTTCGACGAACACGGGAGAGGTGCTGTCCAGCGTGGCGGTTCACAAGATGATCGCCTCCTACGCGCTGCAGGGCGGTGCATTCCGCTATGTCGCCCTGGACAAGATCCTCGAGGCTGAGGCGGGCGTCACCCAGAACGAGCCCAAGCAGATCGCCGTGCAGCAGGCCATCGAGAAGGCGGTGATGGGTATGATCATCGAGGGCGCCGAACTCGGTGTCTGGTCGTTCGAGGACCGGGATGCAGGACGCGAGCTGATAGCCGACTACCGCAACGAGAAGTATGGCACCAAGCTGACCGCGGCCGCTGAAATCGTGCCGCCGCCCAAGACACGCAACGCCGCGGACGTCGTCGAGACGACAGCCGCATGGCCGCGCGCGGCGGCTGCGCCGCGACGCACGACTCCGGCCCTGGCGGCTCCGCCGCCGGGCGCGCCCGTCCCCGTGGCTCCGCCTCCCGCAGCGCCGGACGAAACCGTCGGCTCGCTTGAGCCGGGCGTGGCCGTTCCCGAGGCTTCGCCTGCGGTCGCCGGCGCGGCGACGGCGCCAAACCCTGCCGCGACTCCGAAGGCGGCCCGGCAACGTGACTATGTGGCCTCGATAGCGCCGGTGCGTTGACGATGCTCATGGACCCTCTCAATCCGTTCTCCAACGCAAAGGGCGGCGCGGCGCTTACCCTCCTGGCGTCGGTGCACGGCGACAGCAACCAGTTCGGTGGCGTGGCGCCTCAGGCTGGTTCTGGCAGAGCGCCGTCGTGCTCCAGCAATGACCTTGTCTTCGGTCGGACCGGAGAAAGCGACGTTGCTTCAACTTTGATCGATCCCGAGGCCCGAATATTAGGCAGCACTTGCGATGATCTCCCCACATTACGAGGGGACTGTAACAATGAATCTGCATTCTGTCTTTGTTGCGGGCGTCGTCTTGGCGTCGGCGCCTGCCCAGGCCGGCAACGAACTGGTTATCCTGGCCCAGCACGGGTTGTCCAATTCGCTCATGCTCGGCGTGAGCGGCAGCCTCAATGCGGTGTCCGTTCTTCAGGCCCACCACGGTCTCGGCGCGGCGAACGTGATCGACGTCAACATCGAGAGCGATTTCAACGGCGGCCCGCTTGGCCCGTCCTTCATCGGAGCGATCCTCTCGGCTGGCCTCACGCCCGGTTCGATCACACAGAGCGGATTCGACGACCACATCATCGCCAGCGTAACCGGCAGCTACAATCTCTTCGCTTTCGCGCAGGAGGGCAGCGGCGACCGGCTTACAGCCTCGATCTCGGGCATGGCAAATCAGGCAGCCGTCACCCAATCCGGAAGAAATAACGTCGTGGGATTTTCACAGTCCGGAAACGGCAATACGGTCAGCGTCTCGCAGACATCCTGGTGACGCAACACAGGGAGCTTGTTCGCATCATGCGCAAATCTACGGCTGTTCTGGCGAGCGCTCTCGTCTTATGTTCCTCTCCGGCCTTTGCTGGCGACAATAACGTCCTGAAGATCATCCAGACCAGCCCTCCTGGCGCGCTCGAGGGAAACGTCCTGTCGTCAGACCAGTCGCGCGCCACCGGTTCGCTTGTCGCCGGCCCGACGCAGCAGATGATCGATAACGCGCTCGGCGGCACGCTTGCTGTCGGCGACCTGTACCGGATGGACCAGGCGACTGCGCCGTCCGCGCTTCAGACAGGCCAGGGCAACACCGCAACGCTGACCATCGAAGGCGATGGTGGTCAGTTGTTTCTTCTCCAGGACAATTCGGCTGGCGGGACGTTGGGCAATTCGGCTCAGTTGAGCGCATTTGGAGCCGATTCCCTTGGCGCCGTCCTGCAGCTCGGCGATGGCAACGATGCATCGCTGACCGTAGGCGGTGGCGCAACCGGTCTGATCGTGCAGAACGGCAGCGGCAATGCCAACTCACTCACCGTGGGTTCTGGTGGCAGCGGCGAGATAGTTCAGAACGGCAACGGCAACACCTTCTCCACGTCCGTGGCGGCCAACACCGCCGTGACCATCACGCAGAACGGCAACAATCTTAGCCCGGTAGGCGTGACGGGCATGCAGGTGTTCTCGACGGCGCCGGGAACAGTTTCGATCACCCAGACCGGTTTCTAGCGATGCGCGGCGCGGCTGCACTCGTCGTGGGTCTTGCCGCCGCCTGCGGTGCAGGCGGCGCGGTGGCGCAGCACGGAGGCGCCGTCGCGGTCCCCTCCATCGCCATCGTGCCCACGGGCGCCGGGGTCCAGATCACTGCATCGGCCGTCGGCCTTGGCGTTGTGGAGATCGAGGGCTCGGTTGAGATCGACCGGACGGGCGGCTCGGGCACGATGACCACGCGCCAGAACCGCACACTGAGGCTCTCCGCCGGCCAATCCCAGGACATAGCCAGGACTGCGCTGTCTCTCGCCAAGGGCGACCACATCTCCATCAGGGTTGTTCTCCGGCAGGACGGCAGGGTCGTCGGCCAGGCCGAGGTTTCGGCGGGCGAGCCCTGAGGAAGTCGCTAGCTCCCTAATTTTCGACTTTCGCGCAGCGGAGAGGGCATCATGAAGGTTGCGAGATTTTTGACCGTCGTTCTGGCCGTGGCGGGCATGTCGTTCCCGGCCACGGTGGTACGGGCGCAGTCCGTGGACCAGTTCGTTCAGGCATTCAGCGGCACCTGGCAGCTCGTTGATGCGCGCTATTCCAACCTTCCCTCAACTTGCCACATGGCGCTGGGGTCGACAGCCGATGCGAACGGCCGCTTCGCCATTAAGGGGCTGGGCTGCCGCGGCGATGCCGCTCTGGTCAGTTCCTGGGGCGTGAGCGAGGGTCAGATGGCCCTGTTCGATGCGGCCGGAGCGGTGATCGCCCGTCTTGGCGGCAACCAGCGGCGGATCAGCGGCACCAGCGTATCGGGCGCTCCGCTGATCTTCGAGAAGGTCGGTGTTGCCGGAACGGCGGCCATGCTCAAGACTGCCAAGCGGGCCGGGGGCTGCTTCTATTCGGGCTTCACCGGCAAGTGCGCGGATGCGGCACAGGCCGCGCCTCCCGCGCCGGAAGGCGCCAGCGTCCAGGTCCTGGTTAACCTGAACGTCCGCGCCGAGGCGCGCGACGACGCCGAGGTGGTCGGCGTGGTTCCGTCGCAAACCTGCGTCACGACCGAACTGTGCATGACGGCGACCGACGGCGCCTGGTGCCGCGCCAAGTTCGGGGAGAGGACCGGATGGATGCGCAAGTTGGCCTTGCGCCAGAACCGCTGGGCCATCGTCACCTTCGACAACTCTTGCCCCAAGCAGGGCGGCTAACTCTCTATGAGGTCTTTCGGTACGCGGACGTGAACATAGTAGATGCCATTTCGGATGATTGTGTTTGGTATCTTGCGCATGTCGTCCATTCCTCGACTGTATCACAGCGTGTGTGACAGTCGAGGTGGGTCAAACCCTTGGAAAATAACGCTTCAGGAAAATCAGCGGCTTAGGTGCCCTTCCCGAGAGATGGGTGACAGTTCATTCCGGATAGATGGGTTACACTTTCGGCCCTTTGCAAGGAGAGCA
>NZ_VFTX01000017.1:0-78215 GCF_006440955.1 Mesorhizobium sp. B2-8-1 | reverse complement strand
GAGGTCGCCGTCGCCGTCAAGATCACCGGCCCGGCCGTCAGCGCCGTATCGGCCGGCTGCGTGAAGCTGATCGTCTGATTGCCCCGGGTGATTGTTCCGTTTGTCGGTTGCGTTATGGTCAGGTGAGTTGGATTTGTGCTGTCGACTGCTTGAACCGAATAGCTGAAGGCACCCGCTGTGGTCGGGATCCCGGTTACGGCGCCGGTGGACGCATTGATGGACGTGCCTGCGGGCAGGCTTCCCGCTGTGACGGAGTAGGTGTACGGGCCCACGCCTCCGCTGGCGACATTCGTTTGGGAATAGGACTGCCCAACTTGGGTTGCCGCCGACGGCGTCGAATTCATCGACAGGCCGGCCGCGTTCACCGTCTGCGTGATCAGATCGCTATTTGCAGAATAATTGGTGCCGGTAGGATTGAAATCCGCTTCGATATCGTTGCCGCCGGCAGGCAATGCGGAGGTCGTCGTTTGTGCCACGCCCCCGGAAAGCGGGACGGTCACAGAGAGATGGCCATTGAAGTCGTAAATATCCACCGATCCGGTCGGGGTGCCGTTACTGCCACCGACGGTTACCGTAAAGGTGACGGGGGCGCCCAAGCTGGAAGGGTTTTGGGAAGAGACCAGCGTTACCGTGGCTGGAGGCGGAGGTACATAGGTAACTGTCGCGATGCCGCTATAGGTACCGGTGTCCAACCCATCCACGGTGACTTGCGGGATGAACTGAAGATTTTGAGTCTGCCCGGCAGTCGTAGTGTACGTAAACGTACACGAAACGTCTTGGTTGGTTGTGTTGTTTGGCGCTGGCGAACAGCTTCCCGTGGTGAACACGGGCCCGCTTTGATCCTGGAATGTCGCGCTATTCCAGGCTCTGCTGCCGGTGTTGAACCCCATAGTGAAGGTAATAACCGTACCGGGGTTGGTAAAAGTCGTGGGATTGAAACTAAGCGAGGTGATCGTTACCGCGTTGGCTGCGGTAGTGGCCAAAGCGGGAAGCCCCAGACCAAGGACCAGAACCAGAACAGCTCGGCCGACACGGTCAAAAATTCCTGTCGAACCAACGAAAACAGATTTCGCCAAGCCGCAAACGATGCTGATCAGCCGTTTGGGGGACCAGCCACGCGCTTCGCCATTCGGCAGTAAACGGATTGTCACGGCGCCGCTCCAAACTCGCGAGGGTGCCAAAGGTGGCAACACTCACGTAAACCATGAAGGCTTGGCTTGAAGATCCGGCCCGAATGCTATGCCTTGGCGAATATCCAACAATTTGGTGCTGCTGGCCAATATAGCCACAGAGACCCGCCCGAGCTACATCGATGATCGACGCAACCTACCCCACTTCTTGGTATTGCATGGCCGGCAATGGCGCAACGAGCATTCCTAAGCAAAAGTCTTGTGTTGCAAAATGATCACCAAAGCACTTACCATACGTCCGTTCGGCGGCTCGCAATGGCCCACCGATCTTTTTGCAAGGTATTGTAGAACTCCTTATCACCCAGAGCATGGAGAGCCGCTTCTGGGGCCGTACGAGTATGGATGCTTCTCAGTCACCGATCACGCTCACGACATTCACCTGCCGCAATATCTTCGGACACCGGGCGCCATCAAGCAGCAGCGAGCGGTCGCATTTTTCGATGCCTATGTAAGCTGGATGATAAGCTCGATGTCTGCTCTCGTCACTCCAACGATCGCGAGCTGACCGTCGGCCACCGGCCCCCAAGCGGCAAGTGCCCCGCACCGTTTCTCCTCCGGCCAATCAAGGGCGAGGAGAACTCACATGGGCCATTCTCAATTCGATGATGCCAACCGCGAGCGCGCAGCTTGGAATGTTGGAAAGAAGGTCGGCACCAAGCGTCCGTTCACCCAGAAGCATATCTGGGCTATTCGCTTCTTCCTCGATCGCGAAACGCGTATTCGGGACCGTGCGTTGTTTGATCTGGCAATCGACAGCAAACTTCGCGGCTGCGACCTAGTCAAGATCAGGATTCGCGATGTGGTCGCCGGACCGGAAATCAGGACCCGAGCAAGCGTCGTCCAACAGAAGACCGGTCCTCCCGTCCAGTTCGAGATCACGTGAGAGCCAGCCTTCTCTGTTGGCTCGAACGGCGTGGCGGCATGGTCGAAGACTATGCGTTCCCGAGCCGGATCAATCACGCCCACCACATGACCACGAGGGGAGTACGCCCGCTTGGTTGACGAATGGGTGACTGCGATTGGTCTGCGTCCGGAGGAGTATGGCACTCATTCGCTTCGTCGCACGAAGGCATCGATGATCTACAAGGCGACAGGGAATCTCGGGGCCATCCAAATCCTGCTTGGCCATTCCAAGATCGAGAACACCGTTCGAAGACGCGCTGCTCTTGGCAGAGCGAACGGAAATCTGACATCTGGGCGGTCACCCGATGCACCACGGATGACCGCTTCAGCCTCCGGAATACATTGCAATACCGGCTGTCCTTGGGTGGTGAACGGTCCGGCAGCTATTTCAGGACAAGAGCTGTCGATAGCTGCCGTCCACTGCGCCGGTTGCGAGCGCAGATATGCAGACGATCCGACTGCCGCTCTACGCTCACCGGCGTACTTTGCTACTCGTCCATCAAGCCACGTTTGCGCAGGACGTCGTACTTGAGAATTTCACCCCTAATGGTGTCGCCCCATCGACCAACGAACGCCATCGTGTCGGTAGCATGGAGATGTGCAGTGAGTGCGGCCTGGTCTCTCCACCGCTCGGCGATCAGGAGGCGGCCGGCAAGCGGATCGTCCACAGCCGCGTCATAGGAAAGATTTCCGTCCCGCTGCCGCGTAGCTATGGCGAGGTTCTGGAAATCCTCGACAAACTCGGCGACCGACGAGGGCTCGACGTACATATAGCCGGTAACAATCAGCATCATGGCTTACCTTGGTGGATCCCGCTCGACCGTCTGCACTTCTGACGATCGGGCGGCTGAAAGCAACAAATCAGACAGCCAGCACGATCTTGCCTTGAATACTGCCGTCAGCGGCGCGCTGGTGCGCGCGCGATGCCTCGGCCAGCGGGAATGTGCTGTCGATGACGACACGCACAATGCCGTCGTCGAGCAGGCGGGCGACTTTTGCCAACTGCGCGCCATTCGATCGAACCTGTGTGGATGAGACAGTGATTCCCAGCTTCTCTGCCTCCTCGTGACCCGTGAAGCCCAGCGGGTTGATCAGGAACAGCGCGCCGCCCGGCTTCAGAACATGGAAGAAGCGCTCCATGTCCGCGCCGCCCACCGCGTCGAGCACAAGGTCGACGTCTCGGACGACTTCTTCGGTCGCGGTCGTCTTGTAGTCGACGAACTGATCCACGCCGAGATCTCGCATCAGCCCCTCGTTCTTGGCCGATGCCACCGCGATGACGCGAGCGCCCCGCAATTTCGCCAACTGGACAGCCAGATGCCCGACACCGCCTCCGGCGCCGTTGACTAGCACCGTCTTGCCGTCGAGCGGCACCGGCTCATGCCGGAAGGGCTGGAACGGATTCGGCTCGTCGTGGCCAGGTTCGATCAAGAACTGCCATGCCGTCAGAAACGACATCGGCGCGCCGGCTGCATGAATATGGTCGATGCCGGCTGGTTTCAACGCTAGCTGCGATGCCGGCACACTGACATAATGCGCGTAGGCATTGCTACCCGTCATTAGGTCATGGGGAAAGCGAACCATTGCATAGACCTCGTCGCCGATGCTGAACTCACCGGCGTCGGCGCCAACCGCTTCAATGACGCCCGACACGTCCGTGCCGAGAATCAGTGGGAAGGATGCGTTGGGTCGCCATTCTGGCGGCAGTGCGCGATAGCCGTCCCGCAGATACCAGTCGGGCGGATTAAGCGCCGCCGCCTGGACGCGGACAAGCACCTCGCCGGGCTTCACATTTGGCCTCGGCGCGTCTTCGTACACCAGCACTTCGGGACCACCGAATGCGTGCAGACGGACTGCCTTCATCTTGTCGCTCATTTGGTCAAATCTCCGCTCATCATGTCGTTGGAGCAGATTTAGTGGCATCGTCCCTGGTTGATAATCGACGCAGATGGCGCTTAAGTAATGCCATGGTGGAACATATCGCTTTGGATCGGCTCACTGGTATCATCGCCTTCGCGCGTGCCGGATCGCTGGGCAGCTACACGGCAGCGGCGCGCGCGCTGTCGATTTCCCCGTCGGCGGTAAGCAAGAGCATCCAGCGGCTCGAGCGGCATTTAGGATTGTCGCTGTTTACCCGTACGACGCGCTCGCTCACCTTCACGCCCGAAGGGCGCGACCTGCATGAGCGCGCGCTGCGTCTGCTACGCGAGGCGGAGGAAATCGAGCAGGCGGCAATGACCGCGCGCTCCGAACCATCGGGCACGTTGCGCGTGGCCGCGTCGCTGCCGATCGGACTCCACCTGATCGCCCCGGCTTTACCGGCTTTCCGTCGGCTCCACCCGAACCTGGTCGTCGATCTCAGGCTGGGTGACCAGATGGTGGACATGATTGAGGAAGGGATCGATGTCGCCATACGCATCGGCGATCTGGCTGACACCCGGCTACTATCACGCAAGCTCGCGCCCCATCGGCTTTGCTGCTTCGCCTCGCCAGCCTATCTCGAGGAACGCGGCACCCCGACCCATCCCGATGACCTGGGAGGGCACGACACCGTCAACCTTCGGTATCAGAGCACAGGCCAGACCTTTCGCTGGCCCTTCCGGATTGGCGACCGCGAGATCGAGATCGTGCCCAATGCCGGTGTGGTCGCCGATGCCAGCGATGCCGTGCTCATCATGCTGGCAGCCGGTGGCGGGATAGGCATAGGCGCCTCCTTCATGGCGGCTCCCTATGTGAAGCGCGGCGATCTGGTCCCCGTGCTGTCCACGTTCGCCGTCGAGCGAAATAACGTCACCGTGCTCTGGCCGGCAAGCCGACGCGCCAACCCCGCGGTGCGCGCCTTTCTGACCATGCTCGACGCCGCTTTCATGCAGCGAATGGCAGTTTCAAGCATCGACTGATCTGGCGCGGAAGGGCCGCTTGTGGGCGGTTGCCGAATGGCAGCTATCGGCGCAGCGGCACTCAAGAACTGACAGTCCGCTTCCGACCCGAAAGCCGCCATTTCACACTCGTCTCGGCAACCGCACCTTCCTGCCCCGCGCTCGCCTCACGCAGTCTTCTGCGCCACCAACCCCAGCTCCTCCACCATGGCCTGACGCATCAGGAATTTCTGCGGCTTGCCGGTCACCGTCATCGGCAATTCCGTGCGGAAGCGGATGTGGCGCGGGATCTTGTAATGCGCGATCTGGCCGGCGCAGAAGGCCTTGATCTCCTGCTCGGTGGCGATCTGGCCGGGCTTGAGCACAATCCAGGCGCAGAGCTCCTCGCCATATTTGGCGTCGGGAACGCCGAACACCTGCACCTCCCTCACCTTGGGGTGTCGATAGAGGAACTCCTCGACCTCGCGCGGATAGACGTTCTCGCCGCCGCGGATGACCATGTCCTTAACCCGGCCGACGATGTTGCAATAGCCCTCGGCGTCGATGGTGGCGAGGTCGCCCGTATGCATCCAGCCGTCGGCATCGATCGCCTCGCGGGTCTTGTCCTCGTCGTCCCAATAGCCCTTCATCACGGAATAGCCGCGTGTGCAGAGTTCGCCCGGCGCACCGACGGCAACGGTCGCGCCATCGGCATCGATGGCCTTGACCTCGACATGGGGATGAACGCGCCCGACGGTCGAGACGCGTTTTTCCAAGGGGTCGTCGACGCTGCTCTGGAAGGAGACCGGGCTGGTCTCGGTCATGCCGTAGGCGATGGTCACTTCGGACATATGCATCAGCGACACCACCTTCTTCATCACCTCGATCGGGCATGGCGAGCCGGCCATGATGCCGGTGCGCAGGGTGGACAGGTCGAAGACGGCGAAATCGGGATGGTCGAGCAGGCCGACGAACATGGTCGGCACGCCGTAGAGGCCGGTGCAGCGTTCCTGCGCCACGGCGTTCAGCGTGGCGCCGGCATCGAAGCCCTCGCCAGGGAACACCATGGTCGCGCCCTTGGTGACGCAGCCCATCGTGCCCATCGACATGCCGAAGCAATGGTAGAGCGGCACGGGAATGCAAAGCCGGTCGTCGACCGTCAACCTGATGGCCGAGGTGACGAAATTGCCGTTGTTGAGGATGTTGTTGTGGGTCAGCGTCGCGCCCTTGGGTGCGCCCGTGGTGCCGCTGGTGAACTGGATGTTGATGGCGTCGTCCGGCTTCAGCCCCTCGGAGATGCGGTCGAGGCTGTCATGCTCGTCGCGCCCCGCCATCGCCAGCACATCGGCGAAATTGAACATGCCGGGCGAGTTCTCCTCGCCCATGCGGATGACGATCCGGAGCGCCGGCAGTTTCTGTGCCCTGAGCTTGCCGGGCGTGGCCGTCGCGATCTCCGGCGCCAGCGTCTCGATCATGCCGAGATAATCCGAGGTCTTGAAGCTGGCCGCGGTGACCAGAGCCTTGCAGCCGACCTTGTTCAGCGCATAGTCCAGCTCGGTGAGCCGGTAGGCCGGGTTGATGTTGACCAGGATCAGGCCGATGCGGGCGGTGGCGAATTGCGTCACCAGCCATTCCCAGCGGTTGGGCGACCAGATGCCGACGCGATCTCCCTTTTCGAGGCCCAGCGCCAGGAAACCGGCGGCCAGCGCATCCACCGTGTCGGACAGCTCGCTCCAGGTGAAGCGCTTGTCCTGGCCGACGAAGACGGCGGCATCGAGCGTGCCGTATTTGCCGGCCGTGTCGGAGAACAGCGCGGGGATGGTCTTGTCGAGCAGCGGCACGCCGCGCTCGCCCGAGACATGCGCCTTGCCGTCGACGGGCGCGACAAAGACGCTGCCGGCGCGCGCCCCGCGTCCGCGCAAACTGGTGGCGTTCTTCAGCTCGTCGAGATTGACCGGCATCGCTCTCTCCTCCCAGGACATCCGAGCCTATCAGCCTGCCGGGACGGTGGAAATCCCGCCGAAGGTAGGGCCAAGCTTCGAAGGCGGACCGCGCCGCCTTCCACGGTCATAAGAATGGCAGGGTCGTGAGAATGGCGCAGAACGAAAAACCCGCCTCGAAGGGCGGGGGCGCAAATCATCACCATACCAATATTAGTAGCATAGTGGCCGGCACAAAGCAAGAACAAAATTTGTCCGCCGCCAGCTATCCCTTCACCGAGGCCATGCTGGCCGCTATGTCGCGCAGCATCGTCTCGTCGGCCGTGGAACGCGTCTTTCGCGATGCGACGAGACACGCCTGCGACCGCAGCACGACGCCGTCGGCCAACACCTTGAGATGGTTGGCGCGCAGCGTCGAGCCGGTGGTGGTGATGTCGACGATGACATCGGCAAGGCCGGCCGCCGGCGCGCCTTCGGTGGCGCCCAGGCTCTCGACGATGCGATAGACCTGGATGCCGTGCTTCTGCGAGAAGAATTGCTGGGTCAGCCGCCAGTATTTGGTGGCGATCCTGAGCCGCCTTCCGTGACGCTGGCGGAAATCGGCGGCGACATCATCGAGGTCGGCCATGGTCTCGACGTCGAGCCAGATGTCGGGCACGGCCACCACGACATCGGCATGGCCGAAGCCGAGACGGGCGACGATTTCGGCGCGCGCCTCCCAGTCGGCGAGGTTCTCGCGCACGAGGTCCTCGCCGGTGATGCCGAGATCGACGGCGCCCTGCCCGATCTCGCCCGATATTTCGGAGGCGGACAGGAAGACGACCTCGACATTGTCCACGCCTTCGACGCGGGCGTGATATTTGCGCTCGTCACCGGGCAGGCTGATGGCGAGGCCTGCCTTCGCCAGCACCTCCAGCGCCTGCTCCTTCAACCGGCCCTTGGACGGGATCGCCAGCGTGATCATCGTGCGCGCTCCCGCAATGCCTCGATGCGGTCGAGCCAGACCGAGAAGCCGACGCCGGGGATCGGCGTCTTGGCACCGAGCAGCGTCAGCAGCCGGTCGTAGCGGCCGCCGCCGGCCAGCGGCCTTTCACCATCTTGCGCCGCGATCTCGAAGACGAGGCCGGTGTAATAATCGAGCGGGCGGCCGAAGGCCGCGTCATAGCGGATCTTTTGCGCCGGCAGGCCATTCGCCTCGACGGCCTTGGCGCGCGCCGCGAACTTTTCCAGCGCGGCTCCCAGCGAAAGCCCGGCGGCACCGGCAAAACTCTCGAGCGCCTGGGCCGCGCCATCGAGCGGCACGTCGATCGCCAGAAAGGTCTTCAGCGCCGCGAAGGCTTCGTTGGACAGCCGCACGCTGCGCAGTTCTGCCTTTTCGATCAGCCGCCGCGCGATATCGGCCGGCGCGCGTCCGGCCGAAGCCGACAGGCCGGCCTGTTCCATGCCGCCGGCTATATGCGCGGAGAGACCGTCCAGATCGCCGTCGAGCACGAGTGCCGCGACCGGGCCGGAGAGCTGGCTGTTGCGCGGCGGATTGGCGAGATCGGCAAGGGCTGCCTCCAGCATCGTCGCCGAGCCGAAGGCGCGGGCGAGCCGCATGCGCCAGCCGCGCGGCAGGCCGAGAGCCGCCAGCACCGCCTCGAAGATGGCCTGGTCGCCGAGCGTGATCGAGAGCGGCTGGCCCGGCAGCGCCAGCGACAGCAGTGCATGCGCGTCGGCCACCGAACGGGCATCGGCAGCGGCCGTGTCGCGGTCGCCGAGATCCTCGATGCCGGCCTGGAAGAACTCGTTGCCGCCTTCGCGGCGCTGGCGGAACACTTCGCCCAGATAGGAGTAGCGACGCGGCGTACCGGCCTGGCTGGCGATATGATCGAGGCAGACGGGAATGGTGAATTCCGGCCGCAGGCAGAGCGTCTGCCCGGTCTCGCTTTCGGTCAGGAAAATGCGGCGGCGCAAATCCTCGCCGGCCATATCGAGAAACGGATCGGCCGGCTGCAGCACGGCGACCTCCACCGCATGCGTGTCGCGGGTCGCGAAGAGGCCGGCGATGTCGGCCGCGATGGCGGGATAGCGGGAGGTCACAGAGCGCATGGGCGCGAGGCACCCCCCTCTGTCCTGCCGGACATCTCCCCCGCAAGGGGGGAGATCGGCAGCTTCGAGCGCAGCGCCTTTTCTGCCACGACGGAGATTGGCGAAAGCATACGCGACATCCAATCTCCCCCCTTGCGGGGGAGATGGCCGGCAGGCCAGAGGGGGGTGCTCAAGCGCCACCCTTCGCGCGGTCGGCTGCCTGCGCCGCCAGGATCTTCTTCACCTGCGCCACCAGCTCGCTTTCCGCCACCGTGACCTGTGCCGGGCGGGCGGCACGCCATTCGGCGTTATCCGTGATCTCGGCCGACAGGCGCGCGCCTTCGATCAGGTCCTTGATCTGCAATTCGCCCTTGGCGCGCTCGTCGCCGCCCTGGATGATCGCGACCGGGCAGCCGCGACGGTCGGCATATTTGAGCTGCGCCTTCATGCCGGCGCCGCCGAGATACATTTCGGAGCGGATGCCGGCGGCACGCAGCTCGCCCACCATCTTCTGGTAGCGGCCGAGGCTTTCGGTATCCCTGTCCATCACCAGCACGACGACCGGCGCGATCACATCGGCGCTGTCGAGCTTGCCGAGGTTCTTCAGCGCCGTCATCAGCCTGGAAACGCCGATGGAGAAGCCGGTCGCAGGCACCGGCTCGCCGCGGAAGCGCGACACCAGCCCGTCATAGCGCCCGCCGCCGCCGACCGAACCGAAGCGCACGATCTGGCCATCCTCGTTGGGAATCTCGGCCAAGAGCTCGGCTTCGAAGACCGGGCCGGTGTAATATTCGAGGCCGCGGACGACGGAGCGGTCCATAGCGACGCGATCTTCGCCGTATCCCGCCGCCCTGACCAGGGCCTCGATGGTCGCGAGCTCGCCAACGCCCTCCTGGTAGACGGCGTTCCCACTGACGCTGGCATCCTGGCCGGCCTGCGCATTTCGAGCGGTCGCCTGAAGAACCGCCTCGGCTTGCGTATCATTCAGCCCGGCGCCTTTGGCGAAGTCGCCCTCGCCTTCCTTGCCGCCGTCCCAGCGCCCTGGTCCCAAGAGAAGCCGCACGCCTTCCGGCCCGAGCTTGTCCAGCTTGTCGATCGCCCGCAGCACGGTCAGCCGACGACTCGTATTCCCTTCACCTCCGAGGCCGATCGCCTCGAGCACGCCGTCCAGCACCTTGCGGTTGTTGACGCGGATGACGTAGTCGCCGCGCTTGATGCCGAGCGCTTCCATCACATCGGCCATCATCATCGCCATCTCGGCGTCGGCCGCGACGCCCGGCGTGCCGATCGTGTCGGCGTCGAACTGCATGAACTGGCGGAAGCGGCCGGGACCGGGCTTCTCGTTGCGGAACACCCAGCCGGAACGGTAGCTGCGATAGGGTTTTGGCAGGCGCTCGAAATTCTCGGCGACGAAACGCGCCGTCGGCGCGGTCAGGTCGTAGCGCAGCGACAGCCACTGGTCGTCATCGTCCTGGAAGGAGAACACGCCTTCGTTCGGCCGGTCCTGGTCGGGCAGGAATTTTCCGAGCGCATCGGTGTATTCGATCAGCGGCTGGTCGGCGGGTTCGAAACCGTAGAGTTCGTAGACCGAGCGGATGGTCGCCATCATCTTCTCGACGGCGCGGATATCTTCGGCGCTGCGGTCGGCAAAACCGCGCGGCAGCCGCGCTTTCGTCTTTTCCGATTTGTCGGCCATGGATTCGCCCGGTGTTCCGTGTTGCTGAAAACTCAACAGCGTTGCGATTTTCGCAACGGGCGTGTCCTAACCGAACAGGTCCTACCGGGCAAGGCCGGTGGCAGGCGCTGTCTCCATGCATGCGAGAAGGCACGCGGGCGTTCGCCGAAACAAAAACGCACCGAAAATGAAACAATCCCGCCATCGGCGCGGCATCGTGCCGACATAATCGAGGCCGATACAGCGCACCGCAATGGAGGGGTTCGGGACATGATGAGCGCGGTGGAATTTCACGACAACAGGGATGCGGGCGACATGCCGGCACGCCTGCGCGCCGCAGATGTCCAAGCTCCCAGCATGATCGGCCAGCCGGCCGGACCGTTCGAGGTACACGCCGATACCGGACCTTCCCTGCGCGACGCATTGGTGACCGGCCTGCTGGTGATCTATCCAACCGTCGCCACCGTGGTCGCGATCGTCGCCGACCTGTTCCTGGGAAGTGCCAACGGCGCCTGAGGCTATTTCGGCCGTTTGAAAGCCTTCCGTTCTTTCTCGACCTCTTTGCGGCACACACACCCCTCGAGATGATCGTTGACCAGGCCCATCGCCTGCATGAAGGCGTAGACCGTGGTCGGGCCGACGAAGGTCCAGCCGCGCTTCTTCAGATCCTTGGAAATGCGGATCGAGACCGCCGTGGTCGGATTGGCGCGCAGATGGGCGAGGTCGACCACCTGCGGCCGTTCCTCCCTGCCGGGTTCGAACTTCCAGAACCAGGCAGCGAGCGAGCCGAATTCATCGGCCATTTCGCGGGCGCGTTTGGCGTTGTTGATGGTCGAGACGATCTTGCCGCGATGGCGGATGATGCCGGCATCGCCGAGCAGGCGCTCGACGTCCTTGTCGGTGAAGGCGGCGACTTTGTCGAAATCGAATCCGGCGAAAGCGGCGCGAAAATTCTCGCGCTTGCGCAGGATGGTCAGCCAGGACAGGCCCGACTGGAAGCCTTCGAGACAGATCTTCTCGAACAGCCGGCGGTCGTCCGCCACCGGGCGGCCCCATTCATGGTCATGGTAATGCAGGTAGTCGGGCAGATTGCCGTGCCAGAAGCAGCGCGCGACACCGTCGGGTCCGGCGAGAAGGCCGGTTCTTTCCTTGTCCATGGCGAGAATTCCATTCGTTAACGCGCTGGTTGCGCTGCTTTACCTTGGCTTTACCAGATTCCTGAACGCGGCGGTAACCACACCAAAAGGTTTACCGACAGTTCCGCATTTTACACATTCCGATTCATGTTTCGGTTGCTGTTCCCGCGCCAATGATCGCTGAACCGGGAGGTGGTTTCCACCCGGTTTGTCAGACGATCAAGGTGCTTTCCCGATGAAGAGAGTTTTGTTTTCCGTGCTCGGCGCCGTGGCTGCGTTTGCCGCAGGCGTCACACCTTCCACGGCCGGAGACCGCTATGCCGACAGACCGCCGGTGATGGTGAGCCCCGACCTTTCCGCCCCCTGGGTGCTGCAGCTTGGCCAAGCGCCGGGGATCGTGCGGCAGAACCGGCAGGTCGCGCAGCAGCCGCGCCCGCGTTATGCGCAGCCCGACCGCGTGCAAACGGCGGCCGTGCAGGCCCCGGCCAAGCGCATGGTCGCGCGCCCGCAGATCAATCCGATCTACCTGCCGCAGGAAGTCGCCTATGACGGCTCCCAGAAGCCGGGCACCATCGTCATCGATACGACCCAGAACTTCCTCTATCTGGTCGAAAAGAACGGCAAGGCGCGGCGCTATGGCGTCGGCACCGGCAAGCCGGGCTTCGAATGGTCGGGCACGCACAAGATCACCAACAAGCGGGTCTGGCCGGACTGGCGCCCGCCGGCCGCGATGATCAAGCGCGAGGCCGCCAAGGGGCGTTACCTGCCAACCTACCTGGCCGGGGGCATGGAGAACCCGCTCGGCGCGCGCGCGCTCTATCTCGGTAGTACGGAATATCGCATCCACGGCACCAACCAGCCCTGGACGATCGGCGGCGCCGTGTCGTCGGGCTGCATCCGCATGCGCAACGAGGATGTCGTCGACCTTTATGAACGGGTCGATGTCGGAACCACTGTCGAGGTGATATAATAGTTGCTGCGAATCACCCGATCCGGAAGCGCAGCGCTTCCCGGGATCGGAAGGAATAACGGGGGACGGGCCGTATGGGGATGCGGCCGGTCAGAAAGGGCGGCACGGGAAACCGTGCTGCCCTTTCCGTTTCGGACGAAGCACTGCCGCGCCCGCACGTCGCGCAAAAGGCATGACGGTTCGCATTCGTGCTGCCATTGCCGCTGTTCTTTTGCTATGGCAAGGCAACGCTCAGGTCAGAAGAGTCCGATCATGTCACTGTCCGACGACAGCCGCTATCTCAAGGGCGGCCCGGTTGCCCGGCGCATCATCGCCTCCGTGCGCGAGGATGCGGCGATCGCAAGGGCCGAAGGGTTCCCGCCCAAACTGGTGTCGATCACCGTCGGCGATACGGCGGCGGTGGATGTCTATGTACGAAACCAGCGCGCCAAGGCAGAGCTGGCGGACATCGATTTCGACGAACGGCGCTTTCCCGCCACCATCACCGCGGGCGAACTGGAAGCGGCGATCCACGGCCTGAACGCCGATCCGCGCGTTACCGGCATCATCATCCAGCGGCCGGTGCCGGCACATATCCCGATCAGGACGTTGCAGGCGGCGGTGCATCCGCTGAAGGACGTCGAAGGCATGCATCCGGCCTCGATCGGCAACATCGTCTACAACCAGCTCGATCTGGCGCCCTGCACGGCGGCCGCCTCGGTCGAGTTGCTCAAGGAAACCGGCCTCGACCTCAAGGGCCTGGAAGTGGTGATGGTCGGCCACTCCGAGATCGTCGGCAAGCCGATCGCCTTCCTGTTGATGAGCGAAGGCGCGACGGTCACGGTCTGTCACCACATGACGCGCTCGGTCGCCGCGCACGCGCGCCGCGCCGATGCGCTGTTCGTCGCCGTCGGCAAGCCGCGCCTGATCAAGGCCGACATGGTAAAGCCGGGTGCGGCCGTCATCGATATCGGCATCAATTCCGAGACGCTGCCGGACGGTTCCACCCGTATCGTCGGCGACGTCGACACCGACAGCGTGAAGGACGTGGCCTCCTGGATCACGCCGGTGCCGGGCGGCGTCGGCCCGATCACCGTTGCGATCCTGCTGCGCAACACGATGGTGGCGCTCAGCCGCCAGCGCGCGCTCTACGAGGCGACCTACGGCACGATCGACAGGCTGGCGGCCGAATAACGCCGGGGCGGCCCCTACTCAGCGGCGATCAGGCCGGGTTCGGCGACACCTTCCGGCCTCGGCCCGCCATAGGCCCAGTCGAGCAGCTTGATCGTATGCACCACCGGCAGCTTCGCGGCAGACGCGATCTGCGTTATGCAGCCGATATTGCCGGTGGCGACGACCGAAGCGCCGGTAGCCTCGATGTTTTTCACCTTGCGGTCGCGCAGCCCGGCCGAAATATCCGGCTGCAAGATGTTGTAGGTGCCGGCCGAACCGCAGCACAAATGCCCTTCGCGCGGCTCGCGAACGATGAAACCGGCTTTGGCCAGCAATTCCCTAGGCTGGCGGGTGATCTTCTGGCCGTGCTGCATCGAACAGGCCGAATGATAGGCGACGACCGTGCCCGGCTTGCGCACCGGTTCGGGCAGGTCGATGGCGGTCAGGTATTCGGTAATGTCCTTGGCCAGCGCGGAGACACGTGCAGCCTTTTCGGCGTAGGCCGCATCAAGCCGCAGCATGAAACCGTAATCCTTGATGGTCGTGCCGCAGCCCGACGCGGTGATGATGATGGCATCGATCCCGCCTTGTTCAATCGCGCGGGTCCAGGCATCGACATTTTGCCTTGCAGAAGCAAGGGCGGCTTGCTCGCGGCCCATGTGATGGACGAGCGCGCCGCAACAGCCCTCGCCCGGCGGCACCACGACCTCGACGCCAAGCCGCGTCAGCAGTGAAATGGTCGTGTCGTTGATGGCGGGATCGAGCACCGATTGCGCGCAACCGGTGAGGATGGCGACGCGGCCCCTCTTCGCCCCCTGCCCGGTATGGGTGCCCGGCGAAGCCATCGGCGATGCTCCCGGGATCGATTCCGGGGCGAGCTTGAGCATTGCGCCAAGCGGCTTCAATGCCGGGATCTTCTCGAACAGGCCGATGAACGGCTTGCCCAGTTTCGCCAATTTGAGCGCGGCGCGAAAACGCCGGGGATAGGGCAGGACGAAGGCCAGCATGGCGCGGGTCAGGCGATCGAGCAGCGGCCGCCTATAGGTCTGCTGGATATGGGCGCGGGCATGGTCGACCAGATGCATGTAGTTGACGCCAGACGGGCAGGTGGTCATGCAGGCGAGGCAGGAAAGGCAGCGATCGATATGGGTGACGATCTCCTTGTCGGCGGGGCGACCGTTTTCCAGCATGTCCTTGATCAGGTAGATGCGCCCGCGCGGTGAATCGAGTTCGTTGCCCAGCGTCACATAGGTCGGGCAGGTGGCGGTGCAGAAGCCGCAATGCACGCATTTACGCAGGATTCTTTCCGACTCGGCGACATGCGGGTCGGCAAGCTGGGCAAGCGAAAAATTGGTCTGCATCTCTGATGTCCTAGGCCATGCGGCCGGGATTGAGGATGTTCTTGGGGTCGAATTCCTGCTTCAGCCGCTGGCTGAGCGCAGTCAGCGCCGGAGCCTGCGGCTCGAACACCGGCAGAGCGGCGCGATGCGAAGGAGCCGCGCGCACCAACGTCGCATGACCGCCGCCATGTTTTCTCAGAAGTCCGCGCAGCAGCGTCGCTTCCGGGTCACCCTCCTCCATGCGCAGCCACACCAGTCCGCCCTGCCAGTCATAGAAGGCGCTGACGGCAGCCTGCATGCGCAGCGTGAAAACCATCTGGTGCGCCTGGGCAGGCGCCATCGATACGCGCCAGACCGGTTTGTCGCTGTTGTCCGCGAAAGGCCTGCAATCGCGCACGTCACGCCACAGGGCAGCCGACGCTTCGCTGGAAATCTCCTCCAGTGGTCCGGCATTTCCGAGCAACGTCTTCAGCGCGGCGATGCGATAGACGACGGAGGGGCCAAAACCTTCCACCCGCAGCAGCGTGGCCGCATCATTGCCGAGCACGCCTGCGGCAACCCGTGCGGCAATCCGCTCCGGCAGGTGCGCGGCGCTCGATACTTCCGCACTGGAGCCGAGCGCCAGCGCCATCGCCGCGGCGGCCGCATCGTCGAGCAGGCCGCGGACGGCGAGCGTGACCTCGGTCTCGGCCGACGGCAGCACCTTGAAGGTGACGTCGGTGAACACGGCCAGCGTGCCCCAACTGTTGGCCATCAGCTTGGACAAGTCATAACCGGTGACGTTCTTGACCACGCGGCCGCCGGATTTGAAGGCCTCGCCGCGGCCGGAAACCACATGGATGCCCAGGATATGGTCGCGCGCCGCCCCCGCCTTCAGCCGGCGCGGGCCGGAGAGGTTCGCTGCAAGCGCACCACCAAGCGTGCCCTTGCCTGGCTCGCCGCCGAGCAGCGGGCCGTAATCCATCGGCTCGAAAGCGAGTTGCTGGCCGTTTTGCGCCAGCAGCGTCTCGATTTCGGCCAGTGGCGTGCCGGCCTTTGCCGACAGCACCAGTTCGGCGGGCTCATAGAGCGTGACGCCGGAGAGCTTCGACAGGTCGAGCGTGTGCTCGGTCTGCAGCGGACGACCGATGCCGCGCTTGGAGCCGTGGCCGAGGATTTCGAGCGGCGAGCCTTCCGCCGCCGCCCAGGCGACGGTGGAGAGCACTTCGGAAGGGGTGGTGGGAGTGAAGGTGGTCATGGCGCCGATGCGCCATATGCAAATGCGGAAAAGCCGCGTTCCTTCGCGCCCCCCTTTGTCCTGCCGGACATCTCCCCCTCAAGGGGGGAGATTGGATGCCGCGCCGGGTTTCGCCAATCTCCAGCGTTGGCGGAAGGGCGAAGCGACGAAGCTGCCAATCTCCCCCCGTGAGGGGGAGATGTCCGGCAGGACAGAGGGGGGCGTTCAGGCGCTGACATAACCCTCAAAACCTCGGAATGTCCGGAAACGCTAACTCTCCGCGATGCACATGCATGCGCCCCAGCTCCGCGCAGCGGCGCAGCTGCGGGAACACCTTGCCCGGGTTGAGCAGATGATTGGGATCGAAGGCGCATTTGACCCGCATCTGCTGGTCGAGGTCGATCCCGTTGAACATTTCCGGCATCAGGTCGCGTTTCTCGACGCCCACCCCATGCTCTCCGGTCAAGACGCCGCCGACCTTCACGCACAGCCGCAATATGTCGGCGCCGAAACTCTCGGCCTTGTCGAGTTCGCCCGTCACGTTGGCGTCATAAAGGATCAGCGGGTGCAAATTGCCGTCGCCGGCATGGAAGACATTGGCGACGCCGAGCCCGTATTTTTCGGAGAGCTCGCGCATGCCGGCCAGCACGCGCGGCAGTTCCTTGCGCGGGATGGTGCCGTCCATGCAGTAATAGTCGGGCGAGATGCGGCCGACCGCGGGGAAGGCAGCCTTGCGCCCTGCCCAGAAGCTCAATCGCTCCTGCTCCGACTGCGAAATGCGGCAGGTGGTCGAACCGTTGCGGATGGCGATCGCCTCGACCGCGGTGATGAGATGATCGACCTCGACGCTGGGCCCATCGAGCTCGACGATCAGCAGAGCCTCGACATCCAGGGGATATCCGGCATGGACGAAATCCTCCGCCGCATGAATCGCCGGACGGTCCATCATCTCCATGCCACCGGGAATGATGCCGGCGCCGATAATGTCGGCGACGCATTGGCCACCCTGCTCGCTGGTCGGGAAGCCGATCAGCAGCGCACGTGCCGTCTCCGGCTTCTTCAAAATGCGCACGATGACTTCGGTGACGACGCCCAGCAGGCCTTCGGAGCCGGTCATGACGCCGAGCAGGTCGTAGCCTTCCGCGTCCAGATGCCTGCCGCCGAGACGCACCACCTCGCCGCTCATCAGCACTATCTCGATGCCGAGCACATTGTTGGCGGTCAGGCCGTATTTGAGGCAGTGCACGCCGCCGGAATTTTCGGCGACATTGCCGCCGATCGAGCAGGCGATCTGGGAAGATGGGTCGGGGGCGTAGTAAAAACCCTCCTGCTCGACGGCGGTGGTGATGCCGAGATTGGTGACGCCCGGCTGGGCGACGACGATGCGATTGGGGAAATCGATCTCGATAATGCGGTTGAAGCGGCTCATGACCAGGAGCACCGCGTCCTCCAGCGGCAGCGCACCGCCCGACAGCGAGGTGCCGGAGCCGCGCGGCACGACGCGGATGTTGCGGTCATTGCAGTATTTCAGCACGCGCGAAACCTGTGCCACCGTTTCGGGAAGCACCACGACCAATGGCAATTGCCGGTAGGCGGTCAGGCCATCGCTCTCGAAGGCGCGCATTTCGTTGGCCGCGTCGACCACACCCTCGCCCGGCACGATAATGCGCATGTCGGCGACGATCTCGCCGCGCCGGCGCATCGTGGCGTCGTCTGGCTTGGGCATGGCAAGGCCGGACATCGGCAGCCTCATCTCGCGTGACTGGTCAAAATCTTTTACCAGTGAAGGGCGTCGGTTGCAAACCCCGCTTTGACCGAGAGCGGACACGGACGCAACGGACGCCTTCCGTAGCGGCAATCTGCCGCTGGTGCGCTTTATCCTGTGGGAAGTAAAGGCGCGCCTACTCGCCCGGATGTTTCGTCGGCTCGGAATGCATGCGCCGCACCCGCCGCACGCCCCACCAGACCAGCAGGATGGCGAGCGGCACGCACGCCGCCGTGACCACTTCGGGCGCGAAGGCATGGCCGAAGATCGAGGCGCCCTTGGCGACATAGCCGACGAGGCCGACGACATAGTAGGAAACGGCCGCGACCGACAGGCCTTCGACGGTCTGCTGCAGGCGCAGTTGCAACCGGGCGCGATTGTTCATCGAGGCGAGCAGGTCGCGGTTCTGCTTCTCGACCTCGACATCGACCCAGGTGCGCAGCAGCGTGGTGGCGCGCGTCAGCTTGCGCGACAGGTTGGCCTGACGCTCCTCGACCGAACGGCAGGTGCGCATGGCAGGCGCCATGCGCCGCCGCAGGAACCCCGCCCAGGTGTCATATCCCTGTACGGCTTCTTCCTCGAGCGCTTCCAGCCTTTCGCCGACGATACCGTCATAGGCACGGCTGGCGCCGAAGCGGTAGAGGCTCGACGCCGCGTCGGCTTCCAACTCAGCCGCGAGTTCGGTCAGGTCGGCAAGCAATTTCTGGCTGTCGCGGGTCTCGGCGAGTTTCATCTCCAGCGTGATCTGGGCCAGCCTGTCCTCGATACGGCGGGCGCGGCCGGACAAGGCCAGCGCCAGCGGCAGGCCGAGCATGGCCAGCGTGCGATAGGTCTCGATGTCGATCAGCCGCTGCGACAAGGCGCCAGTGCTGGCCGGCGTCAGGGCGCGGTCAAGGATCAGCATACGGGTCAGGCCGTCGCCATCCTGGCGGAAATCGGTGACGATTGCAGCATTGCCGCGTTCGACCAGCGAATAGCAGAGGCTGGTCGGATCGAAGCCGGCGATCGACCGCTCGCCCGCCTGCGTCCATTTGCGGATCTCGAGCCGGATGCCTGAAATAACGGTTCCGGGTGGAGAAAATCCGTTGCCGAACGGCGAATCCTCCTGGCCCTTGCCGCCTTCGGCAAGCGGCCCTTCCCACAGATAGGTGGAGAATTCGGTATGCCGCTCCCAGCGCAACGAGCCCTGGCCCCATCTCATGGCGTGATGGCGGGCCTGACGGTCGGGCGCGGCTATGCCGAGCCGGCGCGACAGCTCGGAAAGCACCGAATGATCGACGCCGGCGCCACCCTCGGTCATGAAGGCGAGCTGGATCAGCACACGCGGCTTCTCGATCAGCGGGTGCGGACGGGCATGGACTTCGCCCAGCGCGCCGGGCCGTCCCTCATGCGCCGGAAATCCGAGCACGCTGCCCTTGGCGCGCGGCTGAAATTCGAGATTGGACGGGTCGTGCGACACGGCTTGTTCCCCGGGTTTCTTTGAACCCTCTTGCAGTTGCGTCCTCTAGAGCCAATAGGCTCCTGACGCAAACAGCAAAGTTTAGCCGAAGAGGATAGGGGCGCGAGCGGGGAAGCCGACACGCTTCGACCAATTGGATAAATAATTTGACCAGTTGGCGACGCTGGCTTTATCTTGCGCGACACCGGTTCAACACTCCCAGGCATGCCGTTGAGCGACATTTTTTCCAGGATCGAGCACTCGCGAACCGCCGACGAGGTGGTGCAGCAGATCGAAAGCCTCGTCCTCGAAGGCGTGCTGCGCACCGGCGACCGGCTGCCTGGCGAGCGCGAGCTGGCACGCCAGTTCGATGTGTCCCGGCCGATCCTGCGCGACGCGCTGAAGGCGCTCGAGGGACGCGGCCTTTTGACGACGCGGCCGGGCGGCGGCACATATGTAGCCGACATCATCGGCCAGCTGTTCACCAAGCCGGTGGCGGACCTGATCTCGACGCATCGCAAGGCGGTGGCCGATTACCTGGAATATCGCCGCGAGGTGGAGGGGATCGCCGCCGAATATGCGGCGCGGCGCGCCACGCCGGAGGACCTGGCCCTGCTCGACCGCATCATGGCACGCATGGACGAAGCGCACCGCACCGGGGATTTCGACGACGAAGCCGAGATCGACGTCGAATTCCATCATGCGATCTGCGAATGCGCGCACAACATCCTGCTCCTGCATACGCTGCGCTCCTGCTACAGGCTGCTGTCGGAAGGCGTGTTCCAGAACCGGTTGCTGGTGTTCACGGTGCCCGGCGCGCGCGATGCGCTGCTGGCCCAGCACCGGGCGATCCACATCGCGGTCAAGGCCGGCGACCCGGCCGGCGCGCGGCAGGCGGCGATGGACCACATGATCTATGTCGAGCGGTCGATGGCGCAAGCCGAGCGCAGCGGCGACTGGCAGCGCGTATCGCGGCTCAGGCTCAGGCAACGCTCTGAAGCCGGCGATGCCGAACCGGCGCGCAAACGCTCCTGAACGATATCGATCAAGCGGGGACACGATGAGCGACATTCTCACCATTGCCGACCTCAAGGACCTGGCGCGACGGCGCGTGCCCAGGATGTTCTTCGAGTATGCCGATTCCGGCGCATGGACCGAGAGCACCTACCGGGCCAACGAGGAGGACTTCCAGAAGATCAAGTTCCGCCAGCGCGTGCTGGTCGACATGAGCAACCGCTCACTGGAATCGACCATGATCGGCGAGAAGGTGGCCATGCCGGTGGCGCTGGCCCCAACCGGCCTGACCGGCATGCAGCATGCCGACGGCGAGATGCTGGCGGCGCAGGCGGCCGAGGAATTCGGCGTGCCGTTCACGCTGTCGACGATGAGCATCTGCTCGATCGAGGATGTCGCGTCGGTGACGAAGAAGCCGTTCTGGTTCCAGCTTTACGTGCTGCGCGATAAGGACTTCGTGCTCGACCTGATCGACCGGGCAAAAGCGGCGAAATGCTCGGCGTTGGTGCTGACGCTCGACCTGCAGATCCTCGGCCAACGGCACAAGGATGTCCGCAACGGACTTTCGGCGCCGCCCAAGATGACGCTGGCCAACATCGCCAACATCGCGGTCCGTCCGCGCTGGTGGATGGGCATGGCCGGCACGAAGCGCCGCACGTTCCGCAACATCGTCGGCCACGCCAAGGGCGTCGGCGACGTGGCTTCGCTGGCGTCATGGACGACGGAGCAGTTCGACCCGCATCTGTCGTGGAAGGATGTCGCCTGGATCAAGGAACGCTGGGGCGGCAAGCTGATCCTGAAAGGCATTCTCGACAAGGAAGACGCGTTGATGGCCGCTGAAACGGGCGCCGATGCGATCGTGGTTTCCAACCATGGCGGGCGTCAGTTGGACGGCGCATCCTCGTCGATCATGGCGCTGGAGGAAATCGCGGACGCGGTCGGCGACAGGATCGAGGTGCACATGGATGGCGGCATCCGCTCCGGCCAGGACGTGCTGAAGGCACTGTGCCTCGGCGCCAGGGGCACCTATATCGGCCGGCCGTTCCTCTACGGCCTGGGCGCGCTCGGCAAGGAAGGCGTTACCAAGGCGCTGGAAATCATACGTAAGGAAATGGACATCACACTGGCGCTGTGCGGAAAACGTCTGGTGACCGACATGGGCAAGGACCAGATCCGGCGCTAGCCAGGTCGGCGACGGCCTGATCACGGAGACAGCGATACGTTGGCAGAACCCGACATTCATTTCCTGGACGCGCGCGGACCGGACGGCATGCGGCTCTACGCAATCGGCGATGTCCATGGCCGGCTCGATTTGCTGGCCGCCATGCATCAGCGAATCGAGAGCGAGCTCGAATGGAAGCCGGCTCGCGACTGGCGCGTCATCCACCTCGGCGACTATGTCGACCGTGGGCCGGACTCCAAGGACGTCGTCGATTTCCTGATCGAGGCGCGCAAACGCGATCCGCGAAACCTGATGCTTGCCGGCAATCACGATCTCGGCTTTCTCGATTTTCTCGATACCCCTGACCCGGACGGGCTTTTCATGCGCTATGGCGGGGTCCAGACGGCGCTATCCTACGGTGTGCCCCTCGCGGCCGACGCCGGCTGGTTCGGCAGGATGGAGACGATGAGACGGGGGCATCAGGCTCTGCTCGAAGCCGTACCGCAACACCATATCGACTTCCTGCGCTCGCTACCCTTCTCAATCAGCTTCGGCGACTTCTTCTTCTGCCATGCCGGCATCAGGCCAGGCGTTGCCCTGGAGAACCAGAATCCGCAGGATCTGATCTGGATCCGCGACGTTTTCCACGATCACGCCGGCCTTTTCCCGAAGATCGTGGTGCACGGCCACACGCCCGTTCCCGAGGCGGAAGTCATGGCCAACCGCGTCAATGTCGATACGCTCGCCTGGCAATCAGGCATGCTGAGCGCGCTCGTTGTCGAGGACGCCGACAAACGCATTCTGACAATGACAATAAGGGAAGCTTGAGTGGCGCGCGCCGCGGAAACGACGCGAACGGTCCGGCTATTCAGCGCAGCGAAGCGGTGACGCCGTAGCCGTCGACGGCGTTGTGGTTGTTGGCGGCATCGGCCGCATAGATGCCGAGACCGCAAATCACGATGGCGGACATCATGGCAAAGGACAGAAGCGCTGCTTTCACGGACGTCATCTCTTGTTGAGCTTCCTGCATCTGTGCACGAGGCGGTTACCAATGCGTTGAAACCGAAAATACGTCTCAAAGTTTCGACGATTTCGCGCTTCTAGGCACGTTCTGTATCGGCGGTGTGTCGCACGGGCCACACAAAGGTCCGTCGCGGTTGCACCGGTGATGCAGAGCGCGCGCCTTCTAGGATGGCGGGCGTACACAAGCCAAGGACGAAACCGGTTTTCCCCAGGCGGATTCACCGCCGCGTGCCAATTATGCCACGCCCTGGTCCGCAGAGATGATGCTCAGATCGTCGCCACCCATGCGCGGGCGATGGCAAGGCCGGCAGCATCGGCATCCGGTCCGTTACGGGCCATTTCGCCCTCGAGCTTGCCGGCCCAGTCGGGGTGGCGCGCTGCAATGATCGGCGCGAAAGAGGTGCTCCAGTCCTTCACCAGCGGCCGATCGGCCTCGAAATGGAACTGGAAGCCGTAGACGGCGCGGCCGACGCGGAACGCCTGGTTCTCGGCGACATCATTGCCGGCGAGCCGCACGGCGTCTTCAGGCAGCACGAAGGTGTCGTCGTGCCACTGGAAGATCGGGAACTTTTCTGGAAGCTCGGCCAGCACCGGATCGGCCTTGGCGTCCGGCGTCAGCGACACGCCGCGCCAGCCGAATTCGTTGGCGCCGCCGATGCGGTTCTCGCCGCCGAAGGCGCGGGCAACCAGCTGGCTGCCGAGGCAGATGCCGAGCACCGCGCGGTCCTGGCCGGCGAAATCGCTGATAAGTTCGAGCAGCGCCGGAAAATAGGGATATTCATCGTCGGCCAGCGCGTTCTGGCCGCCGCCGAGCACCACCATGGCGTCGTGGCCGTTCGCATCATCCGGCAGCGGATCGCCCTTGTAAGGAAGGCGGATGTCGAGATCGGCACCGGCTTCCGCAAGTGCCGCGCCGACCTGGCCGAGGCCGGTGTTGTCGTAGTTCTGGACCACCAGCACCCGCATCGCAAAACCCTGCTGACGTGAAAACGATGCGACGAGCGATATCATGGCGCCGGCATTTCAGCCAAGATGCGGGCGCGCGGAGAAAACTATGCCACTGCAAAACCGGGTCGATCCGTTCGGCGCTATCCACGCCGTGCCCGAGCGCGGCCTGTTCATGGGCAATCGCGGCATCATCCACGATCCCGAGACCAGGACGCTGTTGAAAAAACGCTGGGCGCTTCACGCCTGGATCATCTGCGTCTGCGACTTCGGCGACGTGCGGCGCGAGCCGATGGGCCGCAACCGGCGACGTGATGATCTATCGGGACCCAAGGCGGGCTGGACGGAACTGTTCTTCCTCGACGAGGTGACGGCGCTGGCGGCGGGCCATCGGCCCTGCTTCTTCTGCCGGCGCGAACGGGCCAGGGATTTTGTGGGTCGCTTCGGCGAAGCCTTCGGCATAACGGAGCCGCGCGCGCCGCAGGTCGACAAGCGGCTGCACAAGGAGCGGCTGGCCGCGGGCGGCAAGCCGCCGGTGGTGGCGGCTGACGAGCTTGCAGGCCTGCCCGACGGCACGATGGTCGAGGGTGGAGGCAATGCCTACGCCTTGCGTCGCGGCAAGGCGCTGCGCTGGTCGTTCGCAGGATATTGCGGAGCGCAGGATTTCAACGACCTCGCTCATCGGCCGCTACGGCTGCTGACGCCGCCGACCACGATCGGGGTGCTGAGGCGAGGCTACGAACCCGTCTGGCATCCTTCCGCCAAGGCTTGACGCCAACCGCCGGCTCGCCCATTCCTCGGCCATGCGCGCCAATTACAAGATGCAACGCCTGTTCGTGCCCGACGATCTCGGGCCGGAGATCGAGTTCGACGCCGGCCACCAGCAGAGCCATTATCTTCTGCATGTGCTGCGGCTTGGCGAGGGCGCCGAGGTCCTGTTGTTCAACGGCCGCGACGGCGAATGGTCGGCGGCCATCGCGGCCAGGTCCAAGAAGGCGGTGAAGCTGAGGGTGCTGGCGCGGCAACGGCCGCAGCCGCCGCTGCCCGATCTCGTCTACTGCTTCGCACCGCTGAAGCAAGGCCGGCTCGACTATCTGGTGCAAAAGGCGGTCGAAATGGGTGCCGGCGTGCTGCAGCCGGTCATCACCCAGCACACGCAAGTGGCCAAACCCTCCATCGACCGGTTGCGCGCCAATGTCGTCGAGGCGGCCGAGCAGTGCGGCATACTTGCGGTGCCGCAGGTGCGGGAAGCGGAAAAGTTCGAACGCCTGCTGACCGGCTGGGACAAGGAGCGGCGGCTGATCTTCTGCGACGAGGACGCTTCGACCAACAATCCCCTGCCCACGCTGCAAGCGTTGAGCGAAAGGAAGCTCGGCCTGCTGGTCGGGCCGGAAGGCGGATTTTCCGACGAAGAGCGCAAGCTGTTGCGCGCTCTGCCTTTCGTTACCGCCATTCCGCTCGGCCCGCGCATCCTGCGCGCCGACACGGCCGCCGTGGCCGCACTGGCGGTGATGCAGGCCACAATCGGCGATTGGTGAGGGTTTCTTCCTCCCCTCTTGTGGAGATGGGAAGAGCCGCATCGTTCAATTCCTGTTGACCTCTGGCTCAGGATTTTTCGCTTGATCGGCTACTGACATTTCGTCCATCTAGCGCCGGCGGTCTTCCGGCCGCCCTGCAGTGCCGCGCGTCGACGCGCAAAGGCCGCTGTAGTACTTTGATTTTGGCGCATATCCCGAAAATCGAGGTCGATTTCGGGATCATAGCGCCGCAGGGGCTTGATGATGGCGCGCGACACAACCGATTTCCGGCCGATCGAAGGCATGGACGAACTCGTCGCGCATCTGGCCGAGGGCAACAAGCCGCGGGAGAAGTGGCGCATCGGCACCGAGCACGAGAAATTCCCGTTCTACGTCGACGGCAACGGGCCCGTGCCCTATGGCGGCGAGCGCGGCATACGCGCCATCCTCGAAGGCATGCAGTCAAAGCTCGGCTGGGACCCCATCATCGATGACGGCCGCATCATCGGCCTGGTCGAGCCGACCGGCCAGGGCGCGATTTCGCTGGAGCCCGGCGGCCAATTCGAACTCTCCGGCGCGCCGCTGGAGACGATCCACCAGACCTGCCGCGAGGGCAATGCCCACCTGGCGCAGGTGCGCGAGATCGCCGAGCCGATGGGCATCCGCTTCCTTGGCCTTGGCGGCAGCCCGAAATGGTCGCTGGCCGAGACGCCGAAAATGCCGAAGTCGCGCTACGAGATCATGACGCGCTACATGCCCAAGGTCGGCACCAAGGGCCTCGACATGATGTACCGCACCTGCACGATCCAGGTTAATCTCGACTTCGAGAGCGAGGTGGACATGCGGCGCAAGATGCAGGTGTCGCTGAAGCTGCAGCCGCTGTCGACGGCGCTGTTCGCCAATTCGCCCTTCACGGAAAGCCGGCCGAACGGCTTGCAGAGCTGGCGCGGCGACATCTGGCGCGACACCGACAACCAACGCTCGGGCCTGCTCGAATTCTGCTTCTCGCCCGATTTCGGTTTTGCCGACTATGTCGAATGGGCACTCGACGTGCCGATGTATTTCGTCATCCGCGACGGCCAGTACCACGACATGACGCACGTCACCTTCCGTCAGTTCATGGCCGGGGCCGTCCGCAATGAAATCCCGGACGGATTGCCGACGATGGGCGACTGGGCTAACCATCTGTCGACGCTCTTCCCCGACGTGCGGCTGAAGCGCTTTCTCGAGATGCGCGGCGCCGATGGCGGGCCGTGGCGGCGCATCTGCGCCCTTCCGGCCTTCTGGGTCGGGCTGCTTTATGACGAGGCAGCGCTCGATGCGGCGGAGGCGCTGACCTCGAGCTGGACCTACGGGGAAGTGCTGGCGATGCGCAACGCCGTGCCCGAACAAGGCATTTCGGCGCCGTTCCGCAACGCCACGTTGCGCGACATCGCTCGCGACGTGCTCACCATCTCGCGCATGGGGCTGAAGAACCGCGGCAAGAAGAACCGCGACGGCTATGACGAGACCTCGTTCCTCAACACGCTCGACGAGGTCGTGGCGCGCGGCACCACCAGCGCCGAGGAGATGCTGTCGGCCTACCACACGCGCTGGGGCGGCTCGATCGAGCCGGTGTTCATGGAATACGCCTATTAACCCTCGGCTTCGAGGCGGCCAGGCTCCTGCAAAAGCCGCTTCAATCGGCGGTGGAAACGAATTAGGCTTCTCCGGCGAGGATTTCCGGAGGAGAGACCAATGCCTTCCTTGTTCGACATGCTGGCACAAGCCCAGAACGGCAGCGGCATGCAGGCGCTTGCCCAACAATACGGGCTCTCGATGCAGCAGACGCAATCTGCGGTGGAGGCGTTGCTGCCTGCCTTTTCGCAAGGACTGAGGCGCAACACCGCCGATCCCTATGGGCTCGGCGCCTTCATGACGGCGATGGCGAGCGGCCAGCACGCCAAGTATTTCGAGGACGCGACCCGGGCCTTCTCGCCGCAAGGCATCAATGAGGGCAACGGCATTCTGGGGCATCTGTTCGGCTCGAAGGATCTGTCGCGCGCGGTTGCCGGCCAGGCGGCGCAAGCGACCGGTATCAGCCAGCAGGTGCTGCAACAGATGCTGCCGGCCCTGGCCTCGATGATGATGGGCGGGCTGTTCAAGCAGACCACCAATCAGTTGGCCGGGGGGCAGATGCAGGCGGCCAGCGGCTTCGGCGCCGCCGGCAGCAATCCGCTGGGCGAGATCATCGAGCAGATGATGCGCCAGGGAGGCGGCCTGGGCGGCGCCCAGGCGCCGGCGCCGCAGCCGAGCCCGCCATCGCAAGACCCGATGGACAACCCGCTTGGCAAGGTGCTGCAGGACATGTTCGGCGGCGGCGCGCCACAGCCGCAAAGCCGATCCCAGCCACAACCGCAGCAGACACAGAACCCCTTTGGCGACAATCCGCTCGGCAAGGTGCTGCAGGACATGTTCGGCGGTGGCGCGCAGCCGCCGCAGGACCAGCCTCAGCCGCAGCAGACCCAGAGCCCCTATGGCGACAGTCCGCTAGGCAAGATCTTCGAGGAGATGCTGCGGCAGGGTGGCGGTGCATCAGGCGGCGAGCAGCCGGCGCCGCAGCCCCAAGCTCGGCGGCAGCCCCAGGCGCCGCAGCCGCAGGCCAATCCGAGCGGCAGGCCGACGAACCCGTTCGACGATCTGTTTGGCAAGATGTTCGAGACCGGAGCGCAGCAGCGCGACGACTACCAGAAAGGCATGGAGTCGATTTTCGACCAGTTCAAGCGCGGCATGGATCGGCGGTAGCCGTCGCCCAGGTTTTGGCTTTTGCCTCGCGCAAAAAGAAAGCCCGGTCCTTGGGAGGACCGGGCAGCGTGCAGGCAGGCCGGCGGGGGACCGGCAGGGAGTGGGAAGCCTGCATGAACCTTGGTCGCGCTGACTGATGAAAAGGTTCAGCGGGACCGAAATTCAACCGATCAGGCCACCCTGCGGGCGATGTCCTCGATGGTTTCGACGCGATCGCTGGCGATTTCGCGCAGCATCGCCGTCGGATCGCGGCCAAACGGCACGTCGATGGCGACGTGCAGGTCGGCGCGCGTCAGGCCGATATCGGCAAGCTCGGCGTCCGACATCTCGCCGAGGCGATAGAAGGCACGGCGGTTTTTCCAGGCCTGGTAGACATTGGAGACCGCATTGATCGCGCGCGTCGCAACGGCCGGACGCGTGGTGATGCGCGAGGTCTCGGTGGCGAAATCAAACGTAACCATGTCGGTCTCCTTCAGACTCGAACGGGCAAAACCAGGCGATCGGCGCTGGCGACAGCGGCCGTTCCGGCTTCGATTCACATGCCTTCATGTGGACATCAGTAATTTGCCATTGCTCGATTGATTAATCCAACGAATGTTTCTAATCTTAAGCATCAACACTAGTGATGGATCATGCCGATGAAAGCGCCGCTCGATCTAGATCAGTTGCAGACCTTCATCTCGATCGCCGACACTGGCAGTTTCACCCGGGCGGCCGAAGAGGTGCACCGCACCCAGTCGGCGGTGTCGATGCAGATGCGCCGGCTAGAGGAGCGGATCGGCAAGCCGCTGTTCGAAAAGGAAGGGCGCAGCAACAGACTGACGGAGGAAGGCGACAAGCTGCTTTCCTACGCAAGACGGCTGCTCTATCTCAACCGCGAAACGCTGGCCGCCTTCGACGACCGGCGGCTCGAAGGCACGATCCGGATCGGTACGCCGGACGACTACGCCGACCGTTTCCTGCCCGAGATCATGGCGCGCTTCACGCGTTCCAATCCACGCGTCGAACTGACCGTCGTCTGCGAACCGACGCCGGGGCTGGTCGAACACATCAAGCGCGGCAATCTCGACCTGGCGTTGGTGACGCATAACGACGTGCGGGGCCAGTCCGAGGTGGTGCGGCGCGAACCGCTGCTGTGGGTCACCTCGGCCAACCACGCCACGCACGAGCAGGAGACGCTGCCTATGGCCTTTGGCCGGCCAAACTGTATCTGGCGACGCGCCGCCGTCGACGTGCTTGACCAGCAGAACCGCGACTATCGTATCCTGTTCACCAGCTTTTCCGCAACGGTCATCACCGCCGCGGTGTTGTCGGGCCTGGCGATCTCGGTGCTGCCGGAATGCGCGCTCAGGCCCGGCATGCGGGTGCTGGGCGAGGCCGACGGCTTCGGCGCCCTGCCCGACTGCCGTATCGGCATCATGCGCGGCCAAACCTCGCGGCCGGAGATCGTCGATGCACTGGCCCGGCACATTTCCGAAAGCCTGGACAACATCTCGGTGCCGCTTGGCGAAGAGGCGGGAACGTTCGATTTCGCGGCACTCGCCTTCAGCAAGATGCGGCGAACCAAGCCGAACCAGATCCTGCCGGGCTGGTAAGCGATCAGACGCACCTGAACGCCGACCTGAAAACAGCCAGCTTGACGCCGGCGCGCAACCACCCCCCAATCGGCCGATGAGCGAAGCAGCATCCGAATCACGCAGCAACGCCACCGAATATACGGTGAGCGAAATATCAGGCGCCCTGAAGCGCACGGTCGAGGATGCCTTCGGCAATGTGCGGGTGCGCGGTGAAATCTCGGGTTATCGCGGGCCGCACTCCTCCGGCCATGCCTATTTCACGCTGAAGGACGACCGCGCGCGGCTCGACGCCGTGGTGTGGAAGGGCACGATGGGCCGGCTGAAATTCCGCCCCGAAGAAGGAATGGAGGTGATCGCCACCGGCAGGCTCACCACCTATCCCGGCAAATCCAACTACCAGATCGTCATCGACAATCTGGAACCGGCGGGCGCCGGAGCCTTGATGGCGCTGCTGGAGGAGCGCAAGCGCCGGCTGCAGGCCGAAGGACTGTTCGAGGGGGGCCGCAAGCGGTTGCTGCCCTTCATGCCGCGCGTCATCGGCGTCGTCACCTCGCCGACGGGTGCCGTCATCCGCGACATCATCCACCGGATCAAGGATCGTTTTCCGCTGCATGTGCTCGTCTGGCCGGTGCGGGTGCAAGGCGAAACCGCGGGCGCCGAGGTGACCGCCGCCGTCGCCGGTTTCAACGCGCTGGCAAGGGATGGCACCATCGAGCGCCCGGACCTGCTGATCGTGGCGCGCGGCGGCGGCAGCCTCGAGGACTTGTGGGGCTTCAACGACGAGGCGCTGGCCCGCGCCGTCGCCGCCTCCGCCATTCCGGTGATTTCGGCCGTCGGCCACGAAACCGACTGGACGCTGATCGACCTCGTCGCGGATGTGAGAGCGCCGACGCCAACAGGGGCGGCCGAAATCGCCGTCCCGGTGAAGGCCGACCTCGAAGCGACGCTCGCCAGTCTCGGCGCACGGCTCAAGGCTGCGGTTTCGCGCAATTTCGAGCGCAAGCGCCAGTCCGTGCGCGCGGCGGCGCGTGCGCTGCCCTCGCCCGATCAGTTGCTGGCGCTGCCACGTCGTCGCCTCGACGAGGCGGCGAGCCGGCTCGGGCGCGGCCTCATGGTTTCGACCGAACGAAAGCGCGGACGCTTCCTCGCCCTGAAACTGACGCCGGCAATGCTGTCGCAGCGAATTGCCGAGGCGCGGCGGACCAACGAGCGCAATCTCCTGCGGGCACAGGGCGCGTTGCGCACGCTGACGAGGGCCCGGCGCGCGGAGCTCAATCGCGCCGCCGATCAGTTGCCGAAATGCGCCCGGGCGTCGCTGCAGCGGCACCGGCAGCAACTGGCGGCGCTGCAGGGCCGCATCACCATAGAGCCCACGGCGCGGCGGCAGCGGATCCAAAGGGATTTCCTGACCGCGCTGACGCGGCGCAGCACGCATGCGGCATCGCTGAGGCTGGAGCGGCTGCGCAGTCGCGTCGCCCAGGCCGACCGCTTGCTGGCGACGCTGTCGCACAAGGCCGTGCTGGCACGCGGCTTCGCCCTGGTGAAGGATGCCGACGGCGCCGTCGTCAAGCGTGCGGCGGAATTGTCGGCGGGGATGGCGCTGTCCCTGGAGTTCGCCGACGGGACGGCAGATGCGGTCGCGACCAGCGGCTCGGCGCGGCCACGACCGGCCGCCAAAACCGCGATCAAGGCCAAGGAGCCCGGCAGCCAGGGCTCCCTATTCTGAACCGTGACATGACAGACAATCCGCATCATCACAAAACGCCCTCCGGCAAGCCGCGCGCGCGAAGCTTCGGCATCGGCTTCGACGGCACGCCCGGCCCGTTCAACGCGATCACCGACGTGGCTGGAGTGTCGGTCGGCTATTCCACGCTGATTTCAGGCGACGGCCCGCTCGTCGTAGGCCAGGGACCGGTGCGCACCGGCGTGACCGCGATCCTGCCCAGGCCGCGGGCCGACCTTGCCACACCGGTCTTCGCCGGCATCTTCAGCCAGAACGGCAATGGCGAACTGACCGGCTCGCATATCGTCGAGGAGACCGGCGCCTTCAACTTCCCCATCACCGTCACCAACACGCATTCCTGCGGCGTTTCGCGCGACGGTACGCTGCGCTGGATGAGCAAGGTGCTGCCAGCCGCACTCGACAGCGGCTGGGGACTGCCGGTGGCAGCGGAAACCTATGACGGCTTCCTCAACGACATCAACGGCCACCACGTGACATCAGGGCATGTTGCCGAGGCGCTCGACGGTGCCGCCAGCGGACCGATCGAGGAAGGCAGCGTCGGCGGCGGCACCGGCATGATCGCCTTCGGCTTCAAGGCCGGTTCGGGCACCGCGTCGCGCATCACCGAATGGCAAGGGCGTGCCTATACTGTCGGCGCCTTCGTGCAGGCGAATTTCGGCAAGCGGCGCAATTTCACGCTTCGAGGCCTGCGCGCCGGGCCGGAGCTCGTCGAACCCGCGATCCGCGAAGGCACGCCACGTGCCGAAAAAGGCTCGATCATCGCCGTTATTGCCACCGACGCACCGTTCCTGCCGCATCAGATGAAGCGGCTGGCCCGCCGTGTGCCGCTCGGCGTCGCCATGACCGGCGGCTTCGGCTATCACAGTTCCGGCGACATCTTCCTCGCCTTCTCTACCGCCAATCCCGACGCGGCCCTGGCGCCGCCGGGCCGGATCGCTCGCGCCGGAGTTCATTCCTGACAGCGACATCGATCCGTTCTTCGATGCCGTGGTCCAGGGCGTCGAGGAAGCCGTCCTCAATGCGATGGTCGCCAACGAGGACATGACCGGCCGCGACGGCAATTTCGTGCCGGCGCTGCCGAAGGCGTGGCTGAAGGAGAAATTCGGCTGAGACAAATACGCGGACCGAATGGTCCGCGTATTCATACAGGATTGCTCCTGAATTATTCCGCGGCCTTGCTCGCGGCCTGCTGGTGCTCGTCGGCCTCGGCCGCTTCCTCGAGCCGGGAGGCGATGAGTTCCTGGATATCGCCGACTTCTTCCTGGATATCCTCCAGCGGTATGCCGACCTCGGCCGCCTTGGCAGCGCATTCCCTGGCCAGCGTCTCGGCCTGCTTCTCGATCCTGGCGTGGGACTGGCAATGGACTTTTTCGCCAATCCATCCCTGCAAGAATTCGATGGCGTGCTCACTCATATTGCTTTTCCCTGGCGGCGAAGCCGGTTGGTAATCATAAACGTCGGCATCCGGTGAAGGATGCATGTCCCCATTCCAGCCGAGTCGCCACCGGACGGCAAGCCGATGTCGTCCAAGGTCCACAGAGCCAAAGGAAATAGAGGATTGAAGAACATTTTCTGTTTCTGGGGGGGCGGGTATCGTTTGGCGGGAATCCTGTCCCGCCTCGAGAGGCTGCTTCTACTTGCTTCTTACGGTTTTCAGGTCCGTTTGCATCTCAATGGCTGTCACAACAGCTGCCCGATGACGTTGCCGTTTCCAGGCACAAGCCATCGAAGCCGCCGCTATATAGTGACATCCCCATGCAATGTCGACTCTCTCCGCCGCCTTGCATGGAAGCCCCGCGAAAGCTGCATAGGTCACCGTGCCGATCAGAAGGTCTCGACCCAGGGCCTGAGCTCGAGTTCCCAGGTCCAGGCGCTGCGGTTCTGGCGATGGATGCCGAGATAGGCCTCGGCGATCGCGTCCGGCGATAGCCGTCGATCTTGCGGGTCGGGAGCCTCTCCCGGCACGGTCGAGGCAATGGCACCATCGATGACGAAATGCGCGACATGGATGTTCTTGGGGGCCAGTTCGCGAGCCATGGATTGCGCCAGTCCACGCAAGCCGAATTTGGGCATCGCGAAACCGGCCGAGCCGGCGAACCCCTTGACGCTTGCCGTCGCGCCGGTGAAGAAGATCGAGCCCGAGCCTTGCGAAAGCAGCCGGTTGGCCGCTTGCTGGCCAACCAGGAAGCCGCCATAGGCCCCCACCAGCAAGGCCTGCCTGACAGCCTCTGGATCGAGTTCGGCGATCGGGCCACGGGCGCGTCCGCTGGCATTGAAGACCACGAGCGACAGCGGGCCGGCCTTGTCAGCGACCTCGAACAGGCGCTGCACCGACGCGGCATCGGAGACATCGGTTGCCACGGCTTGGGCGCCGGTCTGCGCCAGCAATGGGTCGAGCTTCTCGATGTTGCGAGCGGCCAGCACGACACGAAAACCTTCCGTTGCGAGAAGGCGCGCAAGCGAGGCGCTCAATCCGGATCCCGCTCCGGCAATGACGGCGACATTGGATGTCATGAGCATCTCTCTTTCGCGGTGGTGACTGGATTGGACAAGGTTGCGCCTTCCCAAGTAGAACGCAAAAGAAAGCATTTCCAACAAAATCGCGTATCGTCGCGGCGCGGTTCCGTTGGCATCGCGCTTCCCGGGCTGCAAAAAGACTGCTTTCGGCAAAGAAAAATGGCCGGGCGCGAAGACGGCCCGGCCAGAAAGAAGGTCATAACCTTCAGAGGGGAACACCGTTCGGAGGAATGGGAGGAAACCTCGAACGATATTTTTATGTTGAGCCCATTTTCGTGCGCTGGCGACGAATAGTATTCTAAAATCGTGCTGTCCTACAAAAATTTCTACCTGCCGAATGGCTCAGCCTGCCCGGGTCTCGGGCTCAAGCAGATCGGCATAGTGACGCCGCGCAACGTCGGGATGGGAGCGCAGCCTGCTCTTCAGCACATTGGCCCGACATCGCGAAACAGCGGATTGTCGGGATCGCTGGCCGGCCCGCGCGCCTGCTCCGCCAGTTCCTCGGGAAGCTCGAGCAGCGGTATCGTGGCATCGAGCTTGGCGCTGAAGAAGAACGGCACCGAGATGCGTTCGACGCCGGCGGGCGGCGTCACGACGCGATGCACGGTGGCTCTCAAATAGCCGTTCGAGGCGAGCTCCAGCAGCTCGCCGATGTTGACGACGAGCGTTCCGGGAATCGGATCCACGTCCACCCAGCTTCCGTCATAGTCGACCTGGAGGCCCTTGTTGTCGTCCTGAAGCAGCAGCGTCAGGAAACCGCCGTCCTTATGCGCGCCGACGCCCTGGTCGCCGCCGGTCGCTTCGCGGCCGGGATAGCGCACGATCTTCATGCGATGATTGGGTTCGCCGCCATAGATCGGATCGAAAGCGTCCTCGGCCTGGTCGAGCGACAGCGCGAAGGCCTTGAGCAGACGAATGGCCACGGCCGTCGCCTTGGCCTGCCAGGCCAGCAGCGCCGGCTTCAGCGCCGGCAACGCCGACGGCCACTGGTTCGGCCCCTGCAGCCGCGTCCAGACAGGAATTCCCGGGCCTTGCGCGATGGGCGGGCGCTCGACGCCGATGTCGAGCTGCTCGCGCCAGTCGGCCTTGCCCTTGGTCAGTTCGCCGCCAGCGCGGGTATAACCGCGGAACTGCGAGGAATTGACCATCTCTATCGACAGCTTGTCGGCTTCCGGCAAGGCAAAGAAACCCCGCGAAGCGGCGAGCGTCTCGCTGATGTCGGCCCATGGGATGCCGTGGCCAGCCAAATAGAAAAAACCGATGTCGCGCGAGGCGGAGCGCAGATCCGCCAGAAACGTCCGGCGCTCCGACGCGCCTTGTTCGAGACGGCTCAGATCGAGCACGGGCACTATTCTGGGCATGTCAGCTCCTTTCCGGGTTCTTTCCGGGTGCTGCTTGAAAACTTCGCCCGGAAACCCGGGCCCGTGGATGTGCTGCTCCTTTTCCAGCGGCCGAAGCCGCCATCGATGCCCCAAATCTCACGGAGTTCGGTGCGCCGGGAAAGGAACGATCGGCTTTTCGGGGCCGCCGGGACGAACAATTTTTCTATTTGGGCGGGCAGCCTGACGATGAGCGCGATCATTGCGCGAAATACGGGCGTGTCATTTCAGGCACAGCGCGAAGCTGTCATTGGCCCTTGAACGGCCGCGCGGGAGGCGCGTAACATCACGGCACTTGAATTTGAATCTGTTTCATTCGTCCGGGCTAAAGTCCGGATCGGTTTGGATAGGTCCTTGAACACGCAAGCAATCGGCAGCGCGGCGGGGCGCGGCAAATCGTTTGCCGATGTGGCGCAAGCCTCCTGGGGCAAGGGCCCTGGCACCTTGCTGCGTATCATGCGCATGACGCTGCGCCACCCTTGGCAGGTCGCCATCACCATCGTCTCGACCTTCATCGCCGCGACGCTGCAGCTTTTCATTCCGCGCCTGCTGGGACACGCCATCGACCAGGCGCAGGGCGTGGTGGCTGCCGGTGCAAATACCGGGCCGAGCAGGCGCTGTGGAATACGGCGCTGACGCTGCTCGTCGTCAGCATCCTGCGCGGCCAAGGCTGAGCGCTCCTACGGTCAGTTCCGTTCGATGGGGCGGGAAGGGTTCCGGCTGTTCCGGATCACCCTGGCATGAAACAGTCGGTTCCTGACGCATCAGCATCCCGATCCGCAAGGCAGTGAAACTGGGCGAGGACAAACCCACGCTTGTTGCGGCGGAGCAATCCTCTTTGTCTCGGTCCTCAAACGATCAGATCGTCAATTCTGATCGGCAAGTCGCGGATCCGCTTGCCGGTCGCGTGGTAGACAGCGCTGGCGACGGCAGCGGCGGTGCCGACATTGCCGAGTTCGCCCAGGCCCTTCACACCAGCCGGATTGACCTCATGGTCGATCTCCGGAACCAGTATGACGTCAAGGTCCCTGACATCGGCATTCACCGGGACCAGATAATCCTGCAGGTCGCGGTTCACATAGCGGGCATAGCGGGTATCGATCTCGGTCGCCTCATGCAGGGCCTGGCCAATGCCCCAGATCATGCCTCCCATCAGCTGGCTGCGCGCGGTGCGCGTGTTCATGATGCGGCCGGCCGCGAACGCCCCGACGATGCGCGGCACACGGATTTCGCGCGTGTAGCTGTTGATGTGCACCTCCACGAATTCGGCCCCGAACGCATATTTCACCGAATCCGCGTCGGACTCGCCGCCGTGGAATTCCGACTGGCCGGCATAGAGCTTCTTGAGCGCTTCGGGGGTCGAGCCCTTCGGCGCGAATTCGGCATATTCCTCGATGGCGCCTACCTGCATGGCCTTGAATATATCGGCGGTGCTTGCCGACGCCCCGCCCTTGGTGAGGATCCGTCCCCCGTGGAGGTCCAGTTCCTCATTGTGCGAGCCTGCAAGAGGGCCACCCTCCGCGACCGCTGCGGCGAACAATTTCGTGCGCACAGCATCACACGCCTTGAGCACGGCCGAACAGACGCTGGCAGTGGAAATCGAACCTCCCGATACCGGCGCCGGCGGCAAGGCACTGTCGCCCATCTCGACGGCGACCTTGCCGATGTCGACACCGAGACGTTCCGCCGCCATCTGGCCGGCAACGGTTCGCACACCTGTGCCGATTTCATGCGAGCCGCACTGCACGCGCACGTCTCCTTCGGCGGTCAGGCGCACGCGGGCCGCGCATGGCGCGGCAGCGGTCGGGTAGACTGCCGTCGCACAGCCCATGCCGACGAGCCAGTCGCCGTCGCGCATCGAGCCGACTTTCGCATCCCGTCTCGTCCAGCCGAAGGCATCAGCGGCCTGATCGTAGCATTTCATTAGCGACCGGCTGGAGAACGGCTTGCCGCCGATCGGCTCCTTCTGGGGCTCGTTGATCCGGCGAAATTCGATCGGGTCCATGCCGAGTGCGACGGCCATTTCGTCCATGGCGCTCTCGAGGGCATAGACGTAGGGCGTCTCGGGCGGCGAGCGCATATAACCGGGCGTGTTGCGATCCGCCTGCACCAGCGAGACATGCGTCAGCACGGAGCCATAAGCATACATGCGACCGGTGGCCGAAGTCCCGCCGACGACATAGGAATCGGGTCTCGAGGTCACCTCCCAGCCTTCATGGCCGAAAGCAGTGATGCGGCCGTCCTTGCCGGCGCCGATGCGGATGCGGTGCCGGGTTTCGGCCCGATAGGTCTGGGTGCCGAACGCCTGCATGCGGCTGACCACACAGCGCACCGGCCGGCCAAGCCGCCTGGCGGCCACAGCCACGATGGCCGTTCGCGCCGTCATCGGCCCCTTCGAGCCGAATGCGCCGCCTACGTTAGGGCAGACGATGCGCACATTCGCTGGGTCGAGCCTCAATTGCCGCGCCAACTCGACCTTCCAGCCGGTCACGTTCTGGGAGGGCTCGTAAACGGTGAGTTGGTCGCCATGCCAAACAGCGGTGGTCGAGAACAGCTCTATCGGGTTGTGATGCTGGGTCGGCGTCGAATACCGCGCATCGATCTTCATCGGGGCCGATTCATACGCGGCATCGAAATCGCCGGCCTTGACGTCCTCCTTGAACAACGGGCTTTTGCCGGCGGCGTCGATGGTCTTTGTCCCCGGCATGTCGAAACTGGCGGTCGGCTTTTCCTCGGCATAGTCCGCGCGGATCCTTTGCGCCGCCTCCTCGGCTGCTTCGAAGGTCTCGGCGACCACCAGCGCAATGATCTGACCGTCATGGAAGATCGCCTTGTCATGCAGCGGCCCGATAGAACTCGCGCCGGTATTTCCGAATTTCGGCGTCTCGACCTTGTCGAGGTCGCCATAGGTGACGATGTCGAGGACGCCGGGCACCGAGCGCGCGTCATCCAGGTAAAGCCTGGCGACCTTGCCCTTGGCGATGCTGCTCGTCGCGAGCACGGCGTGCGCAATGTTGGCGGCCGGGAGATCCGCCGCGTATTCGGCCTGGCCGGTCACTTTCAGCCGCGCATCGATACGCGGCAGCGGCTGTCCCATGTTTTCCTTCGGCTGTGGAGCGGCGACGTTCATGATCACACCTTCATGTCACGGGTTTCGAGCAGCCCCCTGATCAAGGTTCGCTTGCCGAGTTCTATCTTGAATGCGTTGTGCCGACGCGGCTGGGCCTCGGCGAACGCGGCTTCGGCGGCCTCGGCCGCCGCTGCCTCGTCGAGCACCTTGCCGCGCAGGATCTCCTCCGCCGCTCTTGCCCGCCAGGGTACGGTCGCCACGCCGCCAAGCGCGATGCGCGCCTCGTTCACGGTCTCGCCGTCGAGGTCGAGGGCGACCGCGGCCGATGCAAGGGCAAACGCATAGGATTGCCGATCGCGGATCTTGAGATAGCGCGAACGCCTGGTCCATGCGCCGGCGGGCACCTCTATGGCGGTGACGATCTCGTCGGGTGCCAGGTCGGTCTCGATGTGAGGGCTGTCCTCGGGCAGGCGATGCAGGCTGGCAAACGGAATCTTTCGCCGCCCGTTGTGGCCTTGGACATGAACCGTGGCGTCAAGCGCGATCAGGGCCTGGGCAAAGTCACCGTGATAGGTCGCGATGCAGTTCTCACTGGTCCCCAGCACGGCATGCTGGCGGTTGAACCCGTCCATCGCGGCGCAGCCCGAGCCTGGCTCGCGCTTGTTGCATGGCCATGAGGTTTCGCGGAAATATTCGCAGCGGGTGCGCTGCAGGATGTTGCCGGCAAGACTTGCCATGTTGCGCAGCTGGCCGCTTGCCGCCAGTTGCAGGCTCTCCGCGATCACCGGATACCGACGCTTGATCTCGGCATTCTCGGCCGCGTCGCCCATCCGCACAAGAGCGCCAAGGCGCAGACCCTCACCATCGGTCTCGATCCGCCGCAATGCCGGTTCGGAGAGACCGTTCAGATCGAGCAAGCGTTCCGGCCGGGCGACGCCGAGTTTCATATAGTCGGCGAGATTGGTGCCACCGGCAATGAACTGCGCGGGGGCTTGCGTCGGCGGATGCCTGGTGGCCGAGCGCGAGGCGACGGCGACCGCCGCGGAGAGGCTGGCGGGCCTCTCATAGACGAAAGGATGCATCTCAGGCCCTCCTGATCTGGTCGCGGGCCTGGACGATTGCCGCGACGATGTTCGGGTATGCCGCGCATCGGCAAAGGTTGCCGCTCATATATTCGCGAATGTCGTCCTCTGAACCGGCATGTCCTTCGTGGACGCAGCCGATCGCGGACATGATCTGGCCGGGCGTGCAATAGCCGCACTGGAACGCATCGTGATCGATGAAGGCCTGCTGCATCGGATGCAGGCCGCCATCCGTCGACGCCAACCCTTCGACGGTGGTTACCGCCTTGCCCTCGTTCATCACCGCGAAGCTGAGGCAGGAGAGCACGCGATGGCCATCGACCAGCACCGTACAGGCACCGCATTGGCCATGATCGCAACCTTTCTTCGTGCCCGTCAGGCCGACATGGTCGCGCAAGGCGTCGAGCAGGCTGGTTCGGCTGTCGAGCGCCAGATTGTATGGCTGCTTGTTGATGGTCAGTGTTGTCATGACAGGCTCGTTTGGCTTGGCGGCAGCAGCCGGAGGCTCCTCGGACCTGGCTGTCGAGGCCAGAAGCGGAGTCACCGCAGCCGCGGAGACGGTCGCGGTCATAAAGCTTCGTCTGCTGAGACTGGAGGAGTTTGAGGGAACATGCTCGGACATCGCTGGCTCCGTCGCTCGCTATGTCGCGACCAAACCCCTCATCGGGGCCATTGTTCCGGGCCATCCGCGATAAAACGCACAAGGAAGACGGCTCGCAAGGCAAGCCGCCCGATTTGGATGCAAGGATATGACGGTCCGTTCGAGACCGTGCCCGTCCTCCCCTGGCGAATTTGCAGGCGCGCGGCCGATCCCCTAACAAGGCGCGCGGGCCCTCATTGCTGGCGGGCAATTCCGAGAATATCAAGCGCCTGCGCGGCAGAAGCAATCGGGCGCCCCGTGCGGCCAGCGGCTTCGACGATTGCCGCGACCCGTTCGGCATTGTCGCGGGCGAGGCTGCCATCGGCGTGCCAGAGAGAGTTCTCGAAGCCGACCCGCACGTGCCCTCCCGCCGCGATCGCCGCCGTCAGCGCCAAGGTCTCGCCCCGTCCGAAGGCGCAGACCGACCATACGGCGCCTTCAAGATCATGCGCATCGAGCCCTTCAAGGAAGACATCGAGGTCTTCGGGCCGGCTTTCCTGATCGGCGGCATAGCGTCCAAGGACGAACAGCAGCCGGGGGCTTGTGGGCTCCGCCAGAATGCCTCGCCGCCGCAGATCGATGAAACGGTCGAGATCGGCCCGATCATAGAGAATGTGCTGGACCGCGATGCCTTCCCGACCGGCCCACGCGAAGAAGCGGGCCGGCTCCGCCTCGCCATCGCTGATTATCTCACGCAAGCCGATCGAGACGGAAACCGGATGAAGCGCCCGAACAAGGTCCATCTGTTCGCGTGGCGAATAGAGCCCGATCGCTTCAGTCGTGATCTGGATCGCCATGACGCCCTGCGTCCGCTCCCGGATCGCCGCGATGGCATCCCGGTAAAGCGCGGCGTCAAGCGTGTGCCGGCCTGAAGCATCGCGGACATGCACATGGATGGCGGCGGCGCCGGCAGCGAGACACTGCCTCGCCGTTTCGGCAAGTTCGTCGGCGGTCATCGGCAGAGCCGGATGATCGGCCTTCGTTCTGCGCGCCCCGTTCGGCGCAACCATGATCAGCAACGGCTTCAATTTCATCTCCGGGCCCAATTGGCTCTCCCGCAACGTGGTTTTCCATGCTTCATTTCACCGACTCGCACAGGTAGGACAGCATGAACGCCACCGCCCAAGGGATTTCCGCCTTCGCCACCGCCGCCGAACTCAGCCGCGCGCTCGCCGATGGCAACACATCCTCGACCGAGATCGTCCGGCGCGCGCTGGATCGTGTCGACGTTCATGACAATTCGCTGCATGCGTTCGTCCGGCTGTTTCCTGGGGCTGCGCTCCAGGCCGCCGGCGAAGCCGACGAGCGTCGCAGTCGCGGCGTCTCGAAAGGGCCGCTGGACGGTATCCCTTTCGCGGCCAAGGACCTGCTTGACGTCGAAGGCTATCCGACCCTGGCAGGCTCGAAAGCGCTTGCGGGCGAACTCGCAACCGCCACGGCAACGGCAATCGAACGCCTTGTCGCGGCCGGGATGATCCTGCTGGGCAAGGTGCACACCGTGGAATTTGCTTTTGGCAGTTGGGGGACCAACCCGGTCGCCGGCACGCCCCTGAACCCGCGTGACAGCGCCATCCCGCGCGCGCCGGGCGGATCGTCGAGCGGTTCGGGCGTGGCCGTCGCCGCCGGACTGGTGCCGGTCGCGCTCGGCACCGACACTACGGGCTCCATCCGCAATCCGTCCGCCATGTGCGGAATCGTGGGCCTGAAGACGTCCTTCGGCCTTATCGGGCGCGGCGGCTTGCTGCCGCTTGCCATGTCCTTCGACAGCATCGGTCCCATGACCCGGTCGGTGGAGGATGCAGCCCTTCTGCTGGCCGCGCTCGAGGGTCCCGATCCCGGCGATCCGGCCACCTTTGGCGTGGCGCCGACCTCGCCGCTCGACGGGCTCGAGCGGAGCATATCGGGCCTTCGCCTGCGCATCCCCTCGGCCGTGGACCTTGCCGGCGTAGACCCCGGCATCCTGGACCGCTTCGACTCCACCGTCGCTGAACTGGAGGCGCTCGGTGCCAATGTCGATCGGATGCCGATGCCGCAATCTTACGACACCTACAAGGCCCTGGCCGGCGACATCATGGCCGTCGAAGCCTGGCATCATCTCGGCCGTTACGTGGAACCCGCGGACAGCGGCGTCGGCACGGCGATCCGCATGCGGGTTCTCAAGGGCAGGGAAATCGGCCTCGCCGCTTATCACGAGTTGATTGCAAGGCGCCGAGCCGCGCAGATCGAGTTTCATCGCGATCTCGAAGGCGCCGATGCGTTCCTGACGCCAACGGCGCCGATTACCGCGCCGCCATTGGCCGACATCGATGAGACAACGACGCCGCTTGGGACGTTTACCCGCATGGTGAACCTCCTCGACATGGCAGCGCTCAGCGTCCCCATCGGTCTCGTCAATGGTCTGCCCGCAGGATTGCAGATCGCGGTTCGCCGCTTCCAGGATCCGCTGGCGCTGAGGATCGGGCGGGCGCTAGAGATTCGGCGCGACGGCCTGTTCGAACAGCCGCCGGGCTACGCCACGCCGTAAGCTGCCCGTTCATTCACCGCTCGCATACAGCCAACGTGCGACAAGAGCGTCGGTGTCGGCACCGAAATCCGCGCGCGCGCCTTCGGAAAAAACCGTGCCGTTCTTGACCACATAGACGTAGTCGGTGATGGCAAGCGCGGCGCGAATATCCTGGTCGACCAGCAGCACGGCCTTGCCGAGTTCGCGGGCAAGATCGCGGACGATGTCGTAGATCGTCTCGCTGGTCTGCGGATCGACGCCGGCGGTCGGTTCGTCGATCAGGTAGACCGACGGATCGGCCATCAGGCTGCGTGCGATCTCGACCTGCCGCTGCTGGCCTCCCGAGAGCTGGCCGGCAGGCTGCGCGCGTTTCTCGCGAACGACGGGAAACCGCTCATAGACATGTTCCAGTTTCTCGGTCAGCACCGTCTTCTTCGGCCTGGCATGCCAGAGACCGAGTTTCAGGTTCGATTCGACCGAGAGATGAGGAAAGAGGCTCGGCCGCTGCGGCAGGTAGGCCAGGCCAAGGCCCAGCATCCGGAAGGGCGGGTTTCCGGTGATGTCCACGTCTCGCAGAAGCACCCGGCCGGCACTCGGTTTCAGAAAGCCGAACAACGCCTTGAGAAGCGTCGACTTGCCGGTGCCGTTCGGCCCGACCACACAGGAAATGCTGCCAGGCCAGGCCCTGACCGAAACGTCGCGCAATATGTCGATGTCGCGCGTATAGCCGGCGACAAGGTTCTCGCAGGCGATCAGCGGCGGGGTCGATGGCAGGGAAGCGGTTTCCATTATCGTGCTTCCCGATGCGTTGCGCGGGATCCCGTATAGGCGTGCACGACCTCGGGATTGCGCAGCACCTCGGCGACCGCGCCGTCGGCGATCTTGCGCCCTCGCGCCATCACCATGACGCGCGTTACGACCGACTGGATAGCCTCGAGGTTGTGATCGACAACGACGATGGTGTGACCGTCGCGATTGAGGCTCCTTATGTGCTCGATGATCTCCTCCAGCAGGCGCGGGTGGACGCCGGCGAAGGGCTCGTCCAGAAGCAGCAATCTCGGTTTGAGCATCAGCGCCCGGCCGAGTTCCAGCAGCTTCTGCTGGCCGCCGGAAAGCGCTCTTGCATAACTGTCGGCGAGATGGTCGAGCCTCAGGAAAGCAAGGACCCCACGGGCGCGCTCCTCTGCCGCGGCGCGCCGCTCAGCCGGGTCGGAAAGTGCCGGCACGATCAGGTTTTCCAGCACGGTCATGCGGCGGAACAGGCGGGGAACCTGAAAAGTACGGGCAACACCGCGGCGCGCGAAAAGATTAGCCGGCGAGCGCGCCATGTCGGTGCCCTCGACGAGGATGGCACCGCCGTCGGGTTTGAGCGCGCCCGTCACCATGTTGATGGTGGTCGTCTTTCCCGAGCCGTTGGGACCGATCAACCCGACAATTTCGCCGCGGGCCAGGGCAAAGGATAAGCCTTCGACGGCATGGATGCCGCCGAAATGCTTGGCAAGACCACTGACCGAGAAAAAAGCGGTGTCCTTCTCAACCGGCATGGGGTTCCTCGGTGGTAGCAGTTGGAACAGGCGCTTGTTCCCGTGGCCGCGCGCGGAAGCGCGCCCAGTTTTCGACCATCGGATACAGGCCGTTCTGCGCGAAGCGTTGCACCAGGATAAGCGCCAGACCCATCAGCACGAAACGCCATTCGCCGTAGGACCGCAGCGTCTCGGAAAGCAGGAAGACGACGACTGCACCGACCACGGCGCCGGGCAGGCTTTCGATGCCGCCGATCACCGCCATCGCGATAACCAGACCCATCTCCGGCAGGATAGCCATGTTGGGCGTCAGGATGCCGATGAAATGGCCGTAATAAATGCCGGCTATCGCCGCGATCACGCTGGTTACCACGAAGACGAGAATCTTGTAGCGCGTGGTATCCACCCCGCTGGCGCGCGCGGCGCCCTCGTCTTCCCGGATGGCACGTAGAAAAAGACCGACGCGGGTCGCCAACAAGGCATTCATTCCCAATACCGCCAGGACGACGAGCGCAAGGCCGAAATAGTAATAAGGCAGGTCCGATCGACCGGAAAAGAGGCCGGGCACCGGCAAGCCCAGCATGCCGCGTGTGATGTCCTCCTCCGCGACCAGCACGAGGCGGAAGATTTCCGAAATGGCAAGCGTGAAGAGGGCCAGATAAGGCCCGGAAAGCCTCAGGACGAGCGCGCCGATCAGGGCGCCGGCCACGACGGCAAGAGCGATGGCGGCAAGAATGGCAAGCGGCAGCGGCATGCCGATCTGGCCAACGAACAAGGCCGAGGCATATCCGCCCAGCGCGGCAAAAGCCACATGGGCGAAGGAGAACTGACCGGCGAAACCGGCAAGCAGCGCCCAGCTCGCGGCAAGCAGCGCATAGTACCAGGCGATGGCGCCGACGTGGGTCCAGTATGGTCCGACGCCGAGCGGCACCAGCAACGCCACCACGAGCAGAATCGCCTGAGCCGATTGCGAGAATGTTGGACGGATCATTGCCGTGCCCCTATTCCAGCCGCAGATGCGAGCGGCCGAACAGGCCGGTCGGCCGGAAGAGCAACGCAATGACGAGCAGCAGCGCTCCGAACGCCTGCGTATAGGCAAGCGCGCGATTGGGATCCGGCAGATAGCCGACACCCAGCCCTTGCACCAGGCCGAGCAGGATGCCGCCGGTAATGCTTCCGCCGACGGAACCCATGCCGCCGAGCACGATGATGATGAAGGCCTGCACGGCCGGCAACTCACCCATCGACGGCGACAGGGCGAAGATCGGCGCGATCAACGCCCCTGCCCCGCCGGCAAGCGCCGAGCCGATGCCGAAAGCGATGGTGTACATGCGGCGTGGATCGATACCGATGACCGCGGCGGACTCGCGGCTCTGGCTCACCGCATCGAGTGCCTGGCCAAGCGAGGTGCGCTTCAGGAAAAGCGTCAGACCGACAAGCAGGACGACGGCAGCGACCGCAGCGATCAGCCGGTCGTAAGGCAGGATCAACGGACCGAGGATCAGCGCTCCTGTCATGAAGGACGGCGGCGCCTTGGCGAAGGGACCGAAGACGACAAGGCCGAGATTGGTGATCAGAATGGTGAGGCCGAAGGTGACGATAATGGCGTATTCGTCCTTGCGCTCGACCTTGTCGGTATACATCGGCGCTATGACGAGCCTCTCGAAGAGCACGCCGAAGATGAACAGGGCCACCATCGCGCCGGCGACACCGACAAGCGGCGGCGCATGGAACCAGGCGATGATGTAGTAGGACGCATAGCCGCCCAGCATATAGAGCGATCCATGGCCGAAATTGACGACCTTCAACACCGAGAAGACCAAAGTGAGCCCCGCCGCCGTCAGCGCGAAAATGAGGCCGATGACCAGGCCGTTGACGGCCAGGAGGAGGAAATAGCTCATGGGTTCACATCACCTCGTTGTCGGCCGCCTGTCCAGTGAAGCGGCCGCCGGCGGCCATGGAGCCGCCGGCGTGCCGTTCATTTGCCGGGCATGACCTTGTCGGTGGTGGCCCACTTCTTCGGGTAGACGATCGCAGCATCCTCCGGCGCCTGGCTCACGGCCGTGTATTGGATGATCGTGAACGGCACGTCGACGAACTGATGGAAAGCCCAGTCGGGAGATTTGGTGGTCGGGAAGGTGTAGGTGGCGTTCACCCCTTCATATTTGATCTCTTCCAGTGCCTTCACGATCGCCGCGCGGTCAGCCGAGCCTGCCTTCTTGATCGCTTCGACGACGACACCGAACGTGTCATAGGCCTCCATGGCCACGCCGGTAGGTGCCCTATTGTAGCGTTCGGTGAACGCCTTCACGAATGCTTTGGCCTTGTCGTTCCATTGCGACTTGGGCTGCGCGACGTTGACGATGAGAAGATTGTTGGCGCATTCGCCGTCGACTTCCCACACTTCCTTCTGCAGCAGACCCGAGGAGCCGATGAGGGCCGTTTCGGCAGTCGGTGCGAGGCCGAGCTGGCAGGCCTGCTTGACCAGCTGATACTGTGCCTGTCCGGCGATCACCATCTGGATCGCATCAGGCTTCGGGCTCTGGTTCATCAGGCGCAGCAGCGCGGGCGTGAAATCCTGCTGGTTCAGGTCGATCGTTGCCAGCGTATAGGGGACGTTCTTGGCCTTCAGCTCATCGGCGATGACCTTGGCCCCGCCCTGGCCGAAGTCCGTGTTTTCGGCGATGATGGCGATGTTCTTGAAACCTTGCTCGACCGTCCAGTCGGCTGCCTTAACGTAAACGAGCGAGTTGGCCGGAGCGAGACGATAGACTTCCGGATACTGCTTGGCCGTGATGGCATCCGCCCATACGTCTGTACCGACCCAGGCGACGCCGTATTTGTGCGCCTCCTCGATTTCGGCGAGGGCGACCGAGGAATGGAATTCGCCGAAGATTGCGGCGACGTTGTCCTTGGTGATGAGCCGAACCGCCGCCGCGCTGCCGTCGGCGGGCTGTCCTTTGGTGTCCTCGTAGCTCACCTTCAGCTGACGGCCGAGCACGCCGCCGGCCTTGTTGACCTCGTCAACTCCGAGCTGCACCGCCCATTGCATCTCCTGGCCGCCGGAATAGTTGCCGGGCGGCGACAGCGGCCCCACCCAGCCTAGCGCGATTGGATCCTCGGCCAGAGCCGGTGCGGCTGCGAACGGCAAGGAAGCCAGCGCGAGTGCCGCCAGCGCTGCCAAATGACTGGATATGGTCTGTTTCATGCGAATTTCCCCTGTTCTTGTTTTCTGATTGAATGAAACACTACGCTCATTTCTGGCAGATTGAAATATTCATTGCAGCTCGTCAACGGCCGGCGTAAATTCGCGCCATGTTGGAACCCGCCTTCCGCTCGCGCCTGCTCGAGAGTTTCGAGACGATGCCGCGCCAGCTTCGCGCGGCGGCGCAATGGGTGCTCGACAATCCGCGTGACGTTGCCCTCCTGTCGATGCGCGTCCAGGCGCAGCGCGCCGGGGTGACCCCGGCATCGATGACGCGGCTTGCCCAGCGCATGGGCTTCGACGGCTACGATAGCCTGCGCGACCTCTACGCCGAGCAACTTCGCCGCGGCGAGAAGGAGTTCTTGGGCAAGGCCGAAGCATTGATGGCGCGGCGCAAGCGCGGAGGAGACGGCGCGCTGGCCTTCGAGCTGGCCGAAACGCTCGAGCGCCATATGGCGAAGCTTTGCGATCCGGCGACGCTGGAGGCGGTGACCCGGGCAGCCTCGGTGCTGGCAGGCGCCAAGCGCATCTATGCGCTGGGCTATCGGTCGAGCTACCCCGTCGCCTGCCATTTCGCCTACGTCTATGGCCTCGCCGGCGGCGCGGTGCGTCTGCTTGACGGCGTCGGCGGAACCGGACCTGATCCTTTGTGGGAATCGGGAGCGGGCGACGTGCTTTTGGCGATCAGCGTCAAGCCCTATACGCGCGCCGCCGTCGAACTCGTCGATTATGCACGCAGCCGCGCGCTCGAAATCGTGGCGATTACCGACAGTGTGGTCTCTCCGCTCGTCAACCGGGCGGGCGCCGTCATCATCGTGCCGACCGAGAGCCCGTCCTTTTTCCACACCATGGCACCGGCCTTTGCCATCGCCGAAACGCTGGCCGCGATCCTGGCGGCCGCCGCCGGCGATCGCGCGCTGGCCGCCATGCGCGACGTGGAACGTCAGTTCGACACCCTTTCCACCCATATCTACGAAACCAGGCAACGGTCATGACGCATATCCTCCATCGCCAGATCCACCACGACTATCCCGTTGCCGTCGGCGGCGATGGCGTCACCGTCATCGACAGCAAGGGACGCCGCTATATCGACGCCTCCGGCGGTGCGGCCGTCTCATGCCTTGGCCATCAGCATCCGGCTGTTCTTGCCGCGATGCATGCCGAACTCGACCGGCTCGCCTATGCGCATAGCAGCTTCTTCACCACCCGGCCGGCGGAGGAACTGGCGGACGAACTTGCCGCTCACGCGCCGGGCGATCTTCATCACGTCTATTTCGTCTCCGGCGGATCGGAAGGCATCGAGACCGCCCTGAAGATGGCGCGGCAATATTTCGTCGAGCGCGGCGAGCCGCAGCGCCGCCGCTTCGTGGCCCGTCAGCAGAGCTATCATGGCAATACGCTGGGCGCGCTTTCGGTGGGAGGCAACGCCTGGCGCAAGGCGCCGTTCGAGCCCATGCTGATCGAAAACCATCATATCGAACCATGCTATGCCTATCGGCATCAGCGGCCGGATGAAGGCAGCGAGGCCTACGGGCTGCGCGCCGCCGATGCGCTTGAGACGAAGCTGCAGGAACTCGGGCCGGAAACGGTCATTGCTTTTGTCGCCGAGACAGTGGTTGGAGCGACTCTCGGCGCCGTGCCACCCGCACCCGGTTATTTCAGGCGCATCCGCGAGATTTGCGATCGCCACGGCGTGCTGCTCATCCTCGACGAAGTCATGTGCGGCATGGGTCGTACCGGAACACTGCATGCCTGCGAGCAGGAAGGCGTCGCACCCGACATCATGGTGATCGCCAAAGGGCTCGGCGGCGGCTATGCCCCGCTTGGGGCGGTGCTGGCATCCGACCGGATATTCGATGCCTTTTCGCAAGGCAGCGACTTCCAGCACGGTCACACCTATATCGGTCATCCGCTCGCCTGTGCGGCCGGCCTCGCCGTGCAGCGGGTCATCGAGCGTGATGGTCTGCTTGCCAATGTCGCGGCGCGAGGCACCACGCTCGAACGACGGCTGCGTGAGCGCTTCGGCAACCATCACCATGTCGGGGACATTCGCGGGCGCGGCCTTTTCCAGGGCATCGAACTTGTCGCGGATCGCTCGGCCAAGGCCCCGTTCGATTCGCGCCTGAAAGTCCATGCCCGGATAAAATCGGAAGCGATGCAGCGGGGGTTGATGGTTTATCCGATGGGCGGCACCGTCGATGGGCGGGCTGGCGATCACGTCCTGCTTGCACCGCCATTCATCGTCGACGACGGCACGGTCGATATCATCGTCGACCGTTTGGGCGACGCCGTCGATGCCGCGATCGGCAGCATTGCGATCTAGCACACGAGACGCTCACCGACCGGGACTATAGTCCGATCGGCATCAGCCCCGACCTGGCCTCACAGTGCCGCGCCAGACCATCGGCGCGTGGCAGGTCAGGCGACTGCCGGCGCCTGCTTCCTCGCGCGAACCGGCGGCCAGTCGCACGGCGTGCGTGGCGATCTCCTCAATCGGCGGCGCAAAGGTCGTCAGCCGGTAGGAAGCCCAGTCAGCCTGCTCGATGTCGTCGAAGCCGGCGACGCAGAGATCGCGCGGGACGTCGACGCCGAACTCGTGGCGCGCCGCGTCCAGAAAACCGCAGGCGATCAGGTCGGTCACGCAGAATGCCGCATCCGGTCGCTGCCGGCCCGAAAGCAGGCGCCTTGCGCCTTCTGCCCCGGTCGCATAACCCGTGCGGCCCTCGCGCCACTGGATCACCTCCAGTCCTTCCTTGCGCGCTGCGGCAAGAAACGCCGTCTCGCGCGCCACCAGACTGGGCGTGCCGGCTGCCGACGTCACCAGGGCAGGCCTGGTGCAACCGGCTCGAAGAAAGGCGTGAAGTGCCGCCTCGGCGGCGGCGGCGTTGTCCACGCCGATGTTATGCGGCCCGTCGAACCGGTCGTCGCGATTGATCAGGATCAGGCGCTGCCCGTTCTCGAGGCAGGTTCGGATCAGCTCCTGCGGCGGCGTGCCGGACAGCACGATCGTCGCATCGGCACGGTAGTTCAGCGTGTTGCGCAGCGCCTGGTCGACATGGTGGCTGGGGCCAGACGTGTTGAATACCATGGCCACTTTGCCGGCATCCCTCAAATGCTGTGTCAGCGCCCGCAGGATACGAGCCTGATAGGGCGTGTCGCCATCGGCGACGACAAGGCAGACGATGCCCGTCGATGCCCGCATCAGGCCGCGCGCCAGATGGTTGACGTGATAGCCGAGCTGCTCGGCCGCCAGCAGCACCCGCTCCCGGGTTTCTTCCGAAACGCTGGCGCCGGGCGTAAAGGTGCGCGACACGGCCGAGCGCGAAACGCCGGCAAGGTCCGCGACCTGCTGGGCACTGGAAAAGCCATTACGGCCTCTTGGCGTCGTCATGCACACTCTCACTGCCGTTTACCGATTCCTTGCACGCACGTGCAGCATAGCGCAAGCCAGTCACAGGTGTAACCGCTGCCCTTGACACACATGCGTAAATGAAACAGCTTTGCACAGCCGTGCATGAAGCCGGCGCCGGAGGCTACCTTGCCCATTTCTTCGCGGACCGCATCGGAACTGCCATTGCCTGGACGGACAGCATGAACAGCGTGGCGGTGCGGCCTAACGCGAGCCGGATGTCCGAAGCCGAACTCGACAGGCGTGCCGATGTTTGCCGGCAACTGCTCTTGTCGTCGGGAAACATGGCGATGCAGGGCTACAGCCAAATCGACGGCGCGCAGCCTGTGGAGATGAAGGGGCCGCAGGATTTCCTGACCGCGACCGACGGCAAGGTCGAGCATCACATCCGCACGACGTTGGCCGCGGCCTTTCCCGAGGACGGGTTTTTGGGCGAGGAAACCGGCGGCAGCGGCGGCTCCGATCGCATGTGGGTCGTCGACCCGATCGACGGTACGGCGAATTTCATGCGCGGCATTCCGCATTTCTGCGTTTCGATCGCCTTCGTTCAGAACGGCCGCAGCGAGATCGGCGGGATCGCCAATCCGGCGATCGGGGAGGTCTATTTTGCCCGCCGCGGGCACGGTGCGACGCGCAACGGCGCGGCGATCCATGTTTCGCGCACCCAGGCCTTCGACCGCGCCTCCGTGGAGTTCGGCTGGTCGCCGCGGATTCCCAACCGCGACTATCTGGACAAGGTGGCCCTGGTCTGGTCGCTGGGCGCCAATGTGCGCCGCTCCGGTTCGGGGGCGCTGGGCCTTGCCTATGTGGCCGACGGCCGCTCGGATGCCTATGCCGAGCTTCATATCAATGCATGGGACTGCCTGGCCGGATTGCTGCTGGTCGAGGAGGCCGGCGGGCGCGTCAACCGCTTTCTCGACGGCGATGGCATGGCGAAGGGCAATCCGGTGCTTGCTGCGGCGCCGGGCGTGGCGGCGAGATTGTCCCAGGTGATCGGAGTGCCGCTCGACGACGAATAATCAATTCCAAAGAGCATGAAAGGGAGGAATTATCGATGAAAGGTCCATTTGATCGCAGGCAAGGCAGGACATGGCTTGGCCTAGCGGCGCTGGCCATTTTCGGGCTGGCCGGGAGCGCCCATGCGGCGGATCGCAACCTGGTGATGTATTGCGGCGTCGACGAGGCCTGGTGCCGGGCCACGGCCACGACCTACCAGAAGGAAACCGGCGTCAGTGTCGACATGACCCGCATGAGCGCCGGCGAGATCTACGCGCGCCTGCGAGCCGAGAAGGACAATCCGCAAGCCGACATCTGGTGGGGCGGCACCGGCGACCCGCATCTTCAGGCGGCGGAAGAAGGCCTCACCCAGGAATACAAGTCGCCGCAGCTGGCGAACCTGCGCGACTGGGCTTTGAGACAGGCCGAACGCGCCAAGAACCGCACCGTCGGCATCTATCTTGGCGCGCTTGGCTACGGCTACAACGAGGAAGACCTGAAACAGCGCGGCCTGACGGCGCCGGCCTGCTGGGCGGATCTGGTCAAGCCCGATTTCCAGGGCGAGATCGAGATGGCCGACCCCAATTCCTCGGGTACTGCCTGGACGATGCTGGCGACAATCGTGCAACTGATGGGCGAGGACAAGGCTTTCGACTATCTCAAGCAGCTCAACAAGAACATCGCCGAATACACCAAGGCGGGCGCCGCACCCGCGCTCGCCGTGGGCAAAGGCGAGACGCTGGTCGGCATTTCCTTCCAGCACGACGTCATCAACGCCGCCAAGCAGAATCCGGCCGTCAAGGTGGTCTCGCCCTGTGAAGGCACCGGCTTCGAGATCGGGTCGATGAGCATTGTTGCCGGGGCCAAGCATATCGACGAGGCGCGGAAATTCTACGACTGGGCGCTGACGCCAGACGCGCAGAAACTTGCGGCTCCAAACGGCAGCTACCAGATCCCGTCGAACACCGGCACCCCGGTGCCGCCGGAGGCGCCGGACCTCAGCAAGATCAAGCTGATCGACTATGACTTCGCCAAATATGGATCGTCAGCGGAGCGCAAGCGGCTGTTGAAGAAATTCACCGATGAGGTCCGCAACGGCGGCTGATCTGGTCCGTACGGCCGATCCGCCGGCTGCCTGCGGGGCAGCCGGCGCAACCCCGACCATACCAAAGGAAGATGTCGAATGGCACGGGCTTCGCCCTATCCCATGGCCAATGACCTCCCGGGGCGCAGTGCCGCCGGATGGCTGGCGCTGGCATGGGCGAGCTTCATTGTGCTGCCATGGTACCAAGTCGAAGGCGGCTTGCTTTCCTTTGACTGGCTGGCGCGTCCGGCAGAGGCGGCACCAGCCATCCTGCTGTCGCTGAACGGTCGGCTGTGGCTGCTTCCCTTGATCCTGCCACTTCTCCTGGCAAGCTGGCTCGTCGCGCGCCGGAACCTCCCCGGCCTGGCGACGGCGGGCGCTGCCGGTCTCGCCTGGCTGGCGATCGAGGGTTTTTCCATCATCCATTCGGGTTGGGGATTTGCCTGGCTTGGGCATCTCGCCAGTACGCCGGGGCCGGTGCAGCCGGGTCTCGGCTGGGGTGCCGTGCTGTACGCGGTGACGATGCTGATGTTCATCGCCGAGGCGCTGGCCGCGCGTGGCTGGTGCAAGGGCGACCGTTTTGTCGTCGGCTCGCTGCTGATCGTGATCGCTTCGCTGATCCTGTTCGTGGCTTATCCGCTGTTGTCGATCCTCGCTTCCGCCATCGAGGACAATGACGGCAATGTCGTGCCGGCTCTGTTTGCCGAAAAGCTGTTCAGTGCCAACATCTGGAGCCTGCGCTGCCTCTACGGCGACGGTTCCTGCGGCGTGGCGTGGAATACGGTGGCAATCGCGGTGCTGGTCGGATTCTTCTGCACAGCGCTTGGCCTGGCGCTGGCTCTGATTGCGTTGCGCACCAGGCTGCCGGCAAAATGGCTGCTGCGCGGCCTTTCCATCCTACCGATCATCACGCCGCCTTTCGTCATCGGCCTGGCGCTGATCCTGTTGTTCGGTCGGGCCGGCATCGTCACCAATCTTTTGTCCGAACATCTCGGTATTCCGCGCAGCCGCTGGATCTACGGCATGGCCGGCATCACCATCGCGCAAGTGCTGGCCTTCACGCCGATCGCCTTCCTGGTCCTGGCCGGCGTGCTGCAGGGCGTCAGCCCGAGCATGGAGGAGGCCTCGCAGACCTTGCGCGCCAGCCGTTGGCGCACTTTCAGCACAATCACCTGGCCGCTGATCCGCCCGGGGCTGGCCAGCGCCTTCCTGATCTCGTTCATCGAGAGCATGGCCGACTTTGCCAACCCGCTGGTGCTGGGCGGCAACTTCAACGTGCTGTCGACGGACATCTTCTTTGCGGTGGTGGGTGCTGCGCATGATCAAGGTCGTGCGGCGGTGCTGGCGATCGTGCTTCTGGGATTCACGCTCGCCGCTTTCGTCATCCAGCGCCGCTGGATCGGCAGCCGCAGCTACGTCACCGTCGCGGGCAAGGGCGATGGCGGTGTGCCGGCCACGTTGCCCAAGGGCTTGCGCATCGGCTGCTACGCCGCCGTCATTCCCTGGCTGCTTCTGACCATCGTGGTCTATGGCATCATCCTGGGCGGCGGCTTCGTGCAATCGATCGGCCGCGACAACACGCCGACGCTCGAATATTTCCTCACCGCTTTCTCCGTCGAGAAAGGCGTCAATGGCTGGTTCCTGAGCGGGTCGGCCTGGCCGTCGCTGCTGATGACCATCGGCCTTGCGCTGGTGGCAATGCCGTTCACCGCCGCGCTCGGCATCCTGACCGCCTACCTGCTCGACCGGCAGCATTTCGCCGGGCGCACGATGTTCGAATTCCTCGCCATGATGAGCTTTGCCATTCCCGGCACCGTCGTCGGCGTCAGCTATATCCTCGCCTTCAACGTGCCGCCGGTGCAACTGACCGGCACCGGACTGATCATCGTCATCTCGTTCATCTTCCGCAACATGCCGGTGGCGATCCGCGCCGGCCTCGCCAATCTGGGGCAGATAGACAAGAGCCTGGACGAGGCATCGCTGACACTGGGCGCGCGTTCCTTCGCCACCTTGCGGCGGGTGATCCTGCCGATCCTGAAGCCGGCGATCGTGACCGCGATGATCTACAGTTTCGTGCGTGCGGTGACCGCCGTCAGCGCCGTCATCTTCCTGGCGACCGGCCGCTTCAATCTCGCCACCGTCTATATTGTCGGGCGAGCCGATGTCGGCGAATACGGCATCGCCATCGTCTATTCGGCGGTGCTGATCGTCGTCATGATGATCATTCTGATCGCCATCCAGCTGCTGGTCGGGGAACGCCGGCTTGGCCGGCGCCGGGCCGAGGCGCAAGCCGTGGTGGCACCAATCTGATCGGGAGAAGCGTATGGATCAAACGGCGAAGAACGCTGCCCCCGGCGTGGTGGACAGACCGGCAGTGCGTTTCGAGGGCGTCACCAAGAAATACGGCGCCGTCACTGCCGTCGACAATGTCAGCTTCGACATCGCACCGGCCAGCCTGGTGACGCTGCTGGGACCCTCCGGCTGCGGCAAGACGACGACGCTCAGGCTGATTGCCGGGCTTGAGCACGCAAGCCACGGGCGCATCGTAATCGACGGCAAGGACGTCACCTTGCTGTCAGCCGCAGAGCGCGACGTCAGCATGGTCTTCCAGTCCTATGCGCTGTTCCCGCACATGAACGTCATGGAAAATGTCAGCTACGGCCTGCGGGCGACGGGGCTCGGCAAGGTTGAGGCAGCAGGGCGCGCCGCCGAGAAGCTGGCACAGGTCGGCCTGTCCGGCTACGAGAAGCGCCAGCCGAGCGAACTTTCGGGCGGCCAGCAGCAGCGCGTGGCCGTGGCGCGCGCCATCGTGCTGGAGCCGAAGGTGCTTTTGTTCGACGAGCCGCTGTCCAATCTCGATGCCAAGCTGCGCCGGCGCGTGCGCGATGAGATCCGCGGTCTTCAGCAGGACCTCGCGCTGACCGTGGTCTATGTGACGCATGACCAGGAGGAGGCGCTGGCCGTGTCCGATCGCATCATCGTCATGAACGCTGCCCGCGTCGCCCAGGACGGAACCCCGCGCGACCTCTACAACGAACCCAGGAACTCTTTCATCGCCGATTTCATGGGCGACGCCAACCTGCTCGATGTCGAGGTTCTCGCCAGCAATGGGACGAATGCCGAGGTAAAGGTCGGGCCGCTGCGGCTCGACATGCGGCATCGCGGCATCGCGGCGGGGCCGGCGGTGCTGGCCGTCCGGCCGAATGCCGTGCGCCTCGTCGCCGGCCAGCCGGCAGCCGGCGGGATGAGAGGGCGCGTGGTCAAGAGTTCTTATCTCGGCGACCACATGGAATACCGCGTCGCGATAAACGATCCGGCGGTCGAGCTGTTTGCGACGTCGCCGGTCGTCACACCCGCCCTGCCGGAAGGCAGCGTCGTCGCGGTCGATTTCGATCCGGCAAAGATCGTGCTGATAGCGCGCGACAAGTCCTAGCGCACACCGCTACCGGTGCGCCTGATACGAAAATAGTGGTTCTCGACGTTCCATGTCGATGTTACGAATCTCTGTGCATTCCGAATGTGCGCTTGTGACCATGTGTCCTGGCACTTTGGAACTGTGGCGAGCACAGGACGTATTCTTCACGCGGGACCAGACGGTGCACTCGAAGCCGTCACAGGGCCGCAATGGGCGTTTTCGACAGTGGCCACAAGGGAGGAAATACCAGTGAAAGCATCCTATCTCATCTCAGCCGCGCTGCTTGTGGGTACCGCGATGCCAGCGGCGGCAGCCGAAATTTCCGACGGCAAGGTCAAGATCGGCATCCTCAACGACCAGTCGGGTGTCTATGCCGATTTCGGCGGCAAATGGTCCGTCGAGGCGGCCAAGATGGCTGTCGAGGATTTCGGCGGCAAGGTCCAGAATGCGCCTATCGAGGTCATCAGTGCCGACCACCAGAACAAGCCGGACATCGCCTCCAACATCGCGCGCCAGTGGTACGACACCGAGCAGGTCGATGCCATAATGGAACTGACCACCTCCTCGGTGGCGCTCGCCGTGCAGGGACTTTCCAAGGAAAAGAAGAAGATCGACATCGTCACCGGCGCGGCTGCGACCGACCTGACCGGCAAGCAGTGCTCGCCCTATGGTTTCCATTGGGCCTACGACACCCATTCCCAGGCCGTCGGCACAGGCGGTGCCCTGGTGCAGCAAGGCGGCGACAGCTGGTATTTCATCACCGTCGACTACGCCTTCGGCTATTCGCTCGAGGAGCAGACCGCCAAGCTCGTCAAGGATCGCGGCGGCAAGGTGCTTGGTGAAGTGCGCTATCCGCTCGGCTCGACCGACTACTCATCCTTCCTGCTGCAGGCGCAATCCTCCGGCGCCAAGATCGTCGGCCTTGCCAATGCCGGTCTCGACACTTCCAACTCGATCAAGCAGGCGGCCGAATTCGGCATCGTCGCCGGCGGCCAGCGGCTCGCGGCACTTCTGTTCACGCTGGCCGAAGTGCATGGCCTTGGCTTGCAGGCGGCCCAGGGCGTCGTGCTGACCGAAGGCTATTACTGGGATCGCGACGACAAGAGCCGCGAGTTCGCCAACCGCTTCTTCAAACGCACCGGCAGGATGCCGAACATGATCCAGGCCGGGACGTATTCGGCGGTGTCGCAGTATCTCAAGGCCATCGACAAGGCCGGCACCGACGAAACCGAAGCGGTGGCCAAGGAATTGCATTCGATGCCGGTCAATGACGTCTTTACCGCCAACGGCAAGGTGCAGGCCGACGGCTCCATGGTGCACGACATGTACCTCTATCAGGTCAAGAAGCCCGAGGAGAGCAAGAAGGATTGGGACTACTACACCTATCTTGCAACCATTCCGGGCGACCAGGCCTTCATGAAGGCCACGGATAGCGGCTGCCCGCTCGTCAGCAAGTGACGACGGCAACCGCCGCGGCCGTCAGGCCTGACGGCGATGGAGCCGTGCCGCGGGTGGTGCTTTCCGCCCGCGGCCTCAGGCGCGATTTCGCCGGGTTCGTTGCGGTGAAGGATGTCGATCTCGACGTTCATCACGGCAGGATTCACGCCTTGATCGGACCCAACGGCGCCGGCAAGACCACGATCTTCAATCTTTTGACCAAGTTCCTGCAGCCGACCAGCGGCACGATTGAACTGCTCGGCACCGACATAACCCGGACACCGCCGGCCAAGGTGGCGCGGATGGGCCTCGTGCGCTCGTTCCAGATATCGGCGATCTTTCCGCATCTGAGCGTGCTCGACAATGTGCGCGTCGCGCTGCAGCGGCCAGGCGGGCTGGGTTTCCAGTTCTGGCGCCCGCTTTCGGCGCTCGACCAACTGACGCCGCGGGCGCGCGAGCTTCTCGGCACGGTCGGCCTCGACGACGCGGCGCACCGGCTCGCCGGCGATCTCTCCTATGGCCGCAAGCGCGTGCTCGAGATCGCCACCACGCTGGCGCTCGATCCAAAGGTGCTGCTGCTCGACGAGCCGATGGCCGGCATGGGGCACGAGGATGTCAGCATGATCTCCGGGATCATCCGCGCCTTGGCCCGCGATCGGGCCGTGCTCATGGTGGAGCACAATCTGACCGTCGTTGCCGATCTTTGCGACTGGATCACCGTGATGCAGCGCGGCAAGGTGCTCGCCGCGGGCGACTATCCGACGGTCAGCCAGGATGAACGCGTCCGGATAGCCTATATGGGAACCGAGCATGAGTGAGCCGCTGCTTGCCGTGCGCGATCTCCATGCCTGGTACGGCGAGGGCCACGCGCTGCACGGCGTCGACCTCGATGTGTTCCGCGGCGAAACCGTGACGCTGCTTGGCCGCAACGGCGTCGGCAAGACCACGACGCTGCGCGCCATCATGGGGCTGATCCGCAAGCGCACCGGCAGTGTCGTCTTCAACGGCAACGACTTGATCGGCCTGCCCTTGCACCGTGTCGCCCACCAAGGCATCGGTTTCGTTCCCGAGGAGCGCGGCATTTTCGCCACGCTGACAGTCGACGAGAACCTGATCCTGCCGCCGGTGGTGGCCAAGGGCGGCATGAGCGTCGAGGAGATCTTCGAGCTCTTTCCCAACCTGAAGGAGCGCCGCAACAGCCCGGGCACCAGGCTATCCGGCGGCGAGCAGCAGATGCTGGCGATCGCCCGCATCCTGAGGACGGGTGTCCGGATGCTGCTCCTCGACGAGCCGACCGAAGGCCTGGCGCCGGTCATCGTCCAGCGCATCGGCGAATTGCTTGCGACGTTGAAAAAGCGCGGCATGACGATCCTGCTCGTGGAGCAGAATTTCCGTTTCGCCGCCCGCATTGCCGACCGCTTCTACCTGATGGAGCACGGCAAGGTGCTGAGCGGGTTTCCGGTCGGCGAACTGGCCGCCCACGACGCTCAACTTCACGAGGTGCTCGGAGTATGATCGCGCCATGACGATGATCTTCGGCATCCCCATCCAGGCCTTTCTCGGGCAGCTGCTGGTCGGGCTGATCAACGGTTCCTTCTATGCGATGCTGAGCCTTGGCCTCGCCGTCATCTTCGGCCTGCTGCGCATCATCAATTTCGCCCACGGCGCGCTCTACATGCTGGGCGCCTTCATCGGTTATCTGCTGCTTGTCCATCTCGGCATCGGCTATTGGCCGGCGCTGATCCTGGTGCCGCTCGCCGTCGGGCTGTTCGGCATTGCGGTCGAGCGTGCAGCGCTCTCGCGGCTCTACCAGCTCGACCCTCTCTACGGCCTGCTCTTCACTTTCGGCCTGGCCTTGGTCATCGAGGGCGTCTTCCGTTATTATTACGGCGTCTCGGGAAATCCCTATGCGGTGCCGGCGCTACTTGCGGGCGGCACCAATCTCGGCTTCATGTTCCTGCCCAACTATCGCGGCTGGGTGGTGCTGGCATCGCTTCTCGTCTGCCTGGGCACATGGCTTTTGATCGAGAAGACCAGGCTTGGCTCCTATCTGCGCGCCGCGACCGAAAATCCAGAACTGGTCCAGGCTTTCGGCGTCAACGTGCCACTGCTTTTGACACTCACCTATGGACTGGGTGCGGCACTTGCCGGTCTTGCCGGGATCCTGGCGGCTCCCGTCTACCAGGTCAGTCCGCTGATGGGGTCGGATCTGATCATCGTCGTCTTCGCCGTCGTCGTGGTCGGCGGCATGGGCTCGATCCTGGGTGCCATCGTCACCGGCTACATGCTCGGCCTCGCCGAGGGCCTAACCAAGGTGTTCTATCCCGAGGCGTCGAACCTTGTCGTCTTCGTCATCATGGCGATCGTGCTTCTACTGCGGCCGGCCGGCCTGTTCGGAAGGGACGCCTGAGATGAGCGAGTTGACGCTTCACGAAAAGCGCGCCGCGGCCTCCGTGCGGCTGGAACGCGCGCTGGTGGCGCTGGCGGTATTGGCGCTCATCGCCGCGCCGTTCTTCGTCTACCCGTTCTTCCTTATGAAGATGCTGTGCTTTGCGCTGTTTGCCTGCGCCTTCAACCTGTTGCTCGGCTACACCGGCCTGTTGTCCTTCGGCCACGCGACCTTCTTCGGTGGCGCCGCCTATTTCTGCGCGCATGCCGTCAAGGTATGGGGCTGGCCGCCAGAGGCAGGCATTCTGCTGGGTACCGCCGGCGCGGCCCTGCTCGGGCTGGTCATGGGCTTCTTCGCTATCCGCCGGCAAGGCATCTATTTCGCCATGATCACGCTGGCGCTGGCGCAGATGTTCTTCTTCTTCTGCGTGCAGGCACCGTTCACGCAAGGCGAGGACGGCATCCAGGGCGTTCCGCGCGGCAACCTCTTCGGCATCATCGATTTGAACGCCACGGTCAACATGTACTATGTCGTGCTGGCCATCTTCCTGATCGGCGTCTTCGCCATTTGGCGGATCATCAACTCGCCGTTCGGCATGATCCTGCGCTCGATCCGCGAGAACGAGAACCGCGCCATCTCGCTCGGCTATTCTGTCGCCAGGTATAAGCTCGCCGCTTTCGTCATGTCGGCCGCACTTGCGGGGCTTGCCGGTGCGGTCAAGGCAATCGTGTTCCAATTCGCGACGCTCACCGACGTGACATGGCAGATGTCGGGCGAGGTGATCCTGATGTCGCTGCTTGGCGGCATCGGCACCATGGTCGGGCCGGTCGTCGGCGCCGGCTTCGTCGTCGGCCTTGAAAACACGCTCGCCACCTCAGGCTTTCCGGTGACCATCGCCACCGGCCTGATATTCATGGTCTGCGTGCTCGTCTTCCGGCGCGGCATCGTCGGCGAATTCCATGCGCGGTTGCCCAGGCCGGCGGACGGTGCAAGTGGTTGATATTCATCCCGTGGCCGATCTCCCTGCTGTCTCCAGCCATGTGGTGGGCAGTCCAGTGAGCAACCGGGAATGCAGCCTGGATGTTTATCGCAGCGCCTGCTTTACAGGCAGGTTTGGTAGCGCTACCGTCTCCGTATCGCGTGACCACATGAAGGTTGGAGGGCCGTCGCCGGGAGAGGTCAGCGGTTCCTTCGAAGAGACGTCGCGGGAATCGTTCGGGAGGAGGATCGATGGCGTCTGTCGCGATTAGCGAGGTTCACAAATCATTCGGGACCGTCGAGGTTCTGCACGGCGTCAGCGTGAACATCGACGATGGCGAATTCGTCACGCTGGTCGGGCCGTCGGGTTGCGGGAAATCAACCCTGCTCAGGATGATCGCGGGCCTGGAAAAGATTTCGCGGGGCGAGATTGCGATTGGCGAACGTGTCGTCAACAACGTTGCGCCGAAGGAACGCGACGTCGCTATGGTCTTCCAGAACTATGCGCTCTACCCGCATATGACCGTCGCCGAGAACATGGCATTCTCGCTCATGCTCAAGGGCGTTTCGAAGGCTGAGAGCGGCGCCGGCGTTCAGCGCGCTGCGGAAATTCTGGGGCTGGTGCCGCTGTTGGCGCGCTATCCCCGCCAGCTTTCCGGCGGACAGCGCCAGCGGGTTGCCATGGGGCGGGCGATCGTGCGCGATCCGGCGGTTTTCCTGTTCGACGAACCGCTGTCCAATCTTGACGCCAAGCTCAGGGTGCAGATGCGCGCCGAGATCAAGGAACTGCACCAGCGCCTGAAAACCACGACGGTCTATGTTACCCACGACCAGATCGAAGCCATGACCATGGCGGACAAGATCGTGGTCATGCATGACGGCATCGTCGAGCAGATCGGGCCGCCGCTGGAACTCTACGACAGGCCGGACAATCTCTTCGTCGCCAGTTTCATCGGCTCGCCCGCCATGAATTTGCTGCGGGGCGAAATCGCGACGAACGGGTCGCCGTCCTTTCGGGGCGCGGGCGGAATTTCCGTGCCGTTGGACGCAGCATCGTCCGTCAAAGGCGGCGAGCCGGTGGTGCTGGGCATACGGCCCGAGCATTTGCGGCTGTCCGATCAGGGCATTGCGGTCACCATCGCGGTGATCGAGCCGACCGGGTCGGAGGTACAGCTCATCGGCCGGACAGCCGGCGGTGAAGAGATCGTGGCCAACTTTCGGGAACGTCATTCCTTCACGCCGGGCGAAACCATCCGGCTCACCGCCGAACCCGGGCTCATTCATCTCTTCCACGGCGAAACCGGGCAGCGGCTTCAAACGCGCAGCAAGCTGTAGAGACCAAAGGGCAAGAGAAACAAACAGGAGGAACGAGCATGAAATTCACCAGACGTGACGTGATCCGCACGACGGCCGGCGCTGCTGCCGGCGTTTTGGGAAGCCGCTTCGCCGGCTCCCCGGCATTCGCCCAGGAGGGGCTGAAGTACAAGCCGGAGGACGGTGCGAAGCTCAGGCTGCTGCGCTGGTCGCCTTTCGTGCAGGGCGACGAGGACCAGTGGCTGAAAAACACCAAGCGGTTCACCGAAGCGACGGGCGTGGAGGTACGTGTCGACAAGGAAAGCTGGGAAGACATTCGCCCCAAGGCAGCGGTCGCCGCCAATGTCGGTTCAGGTCCGGATCTGATGTTCGTCTGGTTCGACGACCCGCATCAGTATCCCGACAAGCTGCACGACGTGACGGAACTGGGCGAGTATCTGGGCTCGAAATATGGCGGCTGGCACGACGGACCAAAGCAATATGCGACCCGGGAAGGCAAATTCATCGGCCTGCCGCTCGCCACCATCGGAAATGCCATCGTCTATCGGGAAAGCTGGGTGAAAGAGGCCGGCTTTTCGGAGTTCCCCAAGGACACGAAAGGCTTCCTCGAACTTTGCAAGGCCCTGCAGGCGAAGGGGCATCCGGCCGGCTTCACGCACGGCCATGGTGTCGGCGACGGCAACAACTACGCGCACTGGCTGCTGTGGAGCCATGGCGGCCAGATGGTCGACGAGAGCGGCAAGGTGACGATCAACAGCCCCGAGACCCTCAAGGCGATCGAATACGCGCAGGAACTCTACAAGACTTTTATTCCAGGCACCGAAAGCTGGCTCGACGTCAACAACAATCGCGCCTTCCTGGCCGGCGAACTCAGTGTGATCGCCAATGGCATTTCCGCCTACAACACGGCCAAGATCAACAAGGACAATGATCCGAAGCTGGCGGAAATGGCCAAAGACATACGCACCACCAACCTGCCGATCGGTCCTGTCGGCAAATCCGTCGAACTATTCCAGGTGACCACAGCCGTCATCTTCGACTACACGCCCTACCCCAACGCGGCCAAAGCCTATCTGCAATTCATGTTCGAGGACCCGCAAATGCCGGACTGGATCACCTCCTCGGCGGGCTACTGCTGCCAGACGCTCAAGGCGTTCGACAACAATCCGGTGTGGACAGCCGATCCGAACAATGCCGCTTACGCCAAGGCTTCGGCGACGCTGCGGCCCAACGGCTATGCCGGGCCGCTCGGCTATGCCTCGGCGGCGACCATGGCCGACTATGTCCTGGTCGACATGTTCGCCAAGGCCGTCACGGGGCAGGCCACGCCCCAGGAGGCAATGGAAGAGGCGGAAAAGCGCGCAAACCGGTATTATCGCGTTTGATCCATGCCAGCTGAGCCTGGCGGCTCTGCCCCGCGCTATCCGACCCTCCGGAAGCGCAGGGCGGCCGCCAGGCCGATCAACGAGAACCTTGCAGGGAGCCCGCCCCATGGCCGTGCCGTTCGTCGCCGCTCAGCCGCGTTCCTCGATGCTGTCGCGCCTGGCCGAGAGCAGGAACGCGCTTGGCTTCGGCTTCATGCTGCCGGCGGCGGCATTGCTGCTTGTCTTCCTGACCTATCCGCTTGGGCTCGGCGTCTGGCTCGGCTTCACCGATGCCCGCATCGGCCGTCCCGGCATCTTCATCGGCATCGAGAACTATGAATATCTGTGGAGCGACGCCGTTTTCTGGCTCTCCGTCTTCAATACCCTGCTCTACACCGTCAGCGCCTCGATCCTGAAATTCGCGCTTGGCCTCTGGCTGGCGCTCATCCTCAATCAGAATCTTCCCTTCAAATCGTTCTTCCGCGCGATTGTCCTGTTGCCGTGGGTGGTGCCGACGGTGCTGTCGGCCATCGCCTTCTGGTGGATTTACGATTCGCAGTTCTCGATCCTGTCCTGGGCACTCCAGCAGATGGGCCTGATCGACCATCGCATCAATTTCCTCGGCGATCCGGAGAACGCACGTGCTTCGGTGATCGCGGCCAATGTCTGGCGCGGCATCCCTTTCGTGGCCATCACGCTGCTTGCCGGCTTGCAGACAATCCCCCAATCGCTTTACGAGGCCGCCACGCTCGACGGCGCCAGCCGCTGGCAATTGTTTCGCCATGTGACGCTGCCGCTGCTCACCCCCATCATCGCGATCACGATGACGTTCTCGGTGCTGTTCACCTTCACGGATTTCCAGCTGATCTATGTGCTGACCCGCGGCGGACCGGTAAATGCCACCCATCTGATGGCGACGCTGTCGTTCCAGCGCGGCATTTCGGGCGGCCAGCTCGGCGAGGGCGCCGCGATCGCGGTCGCCATGATCCCATTCCTCCTTGCCGCGATCCTGTTCAGTTATTTCGGCTTGCAGCGCCGCAAATGGCAGCAGGGGGGCGGAGACTGACATGGCTGCGACCAGGAAGACAAAACAGCCGCAGCTTGACGAAGGCGGCATGGGCTATTTGCAGAGCGTGCCGCGCCGTGTGGTGACGGTCTATCTCCCCCTGCTCGTGTTCGTCATCGTGCTCTTATTCCCGTTCTACTGGATGACCATCACAGCGGTTAAGCCCAATGTCGAAATGACCGACTATGCCAATTTCAACCCGCTCTGGGTCGTGCATCCGACATTGGAGCACATCCGCTATCTTCTCTTCGAGACGTCCTATCCGGGCTGGCTGCTCAACACGATCATCATTTCGACCGCCGCCACTTTCCTGTCGCTGGTGGCGTCGGTTTTCGCGGCCTATGCGATCGAGCGGCTGCGGTTCTCCGGGGCACGGCAGGTCGGCCTCGCGGTGTTCCTCGCCTATCTCGTGCCGCCCTCGATACTGTTCATCCCCTTGTCGGTGATGGTGTTCAACCTCGGGCTTTACGACACACCCTTCGCGCTCATCCTCACCTACCCGACCTTCCTGATCCCCTTCTGCACCTGGCTGCTGATGGGTTACTTCCGCTCCATCCCGTTCGAACTGGAAGAATGTGCGCTCATAGACGGGGCAAGCCGCTGGCAGATCCTGAGCAAGATCGTGCTGCCCCTGTCGGTGCCAGGCCTGATCTCGGCGGGCATATTCGCATTCACCCTGTCATGGAACGAGTTCATCTATGCCTTGACGTTCATCCAGTCGTCCGAAAACAAGACCGTGCCGGTCGGGGTGCTCACCGAACTCGTCCGCTCCGACGTCTATGAGTGGGGTGCCCTGATGGCGGGCGCGCTGATCGGATCCCTGCCGGTCGTCGTGCTTTATTCGTTCTTCGTCGAGCACTATGTCTCCTCGATGACCGGCGCGGTGAAGGAATAGCGCCGCCCCGATGCCGCGGGCGCTTTTCCTGGAATGCCCTAGCCCAGGCTTTTGCCGTAGCGGGCAAAGCTTTCGGCCAGGACGGTCGTGCTCGCACCGGCCCGTTCGGGCCGTTTGTAGATGCCGCCTTCGACGCGGATCGGCTCCTCGAAGTGATCCTTGATCCACGGGATGTATTCGAGGATCGTCGATGCAGGATGGCAGTAGCTCAGATGCACATGCACCTGGCTCATCTCCCCTGCATGCGGAACGACGGGAAGCCGATGCGCCAGTGCCAGGTCCGCGACCTGGATGTATTCGGTTATTCCTCCGAGCCGCGTGACGTCCGGCTGGACGTAGGCGACGGCTCCTGCATCGACGAAGGAGCGGAACGCGTCGATGGTGTAGAGCTGCTCGCCGAGCGCGATCGGGATCGATGTATTGCGCGCGAGCGTCGCGTGGCTGGCGACATCGTCATACCAGAGCGGCTCCTCGAACCAGTAGATATCGAGGTCGCGCGCCAGCGCGCAGAACCGCTGGCAGGTCGGAAGATCCCACTTGCCGTTGCCGTCGATTGCGATCCGGATCCTTGATCCGACACGTTTGCGCACAGCCGCCAGGCGCTCGACGTCGACATTTGGGTCGTCATGGCCGACCTTGATCTTGATGCGTGTGAATCCATCCTCCTCGACGGCTTTCGCGGAGCCGCGCAGCAACGTGTCCAGGTCGAACGAAATCCAGCCGATATCGGTATTGTAAGCCTCCAGGGCATCGGTGCGCGCGCCGCCGAGATAACTCCACAGCGGCAGGCCCGCCCGTTTCGCCTTCAGATCCCACAGCGCGATATCGATTGCAGCCAGCGCCAGATGCGTGATGCCGGCCCGACCGACCCATTGAAGCGAAGGATGGCGCGCAAGCCTGGTCCATAGACGCTGATGATCCGAGGCGTCTTCGCCTACCAGAAGCGGCGCGTAACACTCACCGATGCAGGACGTTATCAGCCGGTCGGCGGCCAGATGGGCATGCGTGCCGGTGAAGCCATAACCTTCCAGCCCATCCGTGGTGACGATCTTCGTACCCACGACACCCCAATGGGTGATGCTGTGGGTCGAGTCCGAAATGGAGTCCGAGGTGAGTGGAAGATGGAGAATGAACGGGCGGACGGAGGCGATTTTCATCTATGACCCTTGGCGGATATGAATTTGTCAATGAAGGAGCTGCGAGAGGAATTCGCGTGCACGCTGATGCTTCGGGGCTGCGAAGAACTCCTTCGGCGTGGCCTCCTCGAGTATCCGGCCCTTGTCCATGAAGACGACCCGGTCGGCCACCTGGCTGGCGAAGCCCATTTCGTGCGTCACACAGATCATCGTCATGCCTTCGGAGGCCAGCGAGACCATGGTGTCGAGCACTTCCTTGACCATTTCCGGATCGAGAGCCGAGGTCGGTTCATCGAAGAGCATGATCTTGGGCTGCATGCAGAGCGCGCGGGCGATCGCGACGCGCTGCTGCTGGCCGCCGGAAAGCTGGGACGGATACTTGTCCGCCTGATCTGCGATCCGAACCTTTTGCAACATCTCCAGCGCTCTCTCTGAAGCGTCCTTGCGGGATTTTCCGAGCACGCGGACCGGCGCCAGCGTACAATTCTCGATTACCTTGAGATGCGGGAAGAGGTTGAACTGCTGGAACACCATGCCGATGTCCCGGCGCGGAACCATACGTCCGTGGGACTTCTCGACCAGCGGTTTGCCGTCGATTTCCACCGAGCCTTGCTGCAGGTCTTCCAAGCCGTTGATGCAGCGGATCAAGGTCGACTTGCCTGAGCCCGACGGCCCGCAGACGACAATCTTTTCGCCCTTCGCCACATCAAGGCTGACGTGATCGAGCGCCTGAAACCCGCCGAACATCTTCACTGCATCGCGCAGTTTCACAAAGGCGCTGCCGTTGGCGTCCATGAACTCCTCCTTGTTGCGAAGTTGGCTTGTAACCCGAAAGATCGAAATCGGAAAATAAAAAATTTTCCATTTTTAATTTTTCTGTTGCGCCGAACCGGAACCTGATCGATGCTTGGGCCATGAGCATGATCAAGACAACATTGGCCGAGCAGGCCTATCAGGAGCTGCGGTCGCGGATCGTCGGCGGCAGACTGGCAGGCGGGCAGCGCCTGTTGCCAAACGAATTGGCGGCGGAACTGGGCATCAGTCCCACGCCTATCAAGGAAGCCTGCCTGCGGCTGGAGGCGGACGGGCTTCTCGTCAATTCCTCCCGGCGCGGCATGGTGGTCCGCAGCTTCAACGAGGAAGCGGTCGAGGAATTATACGCGGCCAGGACACTGCTCGAGAAAGGGGCCGTGGAAGCAGCCTTCGACGCAGAACGGCTCGATGAGGCGCTGCGGGCGAAGCTCCAAGACAGCCTGGAAAACCACAGGCGCTTCGCCAAGGGATCGTCGCTCGACGATCTGGCGAAGGCGCTCTTCCATGACCGGGCCTTCCACAGTTCGCTCGTCGGCGCCGCGGGGATCCCGATGATCTCCGAGGCCCATTCCCGCATTGTCGGCCAGACGCATACGGTCTTCGTCTCGATTCCAGGCGATTACAGCCGCTCGGTCGAGGAGCACCAAAATATTCTCGATGCCATCATCGCCGGCAAGAAGAGCCAGATCCTCGCGGCGCTGCAGCGACACCTCGAGAGAAGCCGGCAGAACACCTTGCGCCAGGTGAAAGTCCTTGCGCGAGCGATCGAACCGAACCTTGTTTAAAGACCGGGGACGAGTGTGGAGTACCTAGATTTTTCCGGGACATTCGCGCGCGGCGACCTGTTCGTGCACGCCGCCATGCTGACCGTCGGCCTGTCGGCCGCCGCGCTGGTTCTGGGCATGTGCGTCGGCATCGTCGGCGCCCTGATGAGACTTTCGAGCTCGAAAGTCCTCTCCTCAATCGCGGCCGCCTATGTGGAGATCATCCGCAACACGCCGTTTCTGGTGCAGATCTATATCGTCTATTTCGGCCTGCCCTCGGTCGGCATCCGCATTTCCGAAGTGACGGCGGCCATCCTCTCCCTGACGCTCTACGCGGGCGCCTATATCACCGAGATCGTCCGTGCCGGTATCCAGACGATCGGCAAGGGACAGCGGGAGGCGGCGCACACGCTTGGCATGTCACCGTATCTCACCTTCCGCTATGTCGTTCTGCTGCCGGCGATTTCAGCGATCTTCCCGGCACTGACCAGCCAGTTCATCCTGATCATGCTGGCCTCCAGCGTCGTTTCCGTCATCTCCGTCCCGGAACTGACCGGCGTCGCCAATGACGTGCAGGGCCTGACCTTCAGAAGCCTGGAAGCCTATCTCGTGGTCGCGGCCATCTACCTTGTCCTGACGGCTGCATTCAAAGGCGTCTTCGCGCTGATTGACCGCGCCCTCTTCTCCTTCCGCTTTGCAGGGCGATGACGATGTTCCAGACATTCAACCTCCATCATGTCGGGTTTCTGCTGCAATGTGGGACGTGGACGGTCGCCCTCTCGGGAATTGCGCTTGCAGGCGGCGCCATCGGCGGATCGATTATCGCCCTCATGCGCCTCTCCCGTTTCGCCTGGCTGCGCTGGATCGCACAGGCCTACATCTATGTCATCCAGGGAACGCCCCTGCTCGTCATTCTCTTCATCGCCTATTTCGGCGTCGCCAATCTCGGCTATGACCTTCCGGCGATCTACGCGGCCGGCCTTGGATTTACGCTCTACAGCAGCGCGTTCCTCGGCGAGATCTGGCGCGGGTCGATCCAGTCGATCAACAAGGGGCAATGGGAAGCGTCGTTCGTGCTGGCGCTTGGCTGGCGGCACACGATGACCGACGTCATCATCCCGCAGGCGCTTCGCGTCGCCATTCCTCCGACGGTCGGCTTCTCCGTTCAGGTCGTCAAGAACACCGCGCTTGCTTCGGTCGTCGGCTTCATCGAACTGACGAGAGCAGGACAGATCGTCTCCAGCGCCACGTTCCAGCCGCTGCCCGTCTATCTGACGGTCGCGGCCATCTACTTCGGCATCTGCTCCATACTGTCCCATGCCAGCCGCCGCCTGGAGTGCCGCCTGCACCAGGCAGCCAACTGAAGATCCGGTTCATCACACCAGGGAGGAAAGTATCATGCTATTGAAGAGACTTGCTGTCGGGCTCGCCGCCATGCTGGCGATGATATTGCCCGCGAAGGCCGAGAGCACGCTGGACGCCATCGTACAGCGCGGCACCATCAATGTCGGCGTGGGCCTTGGAACGCCGCCTTATGGCCTGATGGACAGCAGCATGCAGCCCGCCGGCTATGACGTGTCCGTAGCAAAGGCAATCGCCCGCGATCTCGGCGTCAAGGTCAACATCGTCGACACGACGGCAGCCAACCGCATCCCGAACCTGACTTCGGGCAAGCTCGACATCGTGATCTATTCGTTCTCGATCACCGCCGAGCGCGCCAAGGCCATCGCGTTCACCAACACGTACTATGTCGACCAGCAGGTCTATGTCGGTCCCGCCGACCAGCCGATCACCAAGATCGAGGATCTGGCCGGCAGGAAGATCGGCGTGACGCGGGCCAGCACGAACGACATCGTCATGACCAAAAAGGCCGTCGAAGGCGCACAGATCCAGCGCTATGACGATGACGCGTCGACATCCCAGGCGCTGTTCGCAGGCCAAGTCGAAGGCATCGTGACCAGCGGCGCGCTGCCCGCGCCGTCGAGGAGCACGATCCCAACCTCAAGAAGCAGTTCGTCGTGGCGCAGGCGCCGATGGGCATAGGCCTGCGCCGCAACGACCCGGACTTCCTGCACTGGCTGAACACGGAGCTCTTCATGCTCCAGTCTACAGGTGAGCTGCAGGCCCTGCAGAAAAAATGGATGGGTGTCCAAGTCGACCTGCCCCGCTTCTGAGAATGACTGGATCCGGGACTCCCCCGGATCCACACATGCCGCTGCGATCGGTTTATCGAAGGTTTTTCCATGAAAATCACGGATGTGAAGGTGCGCTGCTGCCAGCGCAAACCAGGCGATTTTGCCGCCAGCGCGTTTCGAACCGGGGATTTCGCGAAGTTCGAATTTCTCACCGTCACCATGGCGACGGATACCGGGCTCGAGGCAACCGCCTTCGGGTTCGCCGGTCGTTCGGCGGCGGGCGCCGGCAGGCTGATTGCCGACACGCTGCGTCCGTTCTTCATCGGCCGTGACCCGCTCGACCGGGAAAAGGCATGGCACGATTTCCGGGTGGCCGACCGCTGGTGGGGCCACTTGCCGATCTATGCCTACGGACCATTCGACACCTGCCTCTGGCTGCTGTCGGCCACCGCCGCCGGGCAGCCTCTCTACAAATATCTCGGCGCCTTCCGCGAACGCGTGCCGGTCTATGGCAGCTCGATGATCCTGTCGGGGCCGCAGGACTATGTGAAAGAGGCGCTGCGCGCCAAAGCCGAAGGGTTGCGGGCCTACAAGCTCCATACACCGGGACTCGACCTCGACTACGACATCGACGTCCATCGCCAGGTCCGCGCCGCCGTCGGGCCGGATTTCACGCTGATGTCGGACCCGGTCTCGATGTTCAATCTCGAGCAGTCGATCCGCTTCGGCCGCGAGCTGGAAAGGCTCGACTTCTACTGGCTGGAAGAGCCTTTATACGACGAGGACGTGCATTCGCTGCGGGAGCTCGCCCGCACCCTCGAAATCCCGCTCGTCGGGACAGAAGTCCTTGCGAAGCACCCTTACAGCATCGCCGAATGCATCTCGACGCGTGTCGTCGATCGCGTCCGGGCAGACGTTTCCTGGACGGGCGGCGTCACGGGCGTCATGAAGACGGCCCGCCTCGCCGAAGCCTTCGGCGTCAATTGCGAGATCCATACCGCCATCTTCCACCCGATGGAGATCGTCAACCTGCATTGCGCCGCGGCGATCAAGAACTGCGACTTCTTCGAAGTGCTCTATCCAATGGAGAACTTCGCCTTCGGCCTCAAGCAGCCGCTGCCGATCAAGGACGGCTACGCCGCGCCGCCGTCAGCCCCCGGCCTCGGGGTCGAGATCGACTGGGATGCCATCGACAACAGCACGATCTGTGAGGCCTGAGCGCCATGATGAAAGCTGTCTGCCTCGAGGAACCCGGCAAGATCTCGCTGGTCGAATTGCCCGAACCAAAACCGGGCCCGGGCGAAGTCGCGGTGCGGATGGAGTATGTGGGGTATTGCGGTTCCGACCTGACGTCGTTTCGCGGCCTCAATCCGCTGATCTCCTACCCGCGCGTCCTGGGCCATGAAATCTCCGGCACCATCTCGGCGCTCGGCGACGGCGTCAGCGCGCTTGCGGTCGGCCAGTCCGTGACTATTCTTCCCTATTTCAATTGCGGCAGGTGCCATGCCTGCCGCCTTGGCAGGCCGAACGCCTGCAAGGACAACCGGACGATGGGCGTCCAGCGCGAGGGCGCGATGGCCTCGATCATCGTCGTTCCCGCGGGCAAGATCATTCCGGTCGAGGGCATGCGCCAGCGGGACCTCGCGCTGATCGAGCCGCTTGCCGTCGGCTTCCATGCGGTCCGCCGCTCCGAGCTTTCGGCTGGAGAAACCGTCGTCATCCTTGGCTGCGGCGTCATCGGGCTCGGCGCCTTGCTCGGCGCTGTCAGGCGGGGCTCACGCGTGATCGCAGTGGACCTTAGCGCCGACAAACTCGCCGTTGCCAGGGCGCTCGGCGCCACTGACATCATCGATGCGTCGCGCGAAGATGTCCTGGCACATGTCCTGGAACTGACCGACGGGGACGGTCCGCAGGTCGTCATCGAGGCGGTCGGCGCGGATGCGACCTTTCGGCAGGCGATCGATCTCGTGGCGTCCTGCGGCCGGGTCGTCTATGTCGGCTACGCCAAGAACAAGATCGCTTACGACACCAAGTTCTTCCTGCTCAAGGAGATGGATATCCGCGGGTCGCGCGGCTCCGAGATCGCCGATTTCCACGATGTTATCGGCTATCTGAAGCAACATCGGGACGCCGGCGACCGCATCGTCTCACGCGTCGTGCCAATCGAGGAAGCCGGTGCGGCCATGCAAGCCTGGGACAAGAGCCCCGGAGGCTTCACCAAGATCGTCGTCCGGATCGAAGCGAAGGAAGACGCATGAGCATCAAGGATATCTTCGGGCTGGAGGGGCAGCATGCGCTGGTGACCGGCGGCGGAAGCGGTCTCGGCCTTGCGATCGCCACCTGTTTCGTCGAAGCCGGCGCCAAGGTGACGATCGTCGGCACCAACGCCGCGAAGCTCGCTGCCGCCTGCGAGACGCTGGGGCCTTCCGCCACGAGCCATGTCTTCGACGTGACCGACACTGCCGGTGCCACGGGTTTCGCCAGCGAGGTGGCAAAAAAATCCGGACGCGTCTCGATCCTCGTCAACAATGCCGGCAACACGGTCAAGAAGCCGCTCGGCGAGATGAGCGTCGAGGCTTTCAATTCGGTGCTGAACGTCCATGTCGGCGGCGCCTTCGCCCTCTCGCGCGCCTTCCTGCCGCAGGTGACGGAAGCAAGGGGCAGCATTCTTTTCACCGCCTCGATGAGCTCTTTCCTCGGCATTCCCAACGTGATCGGCTATTCGGCGGCGAAAGCCGCCTATGTCGGCATGGTGAGGGCGCTCGCGACCGAACTTGCGCCCAGCGGGATACGCGTCAACGGTGTGGCACCAGGCTGGATCGACACCGCGCTTCTACGCCAGGCCACCGCAGCCGATCCGGAAAGGGCGCGCAAGATCAACAGCCGCATTCCCATGGGTCGTTTCGGCGAGGGCGCCGATATCGGCTGGGCCATGACCTATCTCGCCTCACGCGCCTCAGCCTATGTGACCGGCCATATACTGGTGGTCGACGGCGGCGCGCTGCACGGCTTCTGACACCATAGTTTTTCGAGGGAGAAAACAGATGACGACCGATACTGACAAGGCGATCTTCGAAGTCATCCGCAAGGAACTCTTCACGGCCGTCGTCGGCGACGTGCTCGATGTAATGGGCCACCGCCGGCAGTTCCTGCCGGCCGGGATCGTGCCGTTGCAGCCGGAGATGAAAGTCATCGGCCGCGCGATGCCGGTGCTGGAGGCGGACGTGTTTTCCGGCGGTTCGCCGGATGCGCACGGTCCGCTCGCGAACAAACCGTTCGGCCTCATGATGGAAGCGCTGGACAGCCTGACGGAGAACGATGTCTACATCGCCAGCGGCTCCTCCTTCCGCTACGCGCTGTGGGGCGGGCTGATGTCCACCAGGGCCCAGAAGCTGAAGGCTGCCGGCGCCGTCCTCAACGGCTATATCCGCGACTCCTGGGAAATCGAAAAGCTCGGCTTTTCGGTCTTCTCGCGCGGCATCTATGCCCAAGACCAGGGCCCGCGAGGCAAGGTGATCGACTATGGCTGCCCAATCGAGATCGAAGGCATCCTGGTAACGCCCGGCGACCTGATCTTCGGCGACCGCGAGGGCGTGCTTGTGATCCCGCGCGAGGCGGAAAAGGAAGCGATCGAGCGCGCGATCGAGAAGGTCAGCACAGAGAACAAGGTCGCAACCGCGATCCGCGACGGCATGAGCGCCTGCGAAGCCTTCCGTACCTTCGGCGTCATGTGAGCCGACGATGGACGATCCTCGTCTGCTCCTGCTCTGCGATCACGACAATGTGCTGGTCGCCTGCCGGCGCATCGAAGCCGGTGAGACCATCATCGTCGGCGGCGAGTCGCGCATTCTGATCAAGGCCGTGGAGCTCGGCCACAAGCTGGCGCGGCTGCCGATCGCCCCGGGGATGAAGGTCATCAAATACGGCGTCCCGATCGGCTCGGCGACGCGGTCGATCGGACCCGGCGAGCACGTCCATATTCACAATCTGAAGAGCGACTACACCAAAACGCACGTAATAACGGAGACCGGATCATGAACGGCGAACAGTCCACCATCCTCGGCTATCTCAGGCCGGACGGTCGCAAGGGCATCCGCAACATTGTGATCGTGGCCTATCTGGTAGAGTGCGCGCATCATGTCGGTCGCGAAATTGTCTCCCATTTCCGCGGCAGGGACGTGCATCTGATCGGCTTTCCAGGCTGCTTTCCCAATCCCTATGCGCAGCGGATGATGGAGCGTCTGTGTACGCATCCCAATGTCGCCGCGGTACTGCTGCTGTCACTGGGATGCGAAAGCTTCAACAAATTCTCGCTCGCCCGCACCGTCGAGGCAAGCGGACGGCCGGTGGCCACGCTGACGATCCAGGAAAACGGCGGTACTTTGTCGACGATTTCCGACGGCATCGAATGGGTCGGGCAACGCCTGCAAGAGCTGGGCGCGGTCGCGAGAGTGCCAATGGATGCGAGTGAACTTATCGTCGGCACGATCTGCGGCGGGTCGGACGGCACCAGCGGCATGACCGGCAATCCCGCCGCCGGCCTTGCCTTCGATCGACTGGTCCGTGCGGGAGCAGCCTGTATTTTCGAGGAGACCGGCGAGCTGATCGGCTGCGAAGAGATCATGGCGAGCCGTGCCGTGACGCCTGAACTCGGCGTCGAGCTGCGCGCCTCCGTGGCAAAGGCAGCGCAATACTACGCGACGCTAGGCTATGGCAGTTTCGCTCCGGGCAATGCCGATGGCGGCCTATCCACCATCGAGGAGAAATCGATGGGTGCCTATGCCAAATCGGGCTCGTCGCCGATTTCGGGCCTCATCAAGCCGGGCGACATTCCCCCTGGCGGCGGACTCTACCTGATGGATGTCGTGCCGGACGGGGACGTGCGTTTTGGCTTCCCCAACATCTCGGACAATGCCGAGATCGTGGAGCTCATCGCTTCCGGTTGTCACCTCACGCTCTTCGTCACCGGCCGCGGTTCGGTCTCGGGGTCGGCGGTCGCACCGGTCATAAAGATCTGCGCCAATCCCGAAACATACCGTCGCCTGTCGGGCGACATGGACGTCGATGCCGGACGTATCCTCGAAGGGGCCGCCACCTTGTCGGATGTCGGCGACGAAATCTTCAATCTGGTTCTTGCTGTCGCCAATGGCCATGCGACGAAATCCGAACAACTCGGGCACCGCGAATTCATCCTGACCTACAAGACTTTCGAACCGATCGGTCCCGCATGTCTGCCGGGCGCACAGCCAAAGGCTGGTCACCGAAGCTGAAGCCGCCGACGTTTGCCGTGTGCCTGCGAGCGCTGTTTGCGTCTGTGCTGAAGCGGCGCGATCCTTGACCAGCGCAGGAGCAAATGCATGGCGGGCCGAACAATCTGGCGACAAGCTCACTCGTTTTGTTTGAAGCGCGGCACGCCGAAACGGATTCATGCGAGCCGCTTAGGTCTTGTTTTGCATGTCGCTACATCGAACCGAGGTTGCTTGGGCAACGTGCATTGGAAACGAGGTGCGCAAAAAAGGGTCGCGGCAAACCAGCATTGGGCTGGCGGCTCGCAACCGCCTCACCCCCATGCGGACAATTCAAATCAGCGGGCCTGCGTCAGCCATACGCCGCTTCCTGATATCTGGGGGAAGCGTCTTCTCGTTTTGGCGAGGGTTCTGTTCCGCCGGCGCGAATGAGCTGCCTGCCTGATCCGAAAAAAACAGCTTCCAGCGGCCCGGGCGGAACGCTACCCGGCTCTTCTGCGCCGCGGGATGGTCGACGGGCAGCTCGATCTCGACGCGCTGGCGTTCGCCGCCGATCTCGAGTTCCACCCGGCGGGTGCCGGCGACGCGGCGGCTGGCGACCACCGTGCCGGCGATGCAGCCAGAGCAGCCGCTCAGCAATTCGACGTCGTGCGGGCGGAAGTACAGCCTGGCGTTGCCGCTGGCGGCCTCCGGCGCCGACAGCCCGATCGGGCGATCGGCGAGCCAGACCTCGCCATTCTCGACCTTGACGGGAAGCGAGCTCGATTCGCCGATGAAGCCATAGACGAAGGGCGAATTCGGCCTGTCATAGATGTCGTCGGCGGTGCCGACCTGCTCGATGCGGCCCTGGCTCATCACCACGACGCGGTCGGCAAGCTCCAGCGCCTCTTCCTGGTCGTGGGTGACGAAGACGGTGGTGTGGCCGGTGGCGTCATGGATGTCGCGCAGCCAGCGGCGCAGTTCCCGGCGCACCTGCGCATCGAGCGCGCCGAACGGCTCGTCGAGCAGAAGCACTTTGGGTTCGATCGCCATGGCGCGGGCCAGCGCGACGCGCTGGCGCTGGCCGCCGGAAAGCTGCGCCGGATAGCGCTTTTCCAGGCCCGAGAGCTGGACCAGGTCGAGCAGCTCGGAGGCGCGGCGGCGGATTTCCTGCGCCGGCGGCCGCGTCGAGCCCTGCCGGACCTTGAGGCCGAAGCCGATATTGTCCGAGACCGTCATGTGCCGGAACAGCGCGTAGTGCTGGAAGACGAAGCCGACATTGCGCTCCTGGATCGATTTGTGCGAGGCGTCCTCGTCGCCGAAGAAGATCTTGCCGCGCGTCGGCCGCTCCAGCCCGGCAATCAGCCGCAGCAGCGTCGTCTTGCCCGAGCCCGACGGCCCCAGCAACGCGATCAGCTCGCCCGACTTGATGTCGAGCGACACGTCATGGAGCGCGGGAAACCGCTCGAACTCCTTGCGCACATTGGCAACGCGAACTTCCATCTAAAAAACCTTCTAGTGGCCACGCGCGGCGGCGATCTCGGCGCCGTAACGCATCTCGAGCAGTGTCTTCAGGACCAGCGTCACCAGCGCCAGGCCGGCCAGCAGCGAGGCGACGGCAAAGGCGCCGACGGCGTTGTATTCATTGTAGAGGATCTCGACATGCAGCGGCATGGTGTTGGTCAGGCCGCGTATGTGGCCCGACACCACCGAGACCGCGCCGAACTCGCCCATGGCGCGCGCATTGCACAAGAGCACGCCGTAAAGCAGCCCCCATTTGACGTTGGGCAGCGTCACATACCAGAAGGCCTGCCAGCCATTGGCGCCAAGCGACAGCGCGGCCTCCTCGTCGCCATTGCCCTGCTCCTGCATCAGCGGGATCAGCTCGCGGGCCACGAAGGGGAAGGTGACGAAGATGGTGGCCAGCACAATGCCGGGCACGGCGAACAGGATGACGATGCCGTGCGCCTTCAGCCAGGCGCCGAGCAGCCCCTGGGCGCCGAACAGAAGCACATAGACCAGGCCCGAGATGACCGGCGAGACCGAGAACGGCAGGTCGATCAGCGTGGTCAGGAAGGCCTTGCCCTTGAACTCGAACTTGGCGATCGCCCAGGCGGCCGAGATGCCGAAGACGACATTGAGCGGCACCGAGATCGCCGCCACCAGCAGCGTCAGCCGGATCGCCGAGCGCGTATCGGTATTGCCGAGCGCCTCGGTGTAGGCGCCGACGCCCTTGGCGAAGGCTTCGTTGAAGACGATGATCAGCGGCAACAGCAGGAAGATGCCGAGGAAGGCGAAGGCGATCGCCATCAGCACGGCCTGCGCCGGGCGGCTTTCGGTCACCGCCGCCGAGCGGCTGTCGTGATGCGGCTCGTAGGATTTGATCTCCGGATCAGCCATAGCGCTTGCGGCTCCATGTCTGCGCCAGGTTGACGATGAGCAGCATCAGGAACGACA
>NZ_VFTX01000016.1:0-80249 GCF_006440955.1 Mesorhizobium sp. B2-8-1 | reverse complement strand
GAGGGCTTTCTGCAAGGTCTGATCCATCACGCGGTCCCTTTCGGCTTGGGCGAGGGCGACTTTGGCGAGGGCGACTTTGGCAGCGAGGGCTTGGATGCGGCGGCTTGCTTGGACACGGCTTTCCTAGGCGCGGCTTGCTTGGGCGCCGAAGCATCGGCGACCATTGTGCTGGCCGGGATCGCCGGCGGTTCGATATATTGGCCCTTTGGCGGCTGCTGGTCGGCCTTGGCGAAGGCCGGATGGACGATCTTGCCGCCGTCGGTCAGCATGGTCGCCTTGACCAGGTCGTCATCGCGGTTGATGGCAAGCGTCTTCGTCGCCTTGTCGACCAGGGTCTCGAGGAAAGCAAAAAGGTTCCTGGCGTAGAGCAGCGAAGCGGAGGCCGCGACGCGGCCCGGCACGTTGAGGTAGCCGACGATCTTGACGCCGTTGGCCGTCGTCACGACCTTGCCAGGCACAGCGCCCTCGACATTGCCGCCGCGCTCCACCGCAAGATCGACGATCACCGAACCAGGCTTCATCGAGGCGACCATGTCAGCCGACACCAGCCTCGGCGCCGGGCGGCCGGGGATCAGCGCCGTGGTGATGACGATGTCCTGCTTGGCGATGTGCTCGGCGGTCAGCGCCGCCTGCTTGGCCTGGTATTCCCTGGACATCTCCTTGGCGTAGCCGCCGGCGGTCTCGGCCGCCTTGAACTCTTCGTCCTCGACGGCGAGGAACTTTGCGCCAAGCGAGGCGACCTGTTCCTTGGCGGCGGGGCGAACGTCGGTCGCGGTGACGACCGCGCCGAGCCGGCGCGCTGTGGCGATCGCCTGCAGGCCGGCAACGCCGACGCCCATGATGAACACCTTGGCGGCAGGAACAGTGCCGGCCGCCGTCATCATCATCGGCAGCGCGCGATCGTATTCGGCTGCGCCGTCGATCACCGCCTGGTAGCCGGCAAGGTTAGCCTGCGAGGACAAGACGTCCATCGACTGGGCGCGCGTGATGCGCGGCATGAATTCCATCGCAAAGGCCGTCACCCCGGCCTTGGCCAGTGCCGCGACGGCGGCGTCATTGCCATACGGATCCATGATGGCGATGACCGCAGCGCCTGACTTGTAGCTTTTCAGCTCCGCATCGGTCGGCCGGCGCACCTTCAGCACCACGTCGGCCTTGGCCACATCGCCGGCCTCGCCGATCGAAGCGCCCGCCTTGGCGAACTCCTCATCGGGAATGCGCGATCGCGTGCCGGCACCGGCCTCCACAACCACTTCAAGACCCAGGCCGGCCAGCCGTTTCACCGTATCGGGCGAAGCCGCGACGCGCGGCTCGTTCGCATCGAGCTCACGAGGGATGAAAACCGTCTGTCCCACCGCATGATCCTTTCGGCTGGAACCTGTTTGCGCAAAATGTCGGCCGGGGCATCCGGCGACGTCAAAGGCAATGGGGTTTTGGAAAGACTATCGCAGAATGAAGGCGCCGACGGCCATGATCAGGACGAACAGGATAGTCGCCGAGAAGAAGCCGCCCGCGAAGAAACCGAAAGCCATCGCCAGAAGTATGGCGCCGCAGAAGAGTGATCCGTATTTGGCCAGCATGAGGAAGCCCGCATAGGTGCGGTCGTGCTCGGCATAGTCCATCTTCGCGCCCAGTTCGACAGGACCGGTCGGCGTGTGCTCAGCCATAGGAATACCCCTTCGAAGACATCTTTCAGGCACATAGCGAAAAGCCGCGCCGAGAGCAATGGCGCTATTGCCGCATCGCAGCCTACAACTGCCTCAAGGGAAATTTGAAGCAAAGCGCCCCTGCGTTCGGCAGAATCGCCGAACCGCTCCGGCTGCTTGTTTTCGCGCAATCCCGGACGAAGCCGGCTGGCGCGTCAACCGCGCTGTCCGTCTTTAGCCGGCGAGGTGCGGAAACAATCCAAGCAGGCCGGCTATGATCAGGTAGAGCGCGACGATGTAGTTCAGCAGCCGTGGCATGACCAGGATCAGCACCCCGGCGATCAGCGAGATAAGCGGCGTGAGCGCGAGCTGGGAAATATGCATGTCGGGGTCCTTTTGGCAGATACGTCGAAATGAAGACGCGGAGCGTCAACGCGCCGCCGTCATCAAAACGCGGATCTGGCCGGAAAGCTCCGGAGCTTTGCAAAATCAGGGGCCTCAGGCGGCCTCACGATAATATTTCGCCGTCGGCACGATAGACAAGGGCGTCAGCCGATTGATGGCCGGATTGGCGAACATCAACCGCTGTTCCATGGGCGTCGACCTGAAGAATGGGAAACGTTCGAGCGTCAGGCGCATATTTTCGCCGGCGGGGATTTCGAACAGGGCGATCCGGGTAAGAACGCCCGGAAACTCCTTAGCCTCGGTCCTCTGCACGGCATTGAAGTAACGAGAATAAAAATTGGAATGCTCGACCTTGACCGGCGTCAGCACAGAGTTCTGGCCAAAATAGAGCGAGGCCACCATGGCAAGCCTGAGTGTCAGAAACGGCAGCACTCCGGGTGCCGGCGCGGCGTCAGGATCGGTTGCGAAGCGGGTTCCGTCGATGAAGGTTTCTCCGCGGGCAAGCCGCTCGATCAGTATTTCCGGATAGGCATCAACGGAGGGCGAATTCGGGTGCTCGATGGAAATGTAATGGAAGCGGATTGTGCTCACCAATTCGCCGTAGCAATAGACACCGAATCGGTAGGAATTGGGTAGATTGTCCCAGCGATCCTCGAACATGCCGCTGGCGAGCGGGCCGCACATACCGGAGCGCAGATAGGACTTATAGCGAAGCCGGTAAATCGCTTCCAAATCCTCGCCCCCGGTAATGAGGCGATAATCGACATGCTCAAGCAGTTGCATCATCGATCGATTCAGCACCGAATCCCCGGCTGTGCCTACCCCGCCAGACGCATTCCTTGTAGCTGTTGCAGCATCCATCGTCTGTCCTCGAATTCGACCTAGGATAGGCTATTCGAGTTGAAATGAGACACAAGCCGAAATTTAGATCTTGTTGATTTACATTCCGTTAACCTTAATGGCCGGGAGTCGCCCGAGAATATCTTACTGAGCAATCGTCCGAGCGATTGCCGCTGAGAGGACGTGGATCATGCCTCCGAATACATCTGCATACTCTGAGGAGGACCCTTTCAGCTGCATTGCGCAAAGGCAAAATCGCGGCGGAACCGTATCCCGACACTGAACGAGTTCGACATCAAAGAGCGTCGTGCGATTCGCAACGCGCGGGGAATCCAATCGAGCGAAGTCGAAAATTACGGCGCTAACGGACCGTCCGTTTACCGGTGCGACGCAGGTCAGCGGCAAATGGCCAGGTGACATTCGACATCGTCTCGATACCCGACGCACTGAGCGCGGCACCGAACAGGAAGCCCTGCACGAGATCCGGTTTCACTTGCAAGGCAAGGATCTTGAGCTGCTCAAAGGTCTCGACGCCTTCGACAGTCACCGAAAGTCCAAGCGGCCGCGACAGATTGACAATGCCCTTCAGCAGCTCCAGCGAACGCTTGCTCTGGGTGACGTCCATCAGGAAGGAGCGATCGATCTTGATCTTGTCGAGCGGCAGCTTATGCAGATAGCTCAGGCTCGAATAGCCGGTACCGAAATCGTCAAGTGCGATGCGCACACCGATCTGCTTCAGTTCCTCGATATATTGACGTGTCAGCGACTTGTCATCGAGCAGCGCAGTTTCGGTGACCTCGATCTCCAGCCGGCCGGCGGCAAGGCCGGAGCTGACCAGAGCGTCGCGAACCTTCTGGATGACGTCCCGGTTGCGGAAATCCTTGGCGGAGAGATTGACCGAGACGCTGGTGTGGTCCGGCCATTTGGCGCATTCGGTGCAGGCTGCCTGCAGCACGAAGGTGCTAATCTCGGAAATGATGCCCATTTCCTCCGCCAGCGGAATGAAGATGCCGGGCGAAATCGGCCCGAGGTCGGGATGGTCCCATCGGCACAGCGCCTCGCAGCTGGCGATGCGCATCGTGCTCATCGCCACGATCGGCTGGTAGACGACGCGCAGGGCCTTGCCTTCCACCGCGCTGCGCAGATCCGCCTTCATCAGCTGGCGGTTGCGGAACGCAGCGTCCATGGCGGCCTCGAACAGCCGCCAGCCGTTCTTGCCGAGCTCCTTGGCCTTATAGAGCGCCAGGTCCGCCTTGACGATCATGGCGTCGACGTCGGTATCCCTGACCCGCGACAGCACGGCGCCGCCGCTGGCCTGGATGCGCAGCCCGTGGCCGGCGACGTCCACCTCCCCTTGCAACGCTGCAAAGATCTCGTCGATCTGAAGGGTCAGATGGCTCTCATCCTCTATGCGGTCGAAGAAAACCATGAATTCGTCGCCGCCGAAGCGGCTGACGGTGATGCCTTGTCCCGCAATGGCGGCAAGACGCTCGGCCACCGCGTAGATCAATCCATCGCCGATCGGATGCCCGAGCGTGTCGTTGACGCTCTTGAAATCGTCGAGGTCGAGCACGGCAAGGCCGCAGAGGCGGTCACGGTCGCCTGACGCCATCGCCTCGCCGATCAGTTCGTGGAAATAGGCGCGATTGGGCAGGCCGGTGAGATTGTCATAGCGCGCCATGAAGCGGATCTTGTCTTCCGCCTCGACGCGCGCCGTCACGTCCTCGAAGGTGATGACCCCGAGTTCCTGGCTGCCTTCGCGGGCGGAGAATTCGTAGTGCTGGCCATTGGCGAGCGAAACCAGGACCTTACGGTCGCGGCCCTCGCGCAATGCACGCGTCAGCTGGGCTTCGATGTAGCGGCAGTCCTTTGGGGCCAGCATGCCGCCCACGACGCCGCGCATCAACAGACCATGGATTGACCGCCCAAGCAGAGCATCGGCCGATTTGAGCGACATCAGATGCGCGGCCTCGGCATTGGCGACCGCCACCCGACCGTCCGGGCCAAGCATGACGAGGCCATGCGACATGGTATTGAGCGCGCGATCGAATCTGAGCGCGAGCTTCCTCGCTTCCTTGTGGCCGATGACGGCCGAGAAAAGCACATCGCGGACGTGGTCGGCGCTGTTGATCGTGACGAAAGTCAACGGGATGATCATCAGCCCGAGAATGACCGAAGGCACATCCATGCGCAGCAAAAGTGCAAGTGCTGCCGGACCAATGAAGGTCACGGAAAAAACCCGCACCATAATGGGAGAGCCGTAGTTCCGGCCAACAACCGTCACCAAGGTTGCGATGGCCAGCGACGTCGCGGCCAGTTCGGCAAAGGGATCGGGATAGACATAGATCGATATGAAGCACAGCGCGCCCAACGTGAGGCCCTGCACGCTGCCCTTGAGGATGTAGTTGCGCTCCCACCGATGCGCCTCCTGGACGTCGGCTATTACACCGCCTGCCTTCCGGAAGGCGCGAATGCCGAAATAGCGGTAAAGGCAGATGGACAGCAGAACAAAAGAGAAAGCCAGGAACAACGGATTGTTCGTGCGCAAGTAGATCATTAGTCCGAGGATCCAGTAGCACACGCCACCGATCACCAGCATGTGGGCGTTGTCGAACAACGACCGCACAAACTGGATATAAACATCCGCTGGGATGTTTTCGGTCTTTGTTCTGCCCATGTCGTCGGCCCAACGCTAGGCCTCGTCATCTCACATCCGCCTTAAGAAAGGCTTAGAACAGCGGTTTTGGGCGGCTTGCCGAGGGTGCGCAAAGCAGGACAGACTGGGAGAATTGGGCTTTAGGTAAACAAGGCCATCACTCGGCGGCCTGGAGTTCCGCCTTCGCTGACGTGCCGGACAGGCGCTCGAGCAGCCTTTGGCGCTCGCCGGCCGCCTTTTGAGCGCTGGCTTGCCGAACATGGCCGTAGCCGCGGATGAGTGCCGGCACGGAGACGAGGGCCGTGGCGGCCTCGATGGTGTCCGGCGCCAGCGAGTTGGCGACGCGTTGCAGGTCGGCCTCATATTGCGCCAGCAATTGCCGCTCCATGCGCCGCTCGGCGGTGTAGCCGAACAGGTCGAATGCTGTCCCGCGCAGGCCCTTCATCGCCGCCAGCATGCGGAACCCTTTCATCATCCAGGGACCGAAGCTCGATTTCCTCGGTTTGCCGTCATTGCCGCGACGGCCCAGAATCGGCGGCGCCAGGTGGAATTCGAGTTTTTCGTAACTCTGGAACTGCTTGCCGAGTTCGGCGGCGAAGGAGCCGTCGGTATAGAGCCGCGCCACCTCGTATTCGTCCTTGATCGCCATCAGCTTGAACAGGTTCCTGGCCGCCGCTTCCGTCACGGCGCTCGAACCGGGCGCTGCCTTGGCTTCGGCCGCGCGCAGGGCAGCGATCCTGCCGGCGTAGCGCTTGCCATAGGCGGCGTTCTGATAGGCGGAAAGGAAAGCGATCCGGCGGGCAATGATTTCGTCCAGCGTCTGGGCAATCGTGGCGGGTTGGCTGTCCTTGTCCGGCTGGACGAGGCCACGCACGAAATCCGGCTGATGCGCGGCGCGGCGGCCCCAGCGGAAGGCGGCGATGTTCATCCCCACCGCCTCGCCGTTCAATTCGATCGCCTTTTCGACGGCTTGCGCCGACAGCGGCAGACCGCCATGCTGGAAGGCGAAGCCGAGCATGAACATATTGGCGCCCAGCGAATTGCCGAACAGGGCGGTGGCTGTGCGGGTGGCGTCGAAGAAATGCGCCTTGTCGTCGCCGGCAGCAGTGCGGATCGCCTTCTTCAAGCGCTCGATGGGGAGCGAGAAATCGGCCGAGCGGGCAAACTCGCCCGGCATGATCTCGGCAGTGTTGGCGAGGAAGATGGTGTGGCCCTCGCGCACCGCGGCCAGCACTTTTTTGGCTCCCGACACGATGAGATCGCAGCCGAGCACGAGATCGGCCTTGCCGGCCGAGACACGGATGGCGTGGATGTCATCGGGCGTGCGGGCGATGCGGACATGGGTGAACACCGAGCCGCCCTTCTGGGCAAGCCCGGCCATGTCGATCATGCCGCAGCCCTTGCCTTCGAGATGAGCCGCCATGCCGAGCACGGCGCCGACGGTGACGACGCCGGTGCCGCCGACGCCGTCGATGATCGCCGCCCAGCCCTGTTCGCCGAGCGGGAATTCGGCGGCTGCTGGAACGCCGTCGAGCGGATCGGTCTTGCCGGCGATGCCTTCGGCCTTGCGGATCTTGGCGCCATGCACCGTGACGAAGGACGGGCAGAAGCCATTGACGCAGGAAAAATCCTTGTTGCAGCTCGACTGGTCGATCCGGCGCTTGCGGCCGAACTCGGTCTCCACCGGCTGGATCGAGACGCAGTTCGATTGGACGCCGCAGTCGCCGCAGCCCTCGCAGACCAGTTCGTTGATGAAGACCCGCTTGTCGGGATCGGGAAAGGTTCCGCGCTTGCGACGGCGGCGCTTTTCGGCGGCACAGGTCTGGTCGTAGAGCAGGATCGAAACCCCGCTGACGCCGCGCAGCTCGCGCTGGACGAGATCGAGATCGTCGCGGTGATGGATGGTGGCGCCGGCCGGGAACTCGACCTTGCCGGCATATTTGTCGGGTTCGTCGGTGACGATGGCGATGCGCTCGATCCCTTCGGCTCGCACCTGCCTGGCGATCATGTCCACCGTCAGGCCGCCTTCATGCGGCTGGCCGCCGGTCATGGCCACCGCGTCGTTATAGAGTATCTTGTAGGTGATGTTGGCGCCCGACGACAGCGCGAAGCGGATCGCCAGCGTGCCGGAGTGGTTGTAGGTGCCGTCGCCGAGATTCTGGAAAATGTGGTCGCGCTTGGAAAAGGGCGCCTGGCCGACCCACTGCGCCCCCTCGCCGCCCATCGCGGTGAAGCCGACAGTGTTCCTGTCCATCCACAGCGCCATGAAATGGCAGCCGATGCCGGCCGCGGCGATCGAGCCATCCGGCACCTTGGTCGAGGAATTGTGTGGGCAGCCGGAACAGAAGAAGGGCGTGCGGGAGCCGATGTCCGACGCGTCTGCGAGCATGGCCTGGAACTGGCGCAGCTTCGCCACCCGCGCTGAAATCTCTTCCGACGGACCGATGGTTTTCACGATCCTCTCGCCAAGGGCAATGGCGATTTCGTTGGGGTCGAGCGCGCCCTTGGCCGGAAACAGCCAGTCGCCGCGCTCGTTCTTCTTGCCAACGATGACGGGCTGCGTGGCGGTGCCGTAGAGGCTCTCGCGAAGCTGCACCTCGATCAGCGAACGCTTCTCCTCGACGACGACGATGGTGTCGAGGCCGCGCGCGAACTCGGCAATGTGCTGGAAATCGAGCGGCCAGGGGCAACCGACTTTGAACAGCCGCACGCCGATGCGGCCGGCGGCCGCCTCGTCGATGCCGATATCCTCAAGCGCCTGGCGGACGTCGAGATAGCTTTTGCCGATGGTGATGATGCCGATCCTGGGATTGCGGCCGCCCGAATAGACGACGCGGTTCAGCCCGTTGGCATGGATGAAGGCCGACGCGGCGGCGCGCTTGTACTCATGCAGCCGCTCCTCCTGGCCGAGCATGTCGATCTCGTGGCGGATGTTGAGGCCGCCGGGCGGCATGTCGAACTCGGGATTAACGATGTTCAGACGCTCGATCGAGGCATCGACCGAGGCCGTCGATTCGATGTTGTCCTTGACGCATTTGATGGCCGCCCATGTGCCGGCGAAGCGCGACATGGCAAAACCGTAGAGCCCGTAATCGATTATCTCCTGGACACCGGCCGGGTTGAGGATCGGCACCATGGCGTCGACGAACAGGAACTCGGTGGCATGCGCGTTGGTCGAGGATTCGGCCATGTGGTCGTCGCCCATCAAAGCGAGCGCACCGCCATGTTTCGACGAGCCGGCCAGATTGGCGTGGCGGAAGACGTCGCCGGAGCGGTCGACCCCCGGACCCTTGCCGTACCAAACCGAAAAAACGCCGTCATGGGTGCCTTCGCCCAGCAGTTCCGTCTGCTGCGATCCCCAGCAGGCGGTAGCGGCGAGTTCCTCGTTAAGGCCGGGCTGGAAGACGATGTCGGCTTGGGCGAGCTGTTTTTTTGCCTTCCACAGCTGCATGTCGAGGCCGCCCAGCGGCGAACCGCGATAGCCGGAGACGAAGCCGGCCGTGTCCAGGCCCGCGCGGCGGTCGCGCTCGCGCTGCATCAGCAGCATGCGGATGACCGCTTGGGCGCCGGACAGGAAGATGCGTTCCTTCCCCAGGTCGAACTTGTCGTCGAGCGCGACGTCGTGCAGCGTCATCAGGCATTTCCTCTGCGGAGGCCGCGCGGGGGCAGGCAGCCAGCGTCGGGATCGGATGACGCATCCTTTCTCCCCTTGCAAGACAGGTCAAACGAAATCGGACGTGCCAGGCAACGCGCAACGAACGATCCGCCGTCATCTCTTGCCCGGTATGAAATCGCCCCGCGAGCAATGTCCGGCGTACGAAAATTTCGCTTGCCTTTCGGCTTGGCGGCGAGCGTCAGGTCCCCTTGGAGCAGTCGGGCTTCGGCTCGCCCGGCAGCTTGCCGTCGGGGTGGCCGACGAGATCGGGATTGGCGGTGTAGAGCTGGTCAATGACGAGCGGCCGGTCGGGCAGGATGGACTGGTCTTCGGTGGACATCAGCGTGGTGTCGATCTTCTGCAGGACCGCGCCGTCGGAGCCCTTGATAGCGATGGCGATCGTATAAGGCTTGTTCTTGACGACGCAGGTCAAAGCCGGGCTCTCCAGCGTCACCTTGTCGAGCTTGGGCCAGACCTTCTGCTCGACCACCAACGGCGCGCCGCCGGCCGGATCCTGGAAGCTGGCGACCGCGACCTGGCCCTCTCCCATCGGCCGCAGGGGCCGCAGCGTCACGACATAGGTCGCCCTGGCAAGACGATAGTTGAAGACGAATATCTTGCCCGAAATCTCGAACAACTTGCCTTCACCGTCCTTGGCGGTGTCGCGGCAGGCGCCGAGCGCCATCGCCGCGATCAGCGCCATGCCGAGCAGGGCTGAACGAGAGCTAATCCTGGACATTGTTGACCTCATTGGCCGCCCTGCGGCGGCGATAGTGGCGGCTTGCCTTCTGGCGGTTGCCGCAGACCGCCATGTCGCACCACAGGCGGCTGGAATTGCGGCTGCGGTCGACGAACAGCCAGGTGCAGTTGGGGCAGATCCTGAGCCTGGCGACCGTGTCGTTGCGCAGCAGCGACAGGGCGGAAACCGCCAGTGCCGCTTCGAATGCGATCGGCGTTGCCGGATCGCCGAACGGCTTTCCGGGCGCTACGATCTCGGTCCGGCTGCCGGCAAGGCCGTCGGCGCAGGCCCCCAGCAAGCCTGAGAGATGATCGGTGGCGACGGCGCCCCTCAACACGGCGTGGCGAAACAACCGGTCCGTCGCCTCGCGAATCGCCAGCACGACCGGCGCGATTGCAGCCGGCGCGGAGACCGCCAGCCGCCTGCCGCCAAGCTCGGCGGCACGAAAGCCGCTCGCCGCGTCCGCGAAGCGGGCGATCTCGCGCGGATCGTCAAAACGGTCGAAGGTCCTCTCGGGATCGGCACGCAGCACGACGGTGTTAGCCGTGTCGAGCGCGAGCAGGCCGCCGGTGAAGCGGTGCGGGGTCCAGGATACCGTCATGTCCGAAATCTAACCGATAAATGGCATTTGACAAGTTAGATTCGACGATGCAAGTCTGCCCTGAAGCGGGTATTGCCGCTCTCTGTCTGGAGCGTATCGTCGTCCCAAAATCGCTATGCGCTTTGGGCGACATGCCCCGAGGATTTTCGCATGCTGTATCTGTTCCAGCAGGTCCTGAACGGGCTGCATTCAGGCGCACTCTATGCGCTGCTGGCGTTCGGCTATGTGCTGACCAACGGCATCCTGCACCGCACCAACCTGGCCTATGGCGCGCTGTTCGCCTTTTGCGGACAGACGATGATCCTGACCGCCGCCTTCGGCTACCAGGTGCTGTGGCTGACGCTGACGGCGGCGGTGGTGCTCGGCATCGCAGCGGCTTTCCTCTACGCCGCGCTTATCAGCTGCGTCCTGTCGCGCAGCGTCTTCGAACCGCTGGCCGACCGCTCGCCCAACGCGATCGTGGTGACCACGCTTGGCATCCTGCTGGTTTTGTCGGAAGCAAGCCGCATCGCCGCCGACACGCATGATTTGTGGCTGCCGCCTATGCTGGCGCAACCTGTCGTTTTCGCGCAGAACGCCGGCTTCAAGGCGACATTGACGCTGATCCAGCTGCTCGATTGCGCCGTGGTGCTGGGGGCGGTGGCGCTTGCAGCTTGGGGCTTTGCCCATTCGAATTTCGGCCGGCGCTGGCGCGCCGTCTCCGACGATCCCAAGGCGGCCGCCATGTGCGGCGTCGACGTGCGCGCCGTGTTCCGCCACGCAGTGCTGTTCGGCGGTTTCTGCGCCGCGCTGGCCGGCGTCATGGCCGGCCTCTATTACGGCAATGTCAGTTTCGGTTCCGGCCTCGTCTACGGGCTCAAGATCCTGTTCGTGACAGCGGTCGGCGGCTATCTCTCGCCGCCGCGGGCGGCCCTGGGCGCTGCCGCCTTCGGCATGGCCGAGTCGCTGTGGGCCGGCTATTTCCCGGTGGAATGGCGCGACGCGTGGATGTACCTGTTCCTCGTCGCCATGCTGGTGCTGATCGGCGCTGGCCGCGACCAGACCAAGATCGTGTGATCCGCATCAGACTTTGGTTGCATGACGCATGCCGTCGATAAGCTTGTTTCGGAAACGAAACGACCGCCTTAAGGCTTTGATTTTCCCCACGAACCCTGCCGGCTGCCGGTTCCGGGTTCCCAAGCCGTGCGCCGTCTGCCTGCGCTTCGTCGGCTTCCTCGTCTCACAACCGCGTTGACAGCGCCGCTCCTGTGTTGACCCGTCCTGCCACGCACGGCATACGGTTAGGCCACAGCGGCGCGGCGGAAAACAAGGGGGAGCCGTCGCGCCTCGGCCAACAGGGAGGAATGCATGGCAGGGCTTCTCGCTCTATCCAGGACGATCGACCGTGTGAACGAGTTCATCGGCAAATGGATATCGTGGTTGATCCTGCTGGCAATCCTGGTGAGCGCCGCTAACGCGACCATCCGCAAGGTGTTCGACACCTCGTCGAATGCGTGGCTGGAGCTGCAATGGTACCTGTTCGGCGCCGCCTTCATGCTGGCGGCGGCCTATACGCTGAAGCAGAACGACCATATCCGCATCGACATCGTCTATGGCCTGTTCCCGCGGCGCGTGCAGCACTGGATCGACCTTTTCGGCCATGTCTTTTTCCTGATGCCGTTCGTGACGCTGATGGTGATCTATTTCGTCCCGTATGTGTCGCTGTCGTTCCGCAGCGGCGAAATGTCGAACAATTCCGGCGGGCTGATCATCTGGCCGGCAAAGGCGATCCTGCTGGTCGGCTTCTTCCTGCTAGCGCTGCAGGGCATCTCCGAGATCATCAAGAAGATCGCCATCATGCGCGGCGACATGGACGACCCGACCCCGTTCATATCGGCGCATGAGCAGGCGGAACTCGAAGCCAAGGCACTGGCCGACGAGGTGCGCTCGTGATCGAGTTCATCGCCCAGAACATGGCGCCGATCATGTTCGCCTCGCTGGTCCTCTTCCTGCTGATCGGCTATCCCGTCGCCTTCTCGCTCGCCGCCAACGGACTTTTGTTCTTTTTCATCGGAGTCCTGGTCTCACCCTATTCGGGCGGCTCGATCAATCTCGCCTGGCCGCTGCTGCATGCGTTGCCGGATAATTTCTACGGCAGCCGGGTGATGTCGAACGACACGCTGCTGGCGATCCCTTTCTTCACCTTCATGGGCATCGTGCTCGAGCGATCGGGGATGGCGGAAGACCTGCTCGATACGATCGGCCAGCTGTTCGGGCCGATCCGCGGCGGGCTTGCCTATGCCGTGATCTTCGTCGGCGCGCTGCTGGCCGCGACGACCGGCGTGGTGGCGGCATCGGTCATCGCCATGGGGCTGATCTCGCTGCCGATCATGCTGCGCTACGGCTATGACCGCCGGCTGGCGTCCGGCGTCATCGCCGCGTCCGGAACGCTCGCCCAGATCATCCCGCCGTCGTTGGTGCTGATCGTGCTCGCCGACCAGCTCGGCCGCTCGGTCGGCGACATGTATGCGGGCGCGCTGATCCCCGGCATCGTGCTGACCAGCCTCTACATGCTCTACATCCTGATCATGACGATCGTCCGGCCAAATTCGATGCCGGCGCTGCCGCTGGAAGCACGCACGCTCGGCCATGGCGTCGTGTCGCTGCTGGTGGCATTGCTGGCGGCGGTGGCGATCTCCTACGCGGCCTACCGCTATCTCGCACCGACCCATGGCGACAATGCCGACATCCTCGGCGCCAGCATCGGCGTGGCCGTGATCTATATCGTTGCGATCGCCGATCAGCGCCTGAAAATCAACATGATGTCGCGGCTGGCGCAGCAGGTCGTGATCGTGCTGATCCCGCCATTGGCGTTGATCTTCCTGGTGCTGGGCACCATTTTCCTTGGCATCGCCACTCCAACCGAGGGCGGCGCCATGGGCGCTGTCGGCGCGCTGGCGATGGCGGCGATCAAAGGCCGGCTGTCGCTCGACGTGGTCAAGCAGGCGCTCGCTTCGACGACAAGGCTGTCGTCCTTCGTGCTGTTCATCCTGATCGGCGCGCGCGTCTTCTCCCTCACCTTCTACGGCGTCAACGGCCACATCTGGGTCGAGCATCTCCTGACCTCGCTGCCGGGCGGCGAGGTCGGCTTCCTGATCGGCGTCAACATCCTAGTCTTCGTGCTTGCCTTCTTCCTCGATTTCTTCGAACTGGCCTTCATCATCGTGCCGTTGCTGGCACCGGCCGCCGACAAGCTCGGCATCGACCTGATCTGGTTCGGCGTGCTTCTGGGCGTCAACATGCAGACCAGCTTCATGCATCCACCCTTCGGCTTCGCGCTGTTCTACCTGCGCTCGGTCGCCGCCCGGGTGCCCTATCTCGACCGCTTGACCGGCAAGCAGATCGCGCCGGTGACCACGGGTCAGATCTATTGGGGCGCCGTGCCGTTCGTCTGCATCCAGGTGATCATGATCGGGCTCACCATCGCCTTCCCGCAAATGGTGATGCACTACAAGGGCACAGCGGTCGATTCCGGCACGATCGACTATACGGTGCCGGAGGTGCCGGGACTGACGCCGCTCGGCACGCCGCCGGCCGGTACCGGAACCGCACCCGCCACTGGCGCCGCGCCGCCCGCCACGCCTGCCGCACCCGACCTGTCGCAACCGCCGAACTTCGGCGACACGGCGCCCGCCAAACCGGCGGCACCACAGCCGGATCTGTCGCAGCCGCCGAACTTCAACTGATGCCGGAGGTCGCAAAATCATGAAAGCGGTACGGCTGGAAGCGGTTGGCAGCATCACGCTGCGCGAGGTCGCCAAGCCGGTTCCCGGGCCTGACGATCTGCTGGTGCGCATCGAGTCCTGCGGCGTCTGCGGCACGGACCGGCATCTCTTCCACGGCGAGTTTCCCTGCCGGCCGCCGGTAACACCCGGACATGAGTTCTCCGGCATCGTCGAGGCAATGGGACATTCGGTGAGCGGCTTCTCGCTCGGCGACCGCGTCACCGGCGACCCCAACATCGCCTGCGGACGCTGCCGCCATTGCCATGCCGGCCGCGTTAACTTGTGCAGCAATCTCAATGCCATCGGCATCCATCGCGACGGCGGTTTCGCCGACTACGTCGTGTTGCCGCAAAAACAGGCCTTCATCCTGCCCGCGGACTTGAAGCCGACGCACGGCGCCTTCTGCGAGCCGCTCGGCTGCTGTCTCCACGGCGTGGATCTGGCCGAGATCAAGCCCGGCTCCTCGGTCGCCATACTTGGCGGCGGCGTGATCGGCCTGCTCACCGTGCAACTGGCGAGGCTTGCAGGTGCGACGACCATCATCCTGTCGACGCGCCAGGCTTCGCGGCGCGCGCTGGCGGAAGAGCTCGGCGCGACAGCAACGGTCGACGCAAGCGCCGCCGACGTCATCGATGCCATCTCCGGGCCAGCGGGACTGGTGCCCGGCGGTGTCGACGTGGTGCTCGAATGTGCCGGTGTCCAGGAAACGGTCGAGCAGTCGCTGCGGCTGGCGAGGGCCGGCGGCACGGTCGTCATTGTCGGCGTGGTGCCGCAAGGCATGAAGGCGGCGTTCGAGCCCTTCGATCTTCTGTTTCGCGAGTTGAAGGTTCTCGGCTCCTTCCTCAATCCCTACACGCACCGCCGCGCCGCCGAGCTGATCGCTTCGGGCGCGATCGAGATCGACCGGCTGATCTCCAGGCAGGTGCCGCTGGAAGAGGCCGCCGCGGTAATCGCCAACCCGCCTGCCGCCGGCGAGGTCAAGGTGGTGGTGGTGCCGGACCGAGGCTGAGTGCCGCTGTCGCTTCGAACCCGTTCGACCCCCGGCCCTGCGGCGCAAGTTTCGACGCCTTCGACTATCGATGTTTCCAGCACCGACGCCCAACGAATAAACCCCGGACTACCGAGTCCGGGGTCTTCGAAAGGAGGCAGAAAAACCTTACAGCTTGCCGTTGCGCTGCTGGACCATCATGAAGGTGTCGTAATTGTACTCGGCCACCTGCGCCCAGAGATAGTGCTCCTTACGGAAGCCCTTGATCGAGTCCCAGATCTTCTTAAACGGCGCGTTCGAGGCTTCCATTTCGGCGTAGACCTCATTGGCCTTCTCGAAGCAGGCGGACATGATCTCCTGGCTGAACGGACGCAGTTTGGCGCCGCCGGCCACCAGCCGCTTCACCGCCGCAGGATTGAGATAGTCGTATTTCTGCAGCATGTTGGCATCGGCGGCTTGCGCGGCGGTATGCAGCAGCGACTTGTAAGTCGGCGAAAGCTCTTCGTATTTCGCCTTGTTGAACATCAGGTGGACGGTCGGGCCGCCTTCCCACCAGCCTGGATAGTAGTAGTAGGGCGCAACCTTATAGAAGCCGAGCTTCTCGTCGTCATAGGGGCCGACCCATTCGGCTGCGTCAATGGTGCCCTTTTCGAGCGCCGGGTAGATGTCGCCGCCGGCGATCTGCTGCGGCACGACGCCGAGCTTCTGCACAACCTTGCCGGCGAAGCCGCCGATGCGCATCTTGAGGCCGGAAAGGTCGGCCACCGTGTTGATCTCCTTGCGGAACCAGCCGCCCATCTGCACGCCGGTATTGCCGCCAGGCAGGCCGAACAAGCCTTGCGTGGCGAGAAATTCGTTGAACAGGTCGATGCCGCCGCCATGATAGTGCCAGGCATTCATGCCGCGCGCGTTGAGCGAGAACGGAACCGCCGCGCCCAGCGCCCAGGTCGGATCCTTGCCCCAGTAATAATATGCCACCGTGTGGCAGGCCTCGACCGTGCCGGCGGTCGTGGCGTCGGCCGCCTGAAGGCCGGGCACCAGCTCGCCAGCGGCGAAGACCTGTATCTGGAAGTTGCCGTCGGTGGCTTCCGAAAGCATCTTTGAGAAGACCTCGGCGCCGCCATAGATCGTGTCGAGCGATTTGGGAAAGGACGACGCCAGCCGCCAGGTCACCTTTGGATTGGACTGGGCTATGGCCGGCGCGGCGAGCGTGGCGGCGGCCACAGCGGCGCCAACGCCGGTCGTCCCGGCCTTGCGGATGAATGAACGACGATCCATGAAGTCCTCCCTTTTGGATCAACAAACCGACGTGCGGCGCATGCTCGATGCCCCGCACGGCTGGGCGAAACAATACACGGGCAAGGAGTCGAGTCCAGCGTAGCGGCCTGATTTGACGGCGTGTGCGCAGGGCCTTGCAACTATAGTCTAACGGGCCGTTTGGTGGCCCATCCGACGGACCGAAACTTGTCATGGAAAAATGTGCTGGGATCGCCTATTTTGAAGGCAGGATTCCCCGGCCCAGATGGAAAACAAAGCCAAAATGCAGCAGCCGCTCGTCGCCATATCGACCGACGTCCGTCAATTCGACAACTACACCTGGCATGCCGCCCCACAGCAATATCTGGAGGCGGCGATCGCCGGCGCCGGCGTGTTTCCGGTGCTGGTGCCCTCGTTCGGCGATCGGCTCGATTTCGATGAGCTGCTGTCGTCGGTCGACGGCGTCATGCTGACCGGCTCGAAATCCAATGTCGACCCCTCGCTCTATGGCGGCGATGCCAGCGAGGCGAACGGCCCCTATGACCCGGCACGCGACGCCACCACCTTGCCGCTGATTCGCAAAGCGATCGAGCGTGGCGTGCCGCTGCTTGCCATCTGCCGCGGCATCCAGGAGATGAACGTGGCGCTGGGCGGCACGCTGGGCACCGAAATCCAGGAGCGTGAAGGCTCGCTCGACCACCGCGCGCCGGTGAGCGACAATCAGGACGAACGTTTCGCGATTCACCAGACCGTTTCGATCAAGGCGGGCAGTTGCCTGGCCGGTGTGTTTGGGGCCGGCGACATGAAGGTCAACTCTTTGCACCGCCAGGCAATCGGCCGGCTTGGTTCGAAGCTGCAGATCGAAGCCGTGGCCGACGACGGCACCGTCGAGGCGGTCTCTGTAAAGGATGCCCGCGCTTTCGCGGTCGGCGTCCAGTGGCATCCCGAATACTGGGTCAAGTCGGATAGTAACTCGGCCAAGATCTTCCGGGCCTTCGGCGACGCGGTTCGCCTGCATGCGGCTGCCAAAGCCGGCGCCCGCGCGGCGGCGGAGTAATCAGTCGTCGGTGCTCGGGTCCCCGGCGGCCGCCAGCGACAGCAGCGGCAGTGCGGGAGCGTAGGATTCGAATCCGTCGCCATCGGCGACCGCGAAGGTGACGATCGGATCGACGCCGTTGACGCTGAAGGCGACCGTGCCGTCCTCCTGCTCGCGCCAGAATTTCGCCCGCTCGATGCCTGGCATGAGTCGGCGGCAGTTCGGAGCTACCGTCAAAAGCGACAGGCCGTCCGAAACGGTGGCGCCGCGTTTGATTGCGCAAACCCCCTCATCACCATTGGCGACCAGCCTGTAGGTGTCGGGCGGCGCGGCCTCTTCTGCGACGCTTTCGCCAGTGCCGCCATGAAACAGCTGAACGCCGCCAAACAGGGCGGCGGCTCCGATCAGTACGGAAAGCGTTTTCATGGTGATCCTCATCCATGCGTACGGACAGGATGAAGAATGATTTCAAAGGGTTAAGCTGACGTTAATAAATATGGCAGCCCGACCGCTCAGCCGCGCGCCTTCACATGCGCGGTCTCGGGCACAGGTGTGATCGACCGGCGCTCGCTGAACCAGGACACCAGATTGTCGACGCACAGATCCGCCATGGCGCGACGTGTGTGCTCCGACGCCGAACCGACATGCGGCAACAGACTGGCATTGGTCGTGTCAAGCAGCGCCCGCGGCACGTTCGGTTCGTCGGCGAAGACATCGAGCCCGGCGGCGGCGATAGTGCCCTTGGCGAGGGCTGTCGCAAGCGCCGCCTCGTCGACCGTGCTGCCGCGCCCGACATTGACGAAGACGCCGTTGGCGCCAAGCGCCGACAGGATCTCGGCATCGACCGCCTTTTCCGTCGAGGCGCCGCCCGGGACCACCGAAATCAGCGTGTCGACTGCTTCGGCGAGGCCCTTCAGCGTCGGATGATAGGGATAGGACAGGCCCTCGACCCGGCGCCGGTTGTGATAGGCGACGGGCAATCCGAACGCCTCCAGCCGGCGGGCAATGGCGAGCCCGATGCGGCCCATGCCGAAAATGCCGGCGCTGCGGCCGCGCAAGGTAAGCCGGCTCAAGGGATAGTTGCCCTTGCGCTGCCAGCTGCCGTCGCGCAGCCAGGCTTCGGCGCGCGGCAGGTCGCGCACGGTGTTGATCAGCAGGCCGATGGCGGTGTCGGCGACCTCCTCGGTCAGCACATCCGGCGTGTTGGTGACCATGATGCCGTGATCGCCAGCGTGGCGGGCATCGACCGAATCGTAGCCAACACCGAAACTGGCGACGATCTCAAGCTTCGGCAATGCATCCATGAAGGCCGCGCTGATGCCGCCGAACGAGGCGATGGCGCGCACGTTGTCACGCATTTCATCGGTGACCAGGGACGGCTCGGCGCGCTCGATCCCGACACGTCTGAATGTCCGGTCGATGCGCTCGACCGCGTGGTCGTTGAAATGCCCCGGCACCAGGATGGCGACGGTTTGCAGTTGCTCGGGCCTTGTCATGCACGCTCCACCGGCTTGCCGGTCGACTGTCGCACATGCAGTTCCGGCTTGATCAGTTCCTGAGAGGGCCGCACCGTCTGCCCGTTCAGCTTGTCGAGCAGGGCGCTGGCGGCGCGGCGGCCAACCTCGCGCTGACCGTTCCACACGGTGGTCAGCGCCGGCGTGGCGATTGCCGCCTCCTCGAGATCGTCGTAGCCGGTGACCGATATGTCCAGGCCAGGCACCAGGCCGGCGCGCGCGATGCCGTTCATCAGGCCGATGGCGACGAGGTCGTTCCAGCAGCAGGCGGCTGTCGGCTTGTCCTTCAGGGCCAGAAACTGTCCGGCGGCCTCGAAGCCAGCCTGCTTGGTGCGCGGGCCGGGGATGCGCCAGGCCGGCCGCACTTCCAGCCCGGCGGCCTCCATGGCGTTGACATAGCCCTGGTAGCGATCGCGGCCGGTCGAGGTCTGGTCGGTGCCGCCGATCATGGCGATGCGCTTGTGGCCGAGCGAGATCAGGTGATTGGTGGCAAGCCCCGTGCCATAGGCATCGTCGCCGCGAAAAACCGGCACGTCGGCGCCCTCGACGGTGCGCGCGATCAGCACCGCCGGCAGGCCGTTTTCCTCGGCCATCAGAATATCCGAGGCCGGAGTGCCGATGGCCGGCGACATGATGACGCCGTCGGCGCCGAGCTGCAAAAGCGTGTCGATGAAAGTGCGCTGCTTCTCGAGCTGGTCGTAGTGATTGGACAGGATGAAGGTCTGGCGGCTGCGGTCGAGCTCGCTTTCGATCGAGCGCAGGATCTCGGCGAAGAACGGGTTCATGATGTCATGCACGACGACGCCGACAATGCCCGAACGCGAGGTACGCAGGCTGGCGGCACGGCGGTTGTAGATGTAGCCGATGGCGCGGGCATGTTCCTTGATGCGGTCACGGGTGCCGCCTGCCACCAGCGGGCTGTCGCGCAGCGCCAGCGATACGGTGGCCGTGGACACGCCGAGCGCATCCGCGATCGTCGACAGCTTGATCTTCTGTGCCAGCCTTCCCCTCCCCCGTCGTTTTTTTAAACTGTTTAAAGGCGGCCTTATGCCACCCTTCGACGCTAAATCAAAGTTTTTTTGCCAGCGCTTCCGCCTCGACGTCCAGCACCGCACGATTGCGCAGGCGCAGCCGGTGCTCGCGATGAACGATGTAGAGACCGCTGGCGACGATGACGGCGGCGCCGACGAGCGTCCAGCGGTCGGGGAACTGCTTGAAGACGATCAGCCCGGAAAGGATCATCCACACCATCTGCGAATAGGGATAGGGGGCGAGCGCGGTGGTGGTGGCCATGCGATAGGCCTGCACCAGAAGCCAATGACCGACGCCGCCAAAGACGCCGAGCATGAGCAGGATGAACCAGTGCCAGCCATCATGCGGCAGGGAAAACGAGAACGGCAGCATGGGCAGGAGCACCACCGCCGGGGCCAGTGCCGAAAACAGGATGAGGCTTTCCGATGTCTCGGTCGCCGACATGCGCCGGGTCATGATCACATAGAAGCAGTTCGACAGCATCGAGCCGAGCGCGAACAGGTGGCCGATGCCGAAAACGCCGACTCCCGGCCTTGTGATGATCAGAACCCCGGCGAACGCGGCCAGGATCGCCAGCCACCGCCGCCAGCCCGCCCATTCGCCAAGCAGCGGGCCGGCAAGTGCGGTGATGACCATCGGCCCGAAGAAATAGATCGATGTCGTCTCGGCCAGTTGCAGGGACCGCAGGGCCAGCACGTTGAAGATGGTCGAGCCGAACAGGAACAGCCCGCGCAGGACATGAGCCGGCAGGTTGGCCGGACGGAACCGCGCCGGTTCACGCCAGCCGCGCAACAGCGCACCGACCAGCACGACATGCACGGCAAAGCGCACCCAGGCGACGACAAGCGCGGAGATGCCGGCTAGGACGAGGTATTTGCTGCTGGTGTCGAGAAAGGTGAAGAAGACATAGGTGGAAAGCATGCACAGGATCGCCACCGGCGGCGTCGCGCTTTCTGAAGATGTTTGGGGAGCACTCACTTGCAGGCCGAATGGAAAGCTGGGCTGAGGCCCACCTTTGCGGCAATTGCGGGCGTGCGGCAAGCCAAAAGCGGCTGGCACAACAAGAGCTGCGGACAGGCTCAGGCCCGGGTCGTCAGGGATGCATGCGAGCACCCTTGGTGATCTTGTCGACCGTCTTCTTGTCGGCGCGCAATGCGATGCCGACAACCTTGGCGTCTTCCGGCGCGAATTCGGCGAAGACGGCGCGGTTGGCGGCGTCGAACCCGGTCGAGAACATCTCCTCGACATAGAGCGAGCTCGTTACTCCGCGCTCCAGGGCGCGGCTGTGGATCGCGCCGAGTGTCGCCTGGTCGGCGGACAGCACGATGACGGGCTGGATCGACAGCGGGTTGTAGACATTGCCGGCGCGGTCACGATAGGGCTCGCCGATGATATCGGGGAACTGCGCGACGACGCCGCTGGTCAGGAATGCGGTGACGTTGAGTTTTTGCCAGACCGGCAGATCATCCCTGAGCACGATTGCAAATTTCGTATCGAACATGAGACAGTGACCATTCGGGGTTGTGCCCCTTTCAAGGCGAAAGGAAGCGATGTCGCTCGATCTAGGCAGCCAGGCGTTCCAGGGTCTTGGACGTTTGTGCGCGGAGGCTGCGGAAAACTGCATCATTGCCGCCCGCGACCCCGCCGGCATGGAGCGCATCGAGGCGCGATTCCACGGCAGCGCCTTCGACCTGCATCGCCACGACACCTATGCGATCGGGGTGACGCTGCAAGGCGTGCAGAGCTTTCGCTATCGCGGGGCCGCGCGGCATAGCCTGCCTGGCCAGATCATCGTCCTGCATCCCGACGAACTGCATGATGGCGGCGCGGGAACCGAGGACGGGCTGCGCTACAGGATCCTCTATCTGGAACCGTCACTGATGCTGGACTGCCTCGGCGGCGCATCGCTGCCTTTCGTCAGGCAGGCCGTGGTGGCGGACGAACGCCTGCGCGCGACCTTGCTTTCGGCGCTGGGTCCACTGGAGGAGGAACTCGACGAGTTGTTCGTCGCCGACTTCCTGGCGCAACTTATGCAAGGGCTCGCCCGCCATGCCGGCCAGCTGGCGAGAGCGGTGCCGGGAACGGCCTGGCGGGCGGCCGCTCTGGCGCGCGACTATCTCACGGAAAACTCTGCCCGGCCCGTGCGATCCGACGAGTTGGAGGCGGTTACCGGGTTCGACCGCTATGCCTTGTCCAGGCATTTCCGCGCCGCTTTCTCCACTAGCCCGCATCGTTTCCTTTTGATGCGCCGGCTTCAGCGCGCGCGGCGCATGATCGCCGCCGGCGAGCCGCTGGCACAGATCGCGGCCGAAGCCGGTTTCAGCGACCAAAGCCACTTCAACAGGCAATTCAAGAAGGCATTCGGCATGACGCCGGGACGCTGGTCTTCGCTGATCCGTGGGTCCGCCGCGGTGGCCTGATCACCGCAACCGGCGGTCAGTCGTCCGACTCGGCGTCGTCGTCGATCAAGGCCAGTTCTTCGTTCGAAAGATTGGCCTCGATGCGGGCAAGAAATTTGAACAGCGCCTTCTGATCCTTCTTGTCGAGGCCCTTCAGCGCCTGCTTTTCGGTCTTCTTCACCGATTTTTCGATGGCGCGGATGGTCTCGCGGCCGGTGTCAGTGAGAAAGATATGCGCCTGGCGGGCATCGGCGTCGGAGGCGCGCTTTTGCAGGAAACCCTGTGCCTGCAGCCGATTGATGGTCTTGGTGATGGTGGGCGGGCGCACGCCGAGCCGGCCAGCCAGATTGCCCGGGGTTTGGCCATCCTCGCGGTCGAGCGCCAGCATGATCTGGTCCTGGCCGGCATAGAAGCCATGCGCCAGCAGCCGTGCCGCAAGCGCTGTTCTTGCCAGCCTTGCCGCCGAATGCAGCCGGCTCATTGTCGCAGTCTTGTCCGCCTTGGCCATGGTCATCCCTCTTCGGCCATACCGGTGCGGGCAGCATAGACGCAGCCGGCCGGTTGGCAATCGACGATCAAAAAGATTCCGGCGCCTGAAATAGCTTTGCCGGCAAGCATTGCGGTACCCGCCGTGGCTAATGCCAGATGATTATTTCAGTTAGATGACAAACGACTTTTCGCGAAAGCGATTGCGGTGGATCGGCCGGCCGTGGTCGTCCACAGGCTCTTTTTGCGCACCGATACCGCATGGCCTGCAGGGCGCCGCCAGCCGCCTAGTTCGACGAGACGCTGACCTAGGGATTGGACCGCAGCCATTCGCGGTTTGCCTCGTGCAAAAGCCCGCCGCGCATCCTATATGGAGCCGACAATCCCTTTCGAGGCCGCCGAAATCTTTCAAGGCCCATCCATTCGAGGCAAGCCATGAGCGACGCACAGACGCAGATCCCCGTAACCGTTCTGACCGGCTATCTCGGCGCCGGCAAGACGACGCTGCTCAACCGCATCCTGTCGGAAAACCACGGCAGGCGCTACGCCGTCATCGTCAACGAATTCGGCGAGATCGGCATCGACAACGACCTGATCGTGGAGTCCGACGAGGAAATCTACGAGATGAACAATGGCTGCGTTTGCTGCACGGTGCGCGGCGACCTGATCCGCGTCGTTGAGGGCCTGATGCGCCGGCCCGGCCGCTTCGACGCCATCGTGGTGGAGACCACGGGTCTCGCCGATCCGGTGCCGGTGGCGCAGACCTTCTTCATGGACGACGACGTGCGCTCCAAGACGAAGCTCGACGCCGTGGTGGCGCTGGTCGACGCCAAGCACCTGCCGCTCAGGCTGAAGGATTCCAAGGAAGCCGAGGACCAGATCGCCTTCGCCGACGTCGTCGTGCTCAACAAGACCGACCTCGTCACACCAGAAGAACTGGCCAAGGTGGAAGCGACGATCCGCGCCATCAACCCGGCCGCAAGGATCCATCGCACCACCCGCGCCGGCGTGGCGCTGTCGGAAGTGCTCGACCGCGGCGCCTTCGACCTGTCCAGGGCGCTGGAGAACGACCCGCATTTCCTCGAGGCGCATGACGACCACCATGGTCATGATCATGATCATGACCACGACCACGATCATCACCACCACGATCATGACGGGCACGATCATGACCACGATGGACACGACCATCACGCGCACCCATCCGACATCCATGACGTGACGGTGCAGTCGGTTTCGCTGCGGGGAGGCGAGATGGATCCGAAGAAATTCTTCCCCTGGATCGAGAAGGTCACCCAGATGGAGGGGCCGAACATCCTGCGCCTGAAAGGCATCATCGCCTTGAAGGGCGACGACGAGCGCTACGTCATCCAGGGCGTGCACATGATCATCGAGGGCGACCACCAGCGCGCCTGGAAAGACGGCGAGAAGCATGAGAGCCGGCTGGTGTTCATCGGTCGCGAACTGGACCCCGAACGGCTGAGGAAGAGCTTCGAGGCCTGCCAGGCCGCTTGATTTCCGGACTTTATGGCGGTAGCGCTGCCCGCTCTTCCTTCTCCCCTTGCGGGAGAGGGTGGGGCCGCGCCTGGCGCGCTGGCGGCTCCCGAGACGACCAGCAACAATCTGGAATGGACCTGTCCTACATGCCGACCGTCGCCCCGCTTGATCTCGAAGGCCATTGCCTTGCCGCCGCCTTCCTCCGCGACGTGCCGCATTTCGCGCTGGCCGACGGCACCGTCCATCGGCTCGACAATGGCCACAAGACGGTGCAGGCCAATGACGGGCTGCTCGCGGCCTTCCACGATGCCGCCAATGACCGGCTGCTCACCGGCGGCGAAGACGGCAAGGTGTTTGCGGTGAAAGCGGGCGGCGAGGCCAAGGAATTGGCGAGCGCGGGCAAGAAGTGGGTCACCAGCGTCGCCGCTGGCCCGCAAGGCGCCATCGCCTACGCTACAGGCAAGACCGCCTATGTGCGCTTTGCCGACGGCCACACAAAAGAGTTCGCCCATCCGCGTTCGGTCGAGGGGCTGGCATTTTCGCCCAAGGGCATGCGCTTCGGCGTCGCGCGCTACAATGGCGCGACGCTGCATTTCCCGGCCGCCGAGGGCAAGCCGGTGGAGCTCGAATGGGCCGGCGCCCATACCGGCATCACCTTCTCGCCGGATGGCGCCTTCCTGGTCACCACCATGCAGGAAAACGCGTTGCACGGCTGGAAGCTGGCGGACGGCAAGCACATGCGCATGAGCGGCTATCCCGCCAAGGTCAAAAGCCTGTCATGGAGCGTGAAAGGCAAGTGGCTGGCGAGTTCCGGCGCGCCGGCGGCGATCGTCTGGCCGTTTTCAGGCAAGGACGGGCCAATGGGCAAGGCGCCGCTGGAACTCGGTACGCGCGGCAATGCGATGGTGACCTCAGTCGCCTGCCATCCGAGCCAGGATGTCGTCGCCATCGGCTATGAGGACGGCATGGTGATGGCGGTGCGTTTTTCCGACGCCAAGGAAGTGCTGTTGCGTCGCCCCGGCAAGGGCGCCATCACCTCGATGATGTGGGACAGGGAAGAACGCCGCATCGCCTTCGGCAGTGCCGCCGGCGACTGCGGCGTTATCGACATCACGGGTTAGGGGAGTAGGGGAGTAGGGCAATATGGGAGCGGGTTTAGAGCATCCGGGCCGTTGAGCGCCTACCCCACTACTCCACTACTGCGCCAGAGAGGGGTTTCATGCACAGCGCCCACACGTCCATTGGCGGCGTCAGCCGCGACCGCATTGCCGCATTGCGGGATACCGAAGGCGCCAGCTTCCGCAAGGCGCGGCCGAAATCGCAGGCCAAGGCCGGCAACGGCCTGCCCGGCTTCTTCGGTGGCGTGCCGATGCACTGGATGAACGACTGGCCGACGCCGTTTCCGATCCTGGTCGAGAGCGCCAAAGGCGCTACGATCACCGACATCGACGGCAACAGGCTCGACGATTTCTGCCTCGGCGACACCGGATCGATGTTCGGCCATTCGCCGCCGGCGATAGCGCGCGCCATCCGCCGGCAGGCCGGACGCGGCCTGACATACATGCTGCCTTCGGAAGATGCGCTCGCCATTGGACCGCTGCTGCAACAGCGCTTCGGCCTGCCGTTCTGGCAGATCGCCACGACGGCGACCGATGCCAACCGCTTCGCGCTGCGCGTTGCCCGCGCCGTCACCGGGCGAGAAAAGATATTGGTTTTCAACGGCTGTTATCACGGCTCTGTCGACGAGACGATGGTGCGGCTGATCGACGGCAAGCCGGCCAACCGGCCCGGATTGGCCGGAGAATTCCGCGACCTGACCCGCACGGCCAAGGTCATCGAGTTCAACGACGTTGCCGCGCTGGAGGCAGCGCTCAGGGACAAGGATGTCGCCTGCGCCATCGCCGAACCGGTGCTGACCAATTCCTGCATGGTGCTGGCCGATCCCGGTTTCCACGAGGCGCTGCGAAAGCTGACCCGCGCGGCCGGCACGCTGCTTCTGATCGACGAGACGCATACGATCTCGACCGGACCGGGCGGCTATTCCGCGAAATACGGGCTGGAGCCGGACCTGTTCGTGCTAGGCAAGCCGATCGCCGGTGGTGTACCGGCAAGCGTATGGGGCATGAGCGAAGAGGTCGCCTCGCGCTACGCCGACTACAACAGGACGAAAGAGCCGGGTTATTCCGGCATGGGCACGACGCTCTCGGCCAATCCTCTGCAGTTTGCCGCGATGCGCGCCGCGCTCGAAGAAGTGATGACGGCCGAGAACTACGACCGCATGGATCATCTGGCGCGGCGGCTCGATGCCGGGCTGACCACGGTCATCGACCGCTACCGCCTGCCATGGCATGTCGCCCGCGTCGGCGCCCGCGTCGAATTCATCTGCGCGCCGGGCCCGCTGCGCAATGGGGCGGAGGCGGAGGCCGCGCACGCGCCGGAACTCGAAGCCGCCATCCATGTCGCGCTGGTCAATCGCGGCGTGCTTATCGCGCCCTTCCACAATATGATGCTGATCTCTCCGGCGACCACTGGCGCCCAGGTCAACCGGCTGATCACCGCCTTCGGCGCAGTTGCGGCGGAGCTTGCGGCATGAGACAAGCCACCCAACAGACAGGCGCGCAAGCCAGGCCGGGCTCCATCATGACTTCACCTTCGGGCTCGACGCCCACCGAGGCGCAGGCCTTTCTCGACGCCCATCCTGAGATCGAAGCCTTCGATATCGTGCTGACCGATGCCAACGGCGTCGGCCGTGGCAAGATCGTGCGCCGGCACGAGCTGAAAGCCATCTTCGAAGGCGGCCGGCACATGCCGATCTCGATCCTCGGCCTCGACATCACCGGCGAGGACGTGCACGAGACCGGGCTGATCTGGACCACCGGCGACGGCGATCTGCGCGCCTGGCCGATTCCTGGCACGCTGGTGCCGCTCCACGGGACCAACCCGCCGCGCGGCCAGGTGCTGATGGCGATGTATCATCTCGACGGCGCGCCGATGTCATCGGACCCGCGGCTGGCGCTGGCAAGGCAGGTCGACATATTGGCGTCCAAGGGGCTGTACCCGGCCGGCGCCTTCGAGCTCGAATTTTTTCTCCTCGCCAATGAGCGCGACAGCGACGGCAAGGTGCAGCCGGCGCACGCCGTGCTGGATGGCCGCGTCTCGGGCAAGACCGAGGTCTACTCGGTCGACCATCTGCACGGCATGGAGCCGCTGTTTACCGACATCTATGCCGCGGCCAAGGCACAGGGCATTCCGGCCGAGACCGTGATTTCCGAATATGCGCCCGGCCAGTACGAATTGACGCTGAACTACCGCAAGGATGTGATGCGGGCGGCCGACGACCTCGTCATGCTGAAACGGCTGGTTCGGGCGCAGGCGCGCCGCCATGGCGTCACCGCTTGCTTCATGGCCAAACCGATCGAGAAATATGCCGGCTCCGGCATGCATTTCCACGTCTCGCTGCAGGACAAGGCTAGCCGAAACGTTTTTTCGGAGGCCGGTGGCGAGAGTTGGTCGCTGCCACTGCTGCGCGGGCTGGGCGGCCTGATCCAGACCATGGCGGAATCGATGCTGGTGTTTGCGCCGCACGCCAATTCCTGGCGGCGCTTCGTCTCCCAATCCTATGCACCGGTGGCGCCGACCTGGGGCGTCAACAACCGGTCGGTGGCGCTGCGCGTGCCGGCGGGCGACGCCAGGAACCGGCGCATCGAGCATCGGCCGTCGGGCGTCGACGCCAACCCCTATCTGATCGCGGCAACCGTGCTTGCCGGCATCGTCAAAGGGCTCGACGAAGGCCTCGACCCCGGCCCCGAGACGACCGGAAACGGCTATGAGGCGGCGGTGACGCGCACGACCATGCCGGTCGACTGGCGCGCGGCGATCGAGGCGGCCAGAGCGTCCAGCTTCCTCAAAGGCGCGCTTGGCGAAGACCTGCACCGCACCTTCGTGGCGATCAAGCAGTCCGAATACCTGCGCGTGGCGCGCACGGTCAGCGAGCTGGACTATCACCTCTATCTGCACGAGGTCTGAGCCCTCGGAGGAACCATCGCCCTTCCCGTCCATTTCAGTGTCAGAACCGCGACAGGACAGGATGATGGCGACCACAGGCCAAACGCATGAAGCGAAGAGGCCGGCCAGGCGTAGCGAAGGCTTGCCACCGCTGCCCGCTGTGGCGCGATGCGACGCAGACCGTGTTCGGCGAAGGGCCTGACGGCGCCAAGGTGATTTTCGTCGGCGAGCAGCCCGGCGATCAGGAAGATCTCGCCGGCGCTCCCTTCGTTGGCCCGGCCGGCAGGGTGTTCGACGCCATACTGGACGACGCCGGGGTCGACCGCCAGAAAGTCTACGTCACCAATGCGGTCAAGCACTTCAAGTTCGAGCCGCGCGGCAAGCGTCGCATTCATTCCAAGCCGAACGCCGGCGAGATTCAGGCGTGCCGCTGGTGGCTCGACCAGGAATTCGGACTGATCAAACCGAACCTTGCCGTGGCGCTTGGCGCAACGGCGGCATTGTCGCTGCTCGGCAAGGCGGTTCCGGTGACGAAGATGCGCGGCCAGGCGATCGAGCGGGAAGATGGCATGCGTGTGTTCATCACCATCCATCCATCCTTCATCCTGCGCATCCGTGACCGTGCGGACAAGGAGGCCGAGCGAGAACGGTTCCTTGACGACATGAAGCAGGTGAAGCGGCTGATGGCTGCCTGATCCAAACGATTAGCGAATCAGGATGGCCCTGAGATCGTTGACATTGGTGCCGGTCGGACCGGGCACGAACAGATCGCCGACCGCGTTGAAAGCCGTCCAGGCATTGTTGCCTGCCAGCATCGCCTTGGCGTCGATGCCGGCCGCGCGCATGCGCGCGACCGTGGAACCATCGGCGAAGGCGCCGGCATTGTCCTCCGAGCCGTCGATGCCGTCGGTGTCGGCGGCCAGGGCGTGAATGCCCTTCACATCATTGATGCCGATGGCGAAGGCGAGCAGGAATTCGGAGTTGCGGCCGCCTTTCCCCTTGGCACGCAGCGTCACCGTGGTCTCGCCGCCGGACAGGATCAGCACCGGCTTTGAGAAAGGCCGATTGCGTGTCGCTACTTCGCGCGCGATGGCCGCGTGAACCCCGCCCACCTCGCGGGCTTCGCCTTCGATGGCATCCGAGAGAATGACAGCTTCCATGCCCTGTCGGCTCGCTTCCGCTGCGGCTGCTTCGAGCGACACGCCGGCGGAGGCGATCAGATGCACCTCGTTGCGCGAAAAGCGCTCATCCCCGGGAATTGGTGCATCGGCGGCCGGTGAATTGATATGCGCCATGACCGAGGCCGGCAGGTTCATGCCGTAGGCTGATATCGACGCCAGCGCATCCGCCCGGCTGCCGGTGTCGGGAACGGTCGGGCCGGATGCGACCAGCGCCGGATTGTCACCGGGAATATCGGAGACAACCAGCGACACCATTTTGGCCGGCCAGGCGGCGGCGGCCAGCCGGCCTCCCTTGATGGTGGAAAGATGCTTGCGGATGGTGTTCATCGCCGCGATCGGCGCGCCCGACGCCAGCAGCGCCTCGTTGACGGCGATCTCGTCGGCCAATGTCAGGCCGGTTGCCGGTGACGGCAGCAGCGCCGAACCGCCGCCGGAAATCAGCGCCACCACCAGATCGTCGGCGGTCAGCCCTTGCACCTTCCCGAGCAGCCGCCGCGAAGCCTCGAGCCCGGCGGCGTCCGGCACCGGATGCGCCGCCTCGATGATCTCAATGCGCTCACATTTCGCGTCATAGCCGTAGCGGGTGACGACCAGTCCTTCGAGCGGGCCGTCCCATGCTTTCTCGAAGGCCGCCGCCATCTGCGCCGAGCCTTTGCCGGCGCCGATCACGATGGTGCGGCCCTTGGGCCTGACCGGCAAATGATAGCGGATGGTCTTTTCCGGATCGGCGGCGGCGACGGCGGCGTTGAAGATGGAGGTGAGGAAGGATTTGGGATCGAGAATGGTCATATCCGGCAGCCAGCAGCGTTTCGCGCATTCTTGCAGAGCTGACGTTGCGCCTCACCCCGACCCTCTCCCCGTGAAGAACGGGCATAGGGGGATAGCCAGCGGTGGAGCGTTTCACTTCCACCCGCAGCAGCTACAGCGCAGCTGCTGCGAAGGACGGGCAGGCGGATGAGGGGCGGCGCCGATGTCACGATTTTTCTTCCGGCGGCAATACCAGTTCGCGCTTGTCGAGGCCCAAATGATTACACAGCGCATCGACCACCACGCCGTGATCCTCGCGCTCCGGCAACCCGGAGACGGCGATGACGCCGATGACCCCGACACCCTTGACCGTGACGGGAAAGCCGCCGCCGGCCAGCACGTAGTCAGCAATATCCAGGCCCTCGCCGATCTTGAAAGTGCGGTCGGGGCGCTGCTGTTCCAGCACCATGCGGTAAGTGCTTTTCAGGAACCGCTTGACGACGTTGATCTTGCGCCGCGCCCAGTCGGGATTGGAAGCGTTCGAGCCCGGCATGGCGGCGTAGAACAGCGGCCGGTCGAAGGTCCTGATGTCGACTATGACCGGGAGATTCTCGGTGAGCGCCCTGTCGCGGATCGCGGACCCGACACTGAACGCGACTGCCTCGTCGAAGGCGGGAAAGACAAGGACTTCCTCCTGTCTCTTGATCAGAGCGATGTCTTCGGCAACGGCCATGTCGTTCCCCTTTCAACGTCGCCGCACGCTTTGACGGATGGTTGCCGCTGGGTCAAGCCCGGGTCAAGCAAGGAACGCGCCGTCACGTTCTAAATTGCCAAATCGGTTTTTGCCGGCCGACCCGCCACATAGACCTCGCGCACGGCGCGATCATCGCCCAGCGTCTGCAAGAGAAAGAGTTCCTGCGCCAGCGTCTCGACGGTCTCCATCCTGAGCCGCATCGACGACGTCGCCCTGGCGTCCAGCACGACGATATCGGCATCGGTGCCTTCCTCCAGCGTGCCGATCCTTTGCGCCACCGACAGCGCCTCGGCGTTGCCGCGCGTGACCTGCCAGAAGGACTGGAACGGGTTCAGCTTCTCGCCGTTCAGCGCGATCACCTTGTAGCCCTCGTCCATGGTGCGCAGCATGGAATAGTTGGTGCCGCCACCGACATCGGTGGCGGCGGCGATGCGGAGGGCTTTATCGCGGGTGCGGTAGCGCTGATAATCGAACAGGCCGGAGCCGAGGAAAAGGTTCGAGGTCGGGCAGAACACGGCTACGGAGCCGCTGTCCGAAAGCGCGTCCGCTTCCCGCTCCGACAGATGGATGCAATGGCCGAGCAGGCTCTTTCTACCCAACAGCCCGTAATGCTCATAGACGTCGGTGTAATCGCGCGACCACGGATAAAGCTCCTGCGTGAAGGCGATCTCGGCATGGTTTTCCGACAGATGCGTCTGGATGTGCAGGTCGGGGTATTCGCGGCATAGCGCGCCGGCCATCTCCATCTGCTCCGGCGACGAGGTGATCGCGAAGCGAGGGGTGATGGCATAAAGCTGCCGGCCCTTGCCGTGCCACTCCTTGATCAGCGCCTTGCTGTCGTCATAGCCCGATTGCGGCGTGTCGAGCACGCCATCGGGCGCGTTGCGGTCCATCATCACCTTGCCGGCGATGTTGAGCATGTTGCGGTCATGCGACTCGGCGAAGAAAGCTTCTGCGGAGGCCTTGTGCACGGAACAGTAGGCGGCAACCGTCGTGGTGCCGTGGCGCACCATCTCGTCGAGGAATAGCCGCGCGACGCGCCGGCCATGCTGCGCATTGGCGAACTTCGTCTCCTCCGGGAAAGTGTAGGCGTTCAGCCAATCGAGCAGTTCCGCGCCGTAGGAGGCGATGATCTGCATCTGCGGGAAATGCACATGGGCATCGATGAAGCCCGGAAGCAGCAGATGCGGCCGGTGATCAATCCTTCTCGTTGTCTCGCCTGCCTTCCTTTCAACATCGACGTAAGCGCCCGCAGCGACGATCCCGCCGTCGTGGATCAGCAGGCCGCCATCCTCCTCGTAGCGCCAGGCGGAATGATCATCGATGCTTTCAGGCCAGCGCACGAAGGACAGCGTGCGGCCACGCAGAAGTGTCGATGTCATGCTTATTTCCCCGCGCCTTCGAACCAGGCCACCAGCAGCGCCCGCTCCTTGTCGGTGATCTGGCTGACATTGGCGGGCGGCATGGCATGGCTGCGGCCGGCCTGCAGATAGATCTCGCGGGCATGCTCGGCGATGCCGGCGTCTGTATCCAGCATCACGCCCTTGGGCGCATGGTAGATGCCCTCGTAGACCGGCTCCTGTGAATGGCACATCGAGCAGCGGCCGAGCACGGTGTCGCGCACGGCCGGGAAATGGGCCGAAGCGATATAGACTTGCGCCGAGGCGGACGCCTTCGGTTCGCCGGTCAACACCTTCGGCACGGTGGACAACCAGACGATGATGAGGAACAGGACAAGGGCGCCCAGCCAGGTCCAGTGCGGGTTGCCGGCGCGCTTGTGCACGGTGTTGAAGTAGTGGCGGATCAACACGCCGATGATGAACACCAGGGAGGCGATGATCCAGTTGAACTCAGTGCCGAACGCCAGCGGGTAATGGTTCGACAGCATCAGAAACAGCACCGGCAGCGTCAGGTAATTGTTGTGGAGCGAGCGCTGCTTGGCGATCTTGCCGTATTTCGGATCCGGCTTGCGGCCGGCGATGAGGTCGGCAACGACGATCTTCTGGTTGGGGATGATGACCATGAAGACATTGGCCGACATGATCGTGGCGGTGATGGCGCCCAGATGCAGGAAAGCGGCGCGGCCGGTGAACAGATGGGTCAGTCCCCAGGCGATGAACACCAGCACGCAGTAGAGCACCAGCATCAGGCCTGTATCGCTTTTGCCCAGCGGCGAACGGCAGAGCAGGTCATAAACCACCCAGCCGACGCCGATCGTCGCCATCGACAGGACGATCCCGACCGGCACAGACATCGGCAGCACGTTGGGATCGATCAGGAACAGGTCGGCCCCGGCATAGTAGACCACGCACAGCATGGCGAAGCCGGACAGCCAGGTGGCGTAGGATTCCCATTTGAACCAGGTGAGGTGTTCCGGCATCTCGGCCGGCGCGACCAGGTATTTCTGGATGTGATAGAAGCCGCCGCCATGCACCTGCCACTCCTCGCCGAAGGCGCCGACAGGCATGCCCGGTCGCTGGCGCAAACCGAGATCAAGCGCGACGAAATAGAAGGACGAGCCGATCCAGGCGATGCCGGTGATGACGTGCAGCCAGCGCACGGCAAAGCTCAGCCAGTCCCAGAAAATAGCGAAATCCATCATTGAAGTCGTCCCTGCCGATGAAGCGACTTTACGGTGTGGCGCGCAAACGGAAAGAGGCGAGGTGTGCGATGACTTTCAAAAAAAATTGGAAAATACTAGGTTGCTCGCACACAGCTTGATTGAAAGCCCCTGAACCGCATGGCCTATCTCGACAACATCGCCGTCTTCGTCCGCGTGGTCGAGCTCGGCAATCTGTCGGCGGCCGGGCGCGACATGCGCATTTCGCCGGCGGTTGCTTCCAACCGAATCAAGGAGCTGGAGAAGCACCTTGGTGTGCGGCTGTTCAACCGCACGACACGACAATTGATGCCGACCGAGCATGGCACGGTGTTCTACACCGGCGCCAAGCAGGTGCTGGAAGCGATCACCGAGGCGGAGGCCGCGGTTTCGGCCCTTTCCGGTCAGCCGCGCGGCACCATCCGCGTGACCGCGCCGCTCGGCCTCGGCCGCCGCCTGGTCGCCTCGGGTATTCCCGATTTCCACGACAAATATCCTGATATCGAAGTGCGGCTGAGGCTCTCGGATCACAATGTCGATATCATGAAAGAGGGCATCGACGTCGCCTTCCGACTCGGTATCATCGAAGATTCCAGCCTCAGGATGCGCGGCATCATGGAATGCGAGCGGGTGCTGGTGGCGGCACCCAAATATCTGGAGGCGCGCGGAGAGCCGGCCGAGCCGCAGGAACTGATCAGCAGGAAGCACGATTGCCTGATGCTGCGCTATTCCGGCGCGCGCGAATATGTCTGGACCTTGCAGACGCCGAACGGACCGCAGAAATTCGAGGTGCACGGGCCCTATGATACGGACGATGGCGACGTGCTGACCGGCTGGGCGCTGTCGGGGCGCGGCATCATCAACAAGCCGCGCTTCGAGGTCGAGCCGTTCATCCGCGACCGGCGGCTGAGGATCATCCTGGCCGGCACGCCGCCGACGCCGGTGCAGTTCGCCGCCGTCTATCCGCACAAGAAGCTGCAGGACCCGAAGGTGCGCCTGCTGCTGGATTTCATGGCCGAGCGCTGCCAGCGGCTGATCAAGGACATACTGGTCGGCAAGTGAGCGGCTCCTGGCCCAGTCGCAAGGGTTGCCTTGCGCGAAGGCGAACTTAGGTTCGCGGATGCCGCCTCATGGCCGATGGGCTTTGCGCCGACTGACGAGCTAGCCACAATGCATCTCACCGTTTCGCTCAACATTGCCTCCACGGCCGGGCAGGCCGGCGCGCTCACCTTCAGCGACTTGGCCGGCTTCGCGCAGCGGGCGGAAGCGGCCGGGCTGGACATGATTGTTCTCGACGATGCGCCGCCGGGCAGGGCCGGGTCGGGCAACCCGTTCGAAGCGACGACCCTGCTTGCCGCACTGGCGACCGTGACGAGCAGGATCGGGCTGGTCGCCACCGCGTCGATGGTTGCCCACCAGCCCTACAATCTGGCGCGCCGGTTCGCCTCGCTCGATATCATCAGCCACGGTCGCGCCGGATGGAACGCAACGATGGCGCAGGCGCCGAGCGAGGCGGCCAATTTCAGCCGGCCGGATGGATTTTCCAGCGACGAGTTTCGCCGCCGCTCCGAGGAATACATCGGCATCGTCCAGGGCTTGTGGAATGGCTGGGAGGCGGACGCGCTGTTGTTCGACAAAGACAGCGGCCGCTTTCACGATCCCGGAAAAATGCACCAACTCGACCACAAGGGCGAATTCTTCGCCGTGCGCGGACCGCTGAACGTGGCGCGCTCGCCGCAGGATACGCCGGTTCTGGTCCTGTCCGGCCTGGCGGCAGGCGACCTCGACATTGCCGCGCGCACAGCCGATGTCATCCTGCTGGACGAAAGGCAGGCAGCGCGGCGCAGGGCACGCCATGACGAATTCAGGCGCCGCGTTTCCGCGTCCGGGCGCGAACCGGATGCCGTGAGAATATTGGCTGACATATCCCTCGCCGCCAACGGCGTCGCCGGGCTGGCCGACAGGATGGAGGAAGAATTCCGGGCGAACAATTGCGACGGATTCAACATCCGGCTGTCCGCGCACATTTCAGCGCTCGACGATTTCACCAATCGCGTTCTGCCGGAGCTGCGGCGGCGCGGCGTGATTCGACAGAGCCATGGGGGCACAACGCTGCGCTCGCATCTGGGACTCAGCGGCGGAGGCGACCGATGACCGCGCGCCAGATGAAGCTCGGCGTCTTTCTGTGGGCGACGGGCCACCATATCGCCGCCTGGCGGCATCCCCAGGCCCATGTGAAGGCCGGGATCGACATCGATCATTACGTCGCGCTGGCGCGCACGGCGGAAGCGGCGAAATTCGACCTGTTGTTCTGCGAGGATGCGGCCGGCCTGCGCGAAGCCGATGTCAGCATCGCCAGCCAGACCTCGCGTTCGATCGGCTTCGAGCCGATCAGCCTGCTTTCCGCACTCGCTGTCCAGACCAGCCGCATCGGCCTCGTCTCCACGGCTTCGACCAGCTACAACGAGCCTTACGGGCTGGCACGAACCTTCCTTTCGCTCGACCAGCTGAGCGGCGGGCGCGCCGGCTGGAACCTGGTCACGTCGGCCAGCCCGATCGAGGCCGCCAACTTCGGCGCAACGGGTCTCAGACCCCACGCCGATCGTTATGAACGGGCACGAGAATTCGCCGAAGTCGTCACCAGGCTTTGGCACGGCAAGCTCGGCGCCTCCGGCCATGACGGCCAGAGCTTTTCGGTGTGCGATCCACTCGATTTGCCGCGTTCGCCGCAGGGCGCCCCGGTCATGGTTCAGGCCGGCGCCTCGGATGTCGGCCGCGATCTCGCCGCTCGCACCGCCGATGTGGTGTTCACCGCCGCGCAGACTTTCGCGGAAGCGAAGGCTTTCTACGACGATCTCAAGGGCCGTCTGGCGGCCTATGGACGCGAACCGGACGACATCAAGATCATGCCCGGCGTCGCCCCGGTGGTGGCGGAAACCGAAGCGGAAGCGCGGGCGAAATACGAGGAGCTGCAGGAGCTGATCCCCGATGACGTCGGCGTAGCGCTGCTGTCCAGCTATCTCAGCATCTCCGATCTTCGGCGCTATCCGCTCGACGGGCCGCTGCCCGAATTGCCGGAGAGCGAAGGCATGAAAAGCCGGCAGGCCCTGGTCATCGAGCAATCGCGCCGCGACGGCCTTTCCATCCGCCAGCTTGCCCGCCATTTCGCCGGCGCACGCGGCCATTGGCGCATCGTCGGGACCGTGGTGCAGATCGCAGACGAACTCCAGGCCCGGTTCGAGGGCGGTGCGGCGGACGGCTTCAACGTCATGCCGTCATATTTCCCCGGCGAACTCGATGCCTTCGCCACCCTAGTTGTGCCGGAGCTGCAGCGGCGCGGCCTGTTTCGCAGGGAGTATGAGGGCCGCACACTGCGCGATCATCTGGGCTTGAAGCAACCGGTATAGCCGCGACGTGACCTTACCCGGCCAACGTCCTATCATGCGGCATCTGACGTCCGGCATTTGACGCGGCGCCGTGATTGACCAGCGCCGTCATGATCTCGGCGGCCGCTAGCGCGGCAATGACGGATGGGCGCTTGTCTTTCACGGCGTCACCGCCAATTGGGGAAACGAGGCGGGCAAACTGCGCTTCCGTACCCTCCGCCGATTTCAGCAACCAGTTCCTGAACGTCGCTTTCTTGGTCTTCGAGCCGATCATGCCGACATAGGCGGTGTCGCCACGCTTCAGGGCTTCGGCGACAATCAGGAAGTCCAGCGCATGATCATGGGTGAGGATGGCGAAGGCGCTGCCTGCAGGCGCGTTGCGCACCTCGGCTTCAGGCATCGGGGTCAGCCGCGTCTCGACGGCTTCCGGCATTCCGTCTAGCGCGTCGGCCCGTGTTTCGATGACAACGGCACGCACAGGGAGAAGCGCTACCGCGGAGGCCAGCGCCTGCCCGACGTGGCCGCCGCCGAAGATGTAGACATAAGGCAGTTCAGCCTGCTCGATTTCCGCGGCCGAAATCAGCTCCTGCGCCAACGTCGCATCGACGAGGCGGATCGACACCTCGACGCGCCCGCCGCAGCATTGGCCGATCTCCGGACCGAGCGCCACGTCGAGGATCACGTGGGCGTCGGGGCGGGTCTCTTCACCCTCCCCCTTGTGGATAGGGTTGGACGACGTCGTCGTCGAGGGATCTGTGAACGCCGCTCCCCCGCCCCGTTTCGCTGACGCCGCTTCGCGGCGTCCGCTCGCCGACCCTCCCCGCAAGGAGGAGGGTAAAGAGCCCAGCATCTGCCGTGCCTTGTCGATGGCCATATATTCCAGTTGGCCGCCGCCGATCGTGCCCGATGTCGCTGCTTGCGAGACGAGCATGAAGGCGCCCTTCTCGCGCGGCGTCGAGCCCTTCGTCGCCGCGACCTCGACGAGCGCGACCCGGCCGGTTTGGCCAAGAAAGGCTTTCAGGCTTTGCACAGTCGTGTTCATTTTTTACATTCCCTGTCGGGAAATATAGGCCTTTTCGGCCTGTTTTGCACGTTTTGCCGGAGTCAGGTCTTCGCCTCTTTCTTCAGCCGCTCGATCGCCATCAGCACGCGTTCCGGTGTCGCAGGCGCATCGAGACGTGGACAGATCCTGTGGTCGGCGACGCTTGCCACCGCGTCGGACAGGGCATGCAGCACCGACATGCCGAGCGGGAAGGGCGGCTCGCCGACCGCCTTGGAGCGATGGATCGTCGGCTCACCGGCCTCCGGCCAATCGGCCAGTGTCACGTTGAAGATCTTAGGCCGGTCCGACGCCAGCGGGATCTTATAGGTCGAGGGCGCATGCGTGCGCAGCCGGCCCTTGTCATCCCACCACAGTTCCTCGGTCGTCAGCCAGCCCATGCCCTGGATAAAGCCGCCCTCGACCTGGCCGAGGTCGATGGCGCGGTTCAGCGAGCGGCCCGTCTCGTGCAGGATGTCGGTGCGTTCGACCATGTATTCGCCGGTCAGCGTGTCGACCGAGACTTCCGAGCAGGAGGCGCCATAGGCGAAATAATAGAAAGGACGGCCCTCGCCCTTGTCGCGGTCCCAGTGGATCTTCGGCGTCTTGTAAAAGCCGGCCGCCGAAAGCTGGATGCGGGCCATATAGGCCTGCTTGACGAGGTCGGCGAAAGGTATCTCCTGGTTGCCGATTCGCACCCTGTTGGGCAGGAACAGCACCTGGTCGCGTGGCACCTGGTATTTCTCGGCGGCGAAATCGGTCAGCCGGTCCTTGATCTGGCGGGCGCCATTCTGCGCCGCCATTCCATTGAGGTCGGTGCCGGACGACGCGGCGGTGGCCGAGGTGTTCGGCACCTTGCCGGTGGTCGTCGCGGTGATCTTCACCTGGTCGAGATCGATCTGGAACTCTTGCGCCACCACTTGCGCCACCTTGACGTTGAGGCCCTGCCCCATCTCGGTGCCGCCATGGTTCAGATGCACCGAACCGTCGGTGTAGACATGCACCAGCGCGCCGGCCTGGTTGTAATGCGTGGCGGTAAACGAGATGCCGAATTTGACCGGCGTCAGTGCGAGGCCTCGCTTGATGAAGCGGCTGTTGTTGTTGAAGGCCGAGATTTCGCGCCGGCGCCTTGCATAGCTGGCGCTTTCTTCCAGTTCCGCGACGATGCGGTGGATGATGTTGTCCTCGACCGCCTGGTGGTAGGGCGTGACGTTGCGGTCGGCGGTTCCATAGAAATTCCGCTTGCGGATCTCAAGCGGGTCCTTGCCGACGGCAAACGCCACCTCGTCGATGATACGCTCGGCGCCGACCATGCCTTGAGGGCCGCCGAAGCCGCGAAAGGCGGTGTTCGAGACCGTGTTGGTGTAGAGCGGCGCCGACTGTGCATGCACAGCCGGCCAGAAATAGGTGTTGTCGCAGTGGAACAGCGCGCGGTCGGTGACCGGGCCTGAAAGGTCCGCAGAAAAGCCGCAGCGCGCCGCGAACATGAAGTCGACGCCGAGAATATTGCCCTCATCGTCGAAGCCGGCTTCGTAGTCGATGAGGAAATCGTGCCGCTTGCCGGTGGCGATCATGTCGTCATCGCGATCGGGCCGGATTTTCACTGCCCGATGATGCTTCTTGGCTGCGATCGCGGCCAGCGCTGCAAACTGGTTGCCCTGCGTTTCCTTGCCGCCGAAGCCACCCCCCATGCGACGCATTTCCACGGTAATGGCGTTGCTCGGCACGCCGAGTGCATGACCAACCATGTGCTGGACTTCGCTCGGATGCTGCGTCGAGGAATAGATGGTGACGTCCTGATCCTCGCCGGGAACCGCCATCGCGATATGCCCTTCGAGGTAGAAATGCTCCTGGCCGCCGACGCGCATTTTTCCTTTCAGCCGGCGGGGGGCCTGACGGATCGCAGCAGCCGCGTCGCCGCGCTTCAGCGTCAGAGGCGGCGTGACGAGTTTGTCCTTGCTCGGATCAAGCGCGCCGATGTCGGTGACGAAAGGCAATTCCTCGTATTCGACCCTTGCCAGCCTCGTGGCGCGCCGCGCCTGCTCGCGCGTCTCGGCAATCACGCAAAAGATCGGCTGGCCGAAAAACTGTACCTTGCCGTCGGCGAGTACCGGCTCGTCATGGCGCCCGGTCGGCGAAATGTCGTTCTCGCCCGGCACATCCTTTGCCGTGAGCACGTCGATCACGCCGGGGGCGGCGCGCACCGCCGACAGGTCCATTTTGGCGATGGCGGCATGCGTGGCCGTGGCCAAGCCGAGGCAGCCATGCAGCGTGCCCGCCGGTTCGGGCATATCATCGATGTAAACGGCGCTGCCGCTGACATGCTTGTGCGCGGAATCATGGCGCTGGTCTGTGGCGACGCCGCCGACGATCTTTTCGGCCTTTAAATTGGCGCTGGCGTGCTTGTTCATCATGCCGCCTCGTTGCGCGACACCTGGAACGGTGCCCTGGTGCCGGTGGTTTCGACAAAGAAACGCAGCAACAAGTTTTTCGCCGCCAAAGCCCGATATTCAGCGCTTGCCCGCATGTCGGTGAGCGGCGTGAAATCCGTTGGGTATTCGGTCATCGCCGCCTCGACTGTTTCTTCGGTCCAGGGTTTGCCGAGCAGAGCTTTCTCGACCGCCGCAGCCCGCTTCGGCGTCGCCGCCATGCCGCCATAGGCGATGCGGATATCGGCCACGGTGCCGTCCCTGGCCAAGGTCAGAAAAAACGCGCCGAGGGCGGCGGTGATATCCTCGTCGCGGCGCTTGGTGATCTTGTAGACGCCGAACTTCGTTTCGTTTGCCGGAACCGGCACATGCACGGCCTCGACGAACTCGCCGGCCTGCCGGTCCTGCTTGCCATAGGCGATGAAGAAATCCTCGAGCGGGATCGTGCGCCGCTTGCTTCCACGGCGCAGCGTCAGCCGCGCGCCGAGCGCGATGAATGGCGGCGGTGTGTCGCCGATCGGCGAGCCATTGGCGATGTTGCCGCCGATCGTGCCCATGTTGCGCACCTGTTCGCCGCCGATGCGATCGAACAATGGCCCGAGCGCCGGGATGCGTTTCGACAGCATCGCGAAGGCATCGGAATAGGTGACGCCGGCGCCGATCGAGATCACGTCCTTGTCCTCGGCAATGGCGCACAGCCCGTCGAGATTGCCGATGAAGATGACAGGCGAAATATCGCGCATGTGCTTGGTCACCCAGAGACCGACATCGGTCGAGCCGGCGACGATGGTGGCGCCCGGTTCCTTGTCGAGCACGGAGGCGAAATCGTCAACGTCAGCCGGCACGACGAGCCGCGCCTTGCCGGCGCCGATCTCGATCCGTGCGCCGTCGCCCATCGCCTCGAGTCTGGCCATGATCGACTGACGCTCCAGCGCCAGCGGATCCTTCTGTGCTTTGCCGTAGCTGGAGATGGCGCGAGCCGCGCGCATGATCGCCTCATAGCCGGTGCAGCGGCAGAGATTGCCCTGCAAGGCCTTTTCGATGGCCGCGTCCGACGGTTCCGGTGATTTCATCCACAAGCCGTAAAGCGACATGACGAAACCTGGCGTGCAGAAGCCGCATTGCGAACCGTGGAAATCCACCATCGCCTGCTGCACCGGGTGCAACTGGCCCGGCGTTCCACGGAGATGCTCGACCGTCACGACATGGGTGCCGTCCAACGAACCCAGAAAGCGGATGCAGGCGTTGACACTTTCATAGACCAGTTCGCCGGCGGAAAGCCTGCCGACCAGCACGGTACAGGCGCCGCAATCGCCCTCTGCGCAGCCTTCCTTGGTGCCGCGCAGCGATCGGTCGAGCCGCAGCCAGTCGAGCAAGGTCGCGTCAGGCGCCACGGATGACAGCACGACATCCCTGCCGTTGAGGATAAAACGAATATCGTTACGGATCTTGACCTCGGCCACGTCTCAGCTCCCCCTGTAAGTCGAATAGCCGTAGGGCGAGACGAGCAGCGGCACATGATAGTGCACGGCATCCGCCATGCCGAAGCGGATCGGCACGGTGTCGAGGAAGGCCGGCTCGGGCAGTTTCGTTCCCTGGCGCCGCAGATAGTCGCCAGCGGCGAAAACCAGCTCGTATTCGCCGGTCTGGAAATCCGCGTCGGCCAAAAGCGGTGCGTCGCAACGGCCATCGGCGTTGGTGGCGACCGTCTTCAGATGCGTCCTGGCCGGGCCATCGATCCGGTAGAGCGCGATCGACAATCCCGCCGCGGGCTTGCCGGTTGCCGTATCCAGGACATGGGTCGTCAGACGCCCGCCATCGATTTTCGACGTTTCTGCCATTGTCCGCCTCCCATTCCAACACGAACAAACCGGCCGGTACAGCCAAACATTGCTGATGAATTGTGCGCCAATTAAAGGCGATGCATAAGTCCCGGTCGAGCGGAGTGCGACAAAAACACTTTCAAAAATTTTCGGGGGAATGCGAGAAGCACCCTTTCGATATCCTGATCATACTTCGGGCGATGCCCCGTGGGAGGGACGATGCGTTACACCAGAGACATGCGCGGCTACGGAGCCAATCCGCCGGATCCCAAATGGCCCGGTGGCGCGCATGTGGCCGTGCAATTCGTCGTCAATTACGAAGAAGGCGGCGAGAACTGCGTCCTGCATGGCGACAAGGCTTCGGAAGCCTTCCTGTCGGAAATCGTCGGCGCGGCTCCCTGGGCGGGCCAACGCCATTGGAACATGGAATCGATCTACGAATATGGGGCGCGGGCAGGCTTCTGGCGGCTGCTTCGCCTGTTCACCGAGGCCGAGGTGCCAGTGACCTGTTACGGCGTCGCCACGGCACTCGCCCGCTCGCCCGATCAGGTGACGGCGATGCAGGATGCCGGCTGGGAGATCGCCTCGCACGGGCTGAAATGGATCGACTACCGCGACCACAGCGCCGAGGACGAGCGCCGCGACCTCAAGGAGGCGATCCGGCTGCACTACGAAGTGACAGGCACGCGCCCGACGGGCTGGTACACCGGCCGGACGTCGGTCAACACCGTGCGGCTGGTGGCGGAGGAAGGCGGCTTCGACTACGTCTCCGACACTTATGACGACGAACTGCCCTACTGGTTCGCGGATGACGGGACCGACAGGCCACAGCTCATCATCCCCTACACGCTCGATGCCAACGACATGCGCTTCGCCACGCCGCAGGGCTTCAACTCGGGCGACCAGTTCTTCGCCTATCTGAAGGACAGTTTCGACACGCTCTATGCCGAAGGCAAGGCTGGGCGGCCGCGCATGATGAATATCGGCCTGCACTGTCGCCTCGTCGGGCGGCCGGGGCGGGTGGCGGCGCTGAAGCGCTTCGTCGACTATGTGAAGTCGCACGACAAGGTCTGGCTGGCGCGGCGTATCGACATCGCCAGGCATTGGCGCGAGACCCATCCATACAAGCAGCCGGTGCTGCGCCCTTCGAGGATGGAATTCGAGGCCTTCGTGCATGCTTTCGGCGGCGTTTTCGAACATTCGCCGTGGATAGCCGAGCGCGCCTACGAGCTGGAACTTGGCCCGGCGCACGACAGCGCCGGCGGCCTGCACAATGCGCTCTGCCGCGTTTTCCGCGCCGCAAGCGAAACGGAGCGGCTGGGCGTGCTCAACGCCCATCCAGACCTTGCCGGCAAGCTGGCAAGGGCCAGGCGGCTGACGGCGGAATCAGCCAGGGAACAGGCTTCGGCCGGCCTCGATGAGCTGACCGACAAGGAGCGCGAGCTGTTTTCCAAGCTTAACGCCGCCTACGTCACCACCTTCGGTTTCCCGTTCATCGTCGCGGTGAAGGGCAAGACCAGGCAAGAAATCCTGGCGGAGTTCGAAAGGCGCATCGGCAACAGCCGCGGCGTCGAATTCGAGACCGCCTGCAAACAGGTCGAGCGCATCGCGCTCTTCCGCCTCAAGGACATGCTTCCGCAATAGGTTTGAACCCATGGATACGATCAGGATGCCCGAGCGAACCTATTATGCTCCACATGGCGGCCATTCCGGCCAGAGTGAGCTTCTGACCGGCCGCGCCGTCTTCACCGAGGCCTATGCCGTCATCCCCAAGGGCGTGATGCAGGACATCGTCACCAGCGCCCTGCCATTCTGGGACAAGACCCGCGTCTGGATATTGTCGAGGCCGCTGTCGGGCTTTGCCGAGACGTTTTCGCAGTACATCGTAGAGATCGCGCCCGGCGGTGGCAGCGACCGGCCGGAACCCGATGCCGGCGCCGAGGGCGCCTTGTTCGTGGTCGAAGGCGAACTGACCGTCCTGCTTGCCGGCGAAAGACATGTCTTGCGGCCGGGCGGCTTCGCCTTCCTGCCGCCGTCGAGCGGCTGGACTGTTCGCAACGAAAGCAATGCGGCTGTCCGCTTTCACTGGATACGCAAGGCTTATGAGTCCGTCAGCGGCCTCGAGGTCCCGCAAGCCTTCTTCACCAACGAGCAGGACATCGGGCCGACGCCGATGCCCGGTACCGACGGCCGTTGGGCGACGACGCGCTTCGTCGATCCGGCCGACATGCGCCATGACATGCACATGACCATCGTCACCCTCGAACCGGGCGCGGTCATTCCCTTTGCCGAGACCCATGTCATGGAGCACGGGCTCTATGTCCTGGAAGGCAAGGCCGTCTACCGGCTCAACCAGGACTGGGTCGAGGTGGAGGCCGGCGACTATATGTGGCTGCGCGCCTTCTGTCCGCAGGCCTGCTATGCCGGCGGACCGGGAAAATTCCGCTATCTGCTCTACAAGGACGTCAACCGGCACGCCAAGCTCGGCAGTGCCGGGATCGCAGGGCGTGCGCCGTGACCCGCATCGTCGCGCGGCCGCTGACCCGCGAGGGCTTTGCCCCGTTCGGCGATGTCATCGACATGGGCGGCGACAACCACTACCCGATCAATGGCGGCAAGGCCGAGCGCTACCATGATCTGGCGACCGCCGAGGCCGTGGGGCCGAATGCGCGCGTGCTGATCTCGATGGTGCGCGGCACGCCTTACGAATTGCCGCTGGCGCTGACCATGGTCGAGCGTCACCCGCTCGGCAGCCAGGCCTTTGTCCCGCTGTCGCCACGACCGTTCCTGGTCGTCGTCTGTCATGACGGCAAGGACGGTCCGGCCGAGCCGCATGCCTTCATCACCAAGCCAGGGCAAGGCATCAATTATTCACGCAATCTATGGCACGGCGTACTGACGCCATTGGGTGAGCCCCAGGATTTCCTGATCGTCGACCGTGGCGGCGACGGCTCCAATCTCGAAGAATTCCATTTTTCGCACGCCTACGAGATTCATCTCCCCGACGAGATCCTTTGATGACCGACATTTCGCTGATCGACCGCCTGCTCGACGTCATCGAGCACGACATCGTGCCGAAGACGCAGGAAGGCGTCGCCCATGGCAACAAGCTGTTCGGCGCGGCGATCCTGAAGAAAGGCGACCGCTCGCTGGTGCTGGCCGAAACCAACAACGAGATCGAAAACCCGCTCTGGCATGGCGAAGTGCACTGCCTGAAACGCTTCTACGAAATGCCCAAAGCCGAACGTGTCGACACCAAGGAGGCCATCTTCCTGGCCACGCACGAGCCCTGTTCGCTCTGCCTGTCGGCGATCACCTGGACCGGTTTCGACAATTTCTACTATCTGTTCAGCCACGAGGATTCGCGCGACAGTTTTGCCATCCCGCACGATCTGAAAATCCTGAAAGAGGTCTTCACCCTCGATCCCGGCGGTTACAATGCCGAGAACGCCTATTGGAAGAGCTTTTCGATCCGCAGGCTGGTGCGGGCGCTGCCCGAGGCGGAACGCGGGCGGCTGGAGGCGCGCATCGGCAAGATTGCAGCACTTTATGAAGCGCTCTCTGGCGACTACCAGGCCAACAAGGCCGAGAACGACATTCCGCTGAACTGAGGGCACCAAGCAGCGGCACAGGTCGCATATTCCACTGCTCCAGTCGCGAATGGCGATTGAAACTTGCCGCGCCGCGAGGCGTTATGCGCGCCATGAAAACCGTCACCGAGTTTCCCCGCAAGGTCGTCGAATTCCCTGATATGGGCATCGTTATGCCGGATGGCTGCCGGCTGTCGGCGCGGGTGTGGATGCCGGAAGATGCCGGCGACGATCCGGTGCCTGTCATCCTCGAGCACCTGCCCTACCGCAAGCGCGACGGCACCATCTTTCGCGACCAGCTGACGCATCCCTATTTCGCCGGCCACGGCTATGCCTCGATCCGTGTCGACATGCGCGGCAATGGCGATTCCGAAGGGCTGATGGACGACGAATATTCCGAGCAGGAGTTGCAGGACGCCTGCGACGTCATCGCCTGGGCGGCGGCTCAACCCTGGTGCAACGGCAATGTCGGCATGATGGGTATTTCCTGGGGCGGCTTCAACTGCCTGCAGGTGGCAGCCATGCAGCCGCCGGCGCTCAAGGCGGTCATCAGCCTGTGCTCGACCGTTGATCGCTATGCCGACGACATCCACTACAAGGGCGGCTGCCTGCTGCTGGAAAATTTCGGCTGGGCCTCGACAATGCTGTCCTATTCGTCACGGCCGCCGGACCCGCTGCTGGCGGGCGACAACAGATGGCGCGACCTGTGGCTCAGCCGACTGGAGAACCAGTCGTTCCTTTTGCCGCTCTGGCTTGGCCACCAGCACCGCGACGCCTACTGGAAACGCGGCTCGATCTGCGAGGATTTCTCCGCCGTCAAGGCCGCGGTGCTGTCGATCGGCGGCTGGCATGACGGCTACCGCAACACCATCTCGCATCTCGTCGCCAACATCGAGGCGCCGGTCAAAGGCATCGTCGGCCCCTGGATCCACAAATACCCGCATTATGCCGGGCCCCAGCCGGCAATCGGCTTCCTGCAGGAAGCGCTACGCTGGTGGGACCGCTGGCTAAAGGGCGTCGAGACCGGCGTCGAGGCCGACCCGGCCTACCGCGCCTATGTGATGGACAGCGTGCGGCCGGCGCGCTGGCATCCGGAACGGCCGGGCCGCTGGGTGGCGGAGCGGCAGTGGCCTTCGCCCGACATCAAGACGCAAACGATCGAATTGATCCCGGCGGGCGGTAAATCCGTCACCATCGCTTCGCCGCAAAGCTGTGGGCTGGCCGGCGGTGAGTATTTCCCGTTCACCTTCGGCCCGGAATTGCCGGGCGACCAGCGTCCCGACGACGCGCTGTCGGTGTGTTTCGACCAGCCGGAACTCGCCGAGGCGATCGACGTCGTCGGCGCACCGGAAGTCGACGTCCGGTTATCCTGCGACCGCCCGCAGGCCAACATCGCGGTGCGGCTTTGCGACGTGCATCCCGATGGCGCCTCCGAATTGATCTCCTATGGCGTGCTCAACCTGACGCATCGCCTCTCGCACGAATTCCCGCAAGCGCTTGTCCCCGGCGAGAGCGTTTCGGCACGCGTCGTGCTCGACCAGTGCGCCTATCGCGTGCCGGCCGGCCACCATTTGCGCATAGCCGTCTCGAACGCCTATTGGCCCATGATCTGGCCCTCGCCGGAGCCGGTCCGCCTGAGCCTGTCGGCGGCGACGCTGAAGCTGCCGCTGCGCCCGCTGGCGACGGGCGACGAGGTCACGTTCGCCGCGCCGGAGGCTGCTTCCCCCTGGGCAACCGAGACGATCCGCCCGGCCAATTCGGAACGCCGCGTCGACCGCGACGAGAAGACCGGCATCGTCACGCTTTCCATAGAAGACGATTTCGGCGAGGTGCGCGATCTTGCACATGGCCTGGCGAACGGCAGCATCGCCCGCGAGACCTGGACGATCCATCCGGACGATCCGTTGTCGGCTGGGGGACGGACGCATTGGACGCAAACCCTGTCGCGAAGCGGATGGTCGGTGCGCACCGAAACATCGGCCGAAATACGCTCGGACGCCAAAAACTTCATCGTAAGCGCCCGAATTGAAGCTTACGAAGGCGAAAAACTCGTCTTCGAACGCGATTTTGAACAGGCGGTTCCGCGCTCGCTTGTTTGAGCGGCAAGGCATTGGTCCAATTGCGACGTGCCATTTACGCCACGGCATGTCGCATTCGGTCTTGCTTACCGCTTTCCCTTGCGGTCATTATTCCCCTCACAAGAAACAAGAAAACGACCACTAAGGTCGAACCAACAGAGTGAGGAACTCAAAATGTCAAACGAACTGGAATTCCTTAGCCGACGCGTCGCCTCAGGCAAGCTCAGCCGTCGGGATTTTCTCGGCCGGGCGGCAGCGCTCGGCGTCACCGCGACCTTCGCCAACTCACTGCTTTCGAGCGCGGCGCGCGCAGCCGGCCCGGTCAAGGGCGGCACGCTCAAGGCAGGCCTGGTTGGCGGCGAGTCCACCAACAGCCTGGATCCAGCCCTGTTCATGACGCAGGTGCCGTTCGCCTTCGGCAAGATGTGGGGCGAACTGATCGTCGAGCTTTCCCCAGAGGGCAAGCTCGAGAACCGCATCGCCGAGGAGATCGGCTCGTCCGACGATGCCAAGGTCTGGACACTGAAGATCCGCGACGGCGTCGAATTCCACAATGGCAAGACGGTGACCGCCGAAGACGTCGCCGCCACGCTCGAGCGTCATTCGGACGAGAAGTCGAAGTCCGGCGCGCTCGGCTACATGAAAGGCATCGAAAGCATCAAGGCCAGCGGCAAGGAAGTGGTGCTGACGCTGAAGGAGGCCAATGCCGATCTGCCCTACCTGCTCAGCGACTACCACCTGATCGTCCAGCCCAATGGCGGCAAGGACAAGGCCGATGCCGGCATCTCGGCGGGCCCTTACAAGGTCACCACCAACGAGCCCGGCGTGCGCCATGGCGGCGAGCGCTTCGCCAATTACTGGCAGGGCGACAAGATGGGCCATGCCGACCAGATCGAGATCATCGTCATCAACGACGCTACGGCCCGTACGGCCGCCCTGCAGGGCGGCCAGGTCAACATGGTCAACCGCGTCGAGCCGAAGATCGTCGACCTGATCAAACGCGTGCCGGGCGTCACCATCCGCAACCATGCGGGACCGGGCCACTACGTCTTCATCATGCACTGCAATACGGCGCCGTTCGACAACAACGACCTCAGGATGGCGCTGAAGCTGGCGATCGACCGCGAAGAAATGCTGAAGAAGGTGCTGCGCGGTTACGGTTCGCTCGGCAATGATTTCCCGATCAATGCCGCCTACCCGCTGTTCACCGAGATCGAGCAGCGCACATACGATCCGGACAAGGCCAAGTTCCACTACAAGAAGTCGGGGCATGACGGCGCGGTGCTGCTCAGGACCTCCGACGTCGCCTTTCCCGGCGCCGTCGACGCGTCCCAGCTTTTCCAGCAGAGCGCGGCCAAGGCCGGCATCCAGATCGAGCTCAAGCGCGAGCCGGGCGACGGCTACTGGAACGAGGTCTGGAACAAGCAGCCCTTCTGCGCCTCCTATTGGGGCGGACGCTCGACCCAGGACCAGATGTACTCGACCGCCTACCTGTCGACCGCCGACTGGAACGACACGCGTTTCAAGCGCCCGGATTTCGACAAGATGGTGCTGGCGGCGCGCGCCGAGCTGGACGAGGCCAAGCGCAAGGCGATGTATCACGACATGGCCGTCATGGTGCGCGACGAAGGCGGCCTGATCCTGCCGATGTTCAACCAGTTCATCGACGCCACCGGCGCCAAGGTGGGCGGCTGGGTGGACGATCCGCACCAGGAGTTGATGAATGGCTATGCCCTGGCAAAGTGCTGGCTCGAAGCCTGAGCCGGCCTTGCCCAGATGTCCTCACCCATCGTGAAACTGGTGGCCCAGCGCGTCGCGCTGGGCATCCTCCTTTTGTTGGCCGTCTCGGTCCTGATCTTCGCCGGCACACAGATCCTGCCCGGCGACGTCGCGCAAGCCATCCTAGGGCAGTCGGCGACACCGGAATCGCTCGCCAATCTGCGTGAGCAGCTTGGGCTCAACGATCCGGCCTATATCAGGTATTTCCGCTGGCTCGGCGGCGTTTTGACCGGCGATCTCGGGACCGCCATGTCGAGCGGACAGGATATCGCAACATCGATCAAGGGCCGGCTGTGGAACACGCTTTTCCTCGCCTTCTGGGCGGCGATCGTGGCCATTCCACTGGCCATAACGCTTGGCCTGATCGCGGTGCGCTACCGCAATGGCTGGGTCGACAAGCTGATCTCGGGACTGGCGCTCGCCTCGACCTCCTTCCCGGAATTCTTCATCGGCTACTTGCTGGTCTTCTACTTCGCGGTTCAGCATCAGTGGTTCCCCGCCATCTCGACCGTCTATGACGGCATGCCTTTCGGTGAACGCATGCAGGCGATCGCGCTGCCGGCGGCGGCGCTGACGCTGGTGGTGCTTGCCCATATGATGCGCATGACGCGCGCTGCGATCCTAAACGTCATGCAATCGGCCTATGTGGAGACCGCCGAGCTCAAGGGGCTCTCGGCTTTCGCGGTCATCCGCAAACATGCCTTCCCGAACGCCATCGCGCCGATCATCAACGTCGTCATGCTCAACCTCGCCTATCTGATCGTCGGCGTGGTCGTGGTCGAAGTGATCTTCGTCTATCCCGGCATGGGGCAGTATCTGGTCGATCACGTCACCAAGCGCGACGTGCCGGTGGTGCAGGCGGTCGGACTGATCTTCGCCGCCGTCTATATCGGCCTCAACATCATCGCTGACATAGCGGCAATCGTCGCCAATCCGCGCCTGAGGCATCCCAAATGAAGAGGGCGGGCATGCTCGACATCAAACGCATCCCCGTGCCCGCGCTGGTCGGCCTGGTGCTGACGGCCCTGTTCGTGCTGGCGGCCATCTTCGCGCCGTGGCTTGCGCCGCACGGCAATGGCGAGATCGTCGGCGACGTCTGGGAGCCCATGTCGGCGGCGCACTGGCTGGGCACCGACAACCTTGGCCGCGATCTGCTGTCGCGCATGATCTATGGTGCGCGCATCACCCTTTTCATCGCAGTGCTCGCCACGGCGTTGTCCTTCTCGCTTGGCGCCATTCTCGGCTTTTCGGCGGCGGTGTTCGGCGGCTGGTTCGACACGCTGCTGTCGCGCCTCGTCGATCTTCTGATGTCGATCCCGACGCTGATCATGGGCCTTGTCGTGCTCTCGGTGCTGCCGACAAACCTGGTGACGCTGATCCTGGTGATGGGCATTCTCGACTCGACCCGCGTCTACCGCCTGTCGCGCGCGGTGGCCGTCGACATCAACGTCATGGACTATGTCGAAGCCGCCAAGCTGCGCGGCGAAGGCAGCACCTGGATCATCTTCCGCGAGATCCTGCCCAATGCGCTGTCGCCGCTGGTCTCGGAACTCGGCCTGCGCTTCATCTATGCCGTGCTGTTCCTGTCGACGCTCTCCTTTCTTGGCCTCGGCGTACAGCCGCCGGATGCCGACTGGGGCGGCATGGTCAAGGAAAACAAGGACGGCATCGTCTTCGGCATTGCCGCGGCGCTCATACCGGCGGCCGCGATCGCGGCGCTTGCGATCTCGGTCAATCTCGTCGCCGACTGGGTGCTCAACCGCACGACAAGCCTGAAAGGAGGACGCGGATGATGGCCGACAGCAAAGCGAAATCCAGCCCGTTCCTCGATATCCGCAACCTGCGCATCGAAGCCATGGTCTACCCACCGGGCGAAGCGCCAAAGACCATCACGCTCGTCCACGACGTCTCGCTGACCCTGGAAAAGGGCAAGGTGCTCGGCCTGATCGGCGAATCCGGTGCCGGCAAGTCGACCATCGGCCTGTCTTCGATGGGTTATGGGCGCGGCGGCGTGCGCATCACCGGCGGCGAGGTGCTCCTCAACGGCCGCGACATCCTCAAGGGCGGCAAGGAAGGTTTCCGCAGGCTGCGCGGCCGCGAGGTCTGCTATGTCGCGCAGTCGGCGGCAGCGGCGTTCAACCCGGCGCACAGGCTGATGGACCAGGTTGTCGAAGCCACCCTCCTGCACGGCAGGGCGACGCGCGCGGAGGCCGAGAAACGCGCCGTCGCGCTGTTCAAGAAGCTGAGCCTGCCCAATCCCGAAACCATCGGCGAGCGTTTCCCGCACCAGGTCTCCGGAGGCCAGCTGCAGCGTGTGATGACGGCGATGGCGCTGTGCTCGGAACCGGACCTGATCGTCTTCGACGAGCCGACGACGGCGCTCGACGTGACGACGCAGATCGACGTGCTGTCGGCGATCAAGGACGCCATCCGCGACACGCATGTGGCCGCGCTCTACATCACCCACGACCTCGCCGTCGTCGCCCAGGTGTCGGACGAGATCATGGTGCTGCGCCACGGCCGGCTGGTCGAATGGGGCGGCACCCGCCAGATCATCAAGGAGCCGCGCCAGGAGTACACCAACGCTCTGGTGTCAGTGCACGAGATCGAACACGCCGAGCAGAAACCCGGCGTCTCGCCATTCCTGTCCGTGAAGAACGTCACCGCCGCGTATGGCGGCGGTCATGTCAAGGTGCTGAAGAACGTCTCCGTCGATATCTATCCCGGCCAGACGCTGGCGGTGGTCGGCGAGTCCGGCTCCGGCAAGTCGACGCTGGCGCGCGCCATCACAGGGCTCCTGCCGCCCGAACAGGGCACGGTGACCTTCGACGGGCGCCCGCTTGCCAACCGACTTGCCGACCGGCCGAAGGAGGATCTGCGGCAGCTGCAGATGATCTACCAGATGGCCGACGTGGCCATGAACCCGCGCCAGACCGTCGGCACCATCATCGGCCGGCCGCTGGAGTTCTATTTCGGCATGCGGGGACGTGAGCGCGACCGGCGCGTCGCCGAATTGCTCGACGAGATCGAGATGGGCAAAGGCTTCCTCGACCGCTATCCGGCGGAGCTGTCGGGCGGCCAGAAGCAGCGCGTCTGCATCGCCCGCTCGCTCGCCGCCAAACCGAAGCTGATCATCTGCGACGAGGTGACCTCGGCGCTCGACCCGCTGGTGGCCAACGGCATTCTCAAGCTTTTATTGAACCTGCAGCAGCACGAGAAGGTCGCATATCTCTTCATTACCCACGACCTTGCGACGGTAAGGTCGATCGCCGATTCGATCGCGGTGATGTATCGCGGCGAGGTGGTCCGTTACGGTTCCAAAAGCAAGGTGCTCACACCGCCTTTCGATGCCTATACCGACCTCCTGCTGTCCTCGGTTCCGGAAATGGAGATCGGCTGGCTGGAAAAGGCGATCAAGGGGCGACGCATGGCGAGCGCCGGGAACTAGCCAGCGGTTCGCCAGTCAAGGAGATGACGAACGTCATCCGGATGCAACACTGGAGGGCCAGACGTCCTTCGGACGGCATCGCCTGTGTGCGGTTGTTTCAAAAAGGGGTAGGACATGAAGACTGAACTCGACCATCTCGCTGAACTCGCCGGCCAAGGCCGGATATCGCGGCGTGACTTTCTCGGGCGCACCGCGGCGCTGGGCATGTCGGCGGCGCTGGCAACGACGCTGGCCGGGAAAGCCTTCGCGCAGACGCCCGTCAAGGGCGGCATTCTCAAGGCCGGCCTGCAGGGCGGCGAATCGACCAACAGCCTCGATCCGGCGCTGAACCTCAGCCAGGTCACCTTCAGCTTCGGCAAGCAGTGGGGCGAATATCTGGTTCGCCTCACCCCCGACAACAGGTTGGTCAACCTGATCGCCGAGGACATCGGCGCTTCCCCGGATGCCAAGACCTGGACGATCAAGATCCGCGACGGCATCGAGTTCCACAATGGCAAGACGGTCGGCGCGGAGGATGTCGCGGCCACCATCGAGCGCCACGCCGACGAGAAGTCGAAGTCGGGCGCACTCGGCATTCTCAAAAACATCAAGGGCATCAAGGCCAAGGGCAAGGAGGTCGTCGTCACGCTTGCCGACGCCGATGCCGACTTCCCCTATCTGATGGCCGACTATCATCTCGTCATCCAGCCCAATGGCGGCAAGGACAATCCGAACGCGGGCATCAGCGCCGGCCCCTATAAGGTGACCGTCAACCAGCCCGGCGTGCGCCACGGCGGCGAGCGCTTCGCCAATTACTGGCAGGGCGACAAGGCGGGCCATGCCGACCAGGTCGAGATCGTCGTCATCAACGATGCGACGGCGCGGCTGGCGGCCCTGCAAGGCGGCCAGGTGCACATGATCAATCGCGTCGAGCCGAAGGTGGTCGATCTCGTCAAGCGCATCCCCGGCGTCAGCATCGAGAACGTTTCGGGCAAGGGCTATTACCCGTTCAACATGTTCTGCGACACCGCGCCCTTCGACAACGGCGATCTCAGGATGGCGCTCAAGCTCGCCATGGACCGCGACGAGATGCTGGAAAAGATCCTGCGCGGCTACGGTTCGGTCGGCAATGACTTCCCGATCAACGAGGCCTATCCGCTGTTTTCGGCCATCGAACAGCGCAAATTCGACCCGGAAAAGGCTGCGGCGCTCTACAAGAAGTCGGGCCACAGCGGCTCGATCCTGCTGCGCACCTCCGACGTCGCCTTCCCCGGGGCCGTCGATGCGGCACAGCTCTATCAGCAGAGCGCCGCCAAGGCAGGCATCAAGATCGAGATCAAGCGCGAGCCTGGCGACGGCTATTGGTCGGAGGTCTGGAACAAGCAGCCTTTCTCGCTGTCTTACTGGGGCGGGCGTGCCACGCAGGACCAGATGTATTCCACCGGCTATGTGTCGAACGCCGACTGGAACGACACGCGTTTCAAGCGGCCCGAGTTCGACAAGATGCTGTTTGCAGCGCGCGGCGAGCTCGACCAGGACAAGCGCAAGGCGATCTATCACGACATGGCCGTGCTGATGCGCGACGAAGGCGGATTGATCGTGCCTTTCTTCAACCAGTTCATCGACGCCGCCACCAACAAGATCGGCGGCTTCGCCAAGAGCCCGATCGGCGAGATGATGGACGGCTACGCGCTCGCCGAATGCTGGCTGAACGCCTGACATCAAGTTCCCGCCGAAAGCGCCGCGTGTCCGTGCGACACGCGGCGTGCTCGTTCCCCCGACAATCGCATGGAGCAGCTCGTGGCGCTCAAGACCAAACTGTTGCTGATCATCCTCGACGGCGTGCCTTACCGGAACTGGCGCCGGCTGATGGGCAACCTCGAAGGCTGGGTGCAGTCGGGCGAAGCGCGGGTATGGAGGATGCGCTCGGTGCTGCCGTCGACCTCGGCCTGCTGTTATGCTTCGATCCACACCGGGGTGCCGCCGCAGGCGCATGGCATTCTTTCCAACGAGAACCGCTTCCGCGTCAGCCGGCCCGACATCTTCTCGGAGGTCACCAGGGCCGGGGGAATAACCGGCGCGGTCACCCACTCCTACTGGTCGGAGTTCTTTCGTTCCTACCCGTTCGACCTCGTCGAGGACATGGAGTATGACGAGCCGGGCGGGCCGATCACGCATGGCCGCTTCCACACCATGACCGGCTACAACGCGCGCAACCAGATGACGCCGAGCGACGTCGACCTGTTCGCCACGCTGACCATGCTGAGCAGCCGCCACGGCATCGACTACGGCATCCTGCACACTTGCACGCTGGACTCGATGGGCCACCGTTTCGGCCATGACTGTCACGAGATGGACCATGCCTGCTACGCGATGGACGGCATGCTGGCCGCTTTCCTGCCGCGCTGGCGCGACGCCGGCTATGAAGTGATCGTCACCGCCGATCACGGCCAGACCGACCGCGGCCACCATGGCGGCCATGATGAGGAGATGCAGGATTTCGCGCTGTATTATTTCGGCGGCGGCAACGGACCAGATGCCGACACGCTGCTCGACCAATTGCAGCTGGCACCGACGGTTCTGAGCCGGCTTGGGGTGGCGATACCCGAGACGATGAAGGCGAAGCCCTTCCTGAGCTAGCTTCCCCTTCACCCACTGGCAAGGCTCATCTTCTTCGGTTAGCCTCCGCAAATTCCTTGGCGGAGGATGAACCTTTTTGAGCCGATCAGCGACAGAGCAGGCAGGAGCCAGGCGGCTCGATCGGTCATGACCGGCGCGATGGAGACCGATCGCGCGCTTGTCGAGCGGGTCGCGAAGGGCGACCGGGCCGCCGTGCGGCTCCTGTTCATGCGCCACCACGCGCGGATATACCGCTTCGTGGCGCGCCAGACGGGATCGGAAATGATGGCTGACGACATCGCGAACGAGGTGTTCCTCGAACTGTGGCGCCAGGCGCCGGGTTTCGAGGGACGTTCCGAAGTCTCGACATGGCTGCTCGGCATCGCCCGCTTCAAGGCGCTGTCCCTGTTGCGCAAGAAAAAGGAAGACTGGATCGACGACGAGGCCGCAGCCGCGGTGCCCGACGGCGCCGATACGCCCGAGATCGTTGCCATGAAGGAGGACAAGAGCACTGCCTTGCGCCGCTTCATCGATGCCTTGCCGCGCGAGCATCGCGTGGTCATCGATCTCGCCTATTATCAGGGGCAATCGGTGACCGAGATCGGCGAGGTGCTCGACATCCCGGTCGCGACCGTCAAGACCCGCATGTTTTATGCCCGCAAGAAACTCGGCGAAGCCCTCAAGGCCGCCGGTTACGACAGGGGGTGGCCATGAGCGCCGCTGAAAAGATGTCGCGCCGCGACGAAATGGAAACGTTGCTGCCGTTCTACCTGAACGGTTCGCTGGAAGGCTCGGAACTGGAGGCCGTCGAGGAATGGCTGGCCAGCGATCCGACGGCGATGGCCGCCCTTGGCGAGGCGGAGGCTGAATTCTCCAGCACCGCGGCCGCCAATGAGGCGATCCGTCCGCCGGCCGACGCGCTGAGCCGCTTTTCCAGGGCGCTCGATGCCGAGGCTGGCCCGGCGCGCGCTCCCGCCGGTTCGTCCTGGTTGGCGCAGGCCTGGAGCCGCTTCATGGCGCTGCCGGTCGGCGTCGCCTGGGCGGCGGCCGCGGCTCTGCTGGCGCTGGTCATGGTGCAGTCGGTCGTGCAGCCCGGCGGCAAGGGCGGCAATTTCGAGATCGCGGGCGCGCAGGACGAGATGGCGAAGATGCCGTTCGCCCTGGTCAAGTTCAAGCCCGACGCGAAAATGTCTGACATCGCCGCCTTTCTCGGCAGCAGCGGACTGAAGATCCTGGACGGACCGACCGCCGAGGGCGTGTTCCGGCTCGGCATTCCGGCCGCCAACGCGGCCGACTACACCAGGCAACTCGGCCTTGTTGCCGCCCAGCCTTTCACCGACACCGTGATCGAGGGAAGGAAACCGGCCGATGGCGGCTGAGGCGGTCATCCGATTTGCGGCAATTCTTGCGGCAGCGATGACGATCGCCACCGGGCCTGCGTCGGCGCAGGGCAACGACGCCAATGCCAACCGGGGAAAGATCGACTGCCGCGACGGCACCGATGCGGCGGGCGCCGACTGTGGCAAGGACGGCAAGAGCATCAGTGACGGCGCGGCCGGTGCCGTGTTTCTTCCCGCCCTGATCGTCGACCTGTTCCCCAATCCGGCCGCTCCCGCGGCACCGGTGCCGACGCCACGGCCGGACCCGGCGGCGCCGCCCGCCGGCACGCAGGCCGGACTGCCTTCGGGCGGGCCGATCGTCTCGCCGAGCGATCTCATCGCCGTTCAGCCGCCACGCGCCGTGGCCGGCGATTTCGTGCCCGACGAGGTGCTGGTGACCGTCGATGGCGATGCGGGCGCCGTGCAGCAGATCGCCGCTTCCTTCGGCCTCGATGTGCGCTCGCAGCGGCAATCATTTTTGCTCGGCACCACGCTTGTGCGCTTCGGCATTCCCGACGGTCGCCCCGTCGGCGTGGTGCTGGCGCAGCTTGCCGCCGACAGCCGCACGCAGCGGCGTGAGCCCAACCATATCTATTCGCTTCAGCAGGCGGCGGGCATCGTCAACTATGCGTTCGAGCGCATCGCGCTCGACGCCAACCAGGCGAGCGGCGAGAACGTCCGCGTCGCGGTAATCGATACCGGCGTCGACGACACCAATCCGACGCTGGCCGGGGTCATCGCCGGCCAGTTCGACGCCATGCCCGACGTGCCGGTCGAAAAGCGCGACCACGGCACCTCAATCGACGGGCTGATCGCCGGCGTCGGCGCGCTCAAGGGCATGGCGCCCGGCGCCAGGATCTATCACGCACGTGCCTTCGAAGGCGGCAAGTCGACAATGGACGTCATCCTCGCTGCGCTCGACTGGGCGGCCGAGCAGGACGTGCGCATCATCAATATGAGTTTCGTCGGTCCGAAGAACGACCTGCTCGGCATCGCCTGCCGCAATGCACGCGCGCTCGGCATGGTTCTGGTCGCCGCCGCCGGCAACAACGGGCCCAAGGCGCCCTATGGCTACCCGGCCGCCTTCGACGGCGTCATCGCGGTGACCGCCACCGACGCCAGGGATGGGCTGATGCCGCAGGCCAATCGCGGCGCCTATGTCTTCATCTCGGCGCCGGGCGTCGAGATGGTGGCGCCGAGCGGAGCGGGCTCGGATGTCGTCACCGGCACATCGTTCGCCGCCGCGATCGTCTCGGGCGCCATCGCCAATCTCATCCACGCCGCGCCGGACCGCTCGGCCGACGCCATCGAAAAGGCGCTTGCCGCAACGGCCCGGGATCTCGGTTCGAAAGGGCGGGACGATGATTTCGGCTACGGGCTGCTGGACATCAAGGCCGCCGAGACGGCGAAGGAATGATCCTTGGCAACATGCTCCTAAATTCAGTCGGCTATTTGCGATGGCCGAGACGGGACGAATGCTGGACTAAACATCTAGAGGGCCGGACCCAACCGAACGGCGCTTCCATCATAGAAGCGTGACAGCCGAAAGCGGCTGAGATCATGCCCACTCGCGTTACCCTGAATCAGGTCGGAAACGACGCGACCGATTCCAGGTCCGATACCGAAGCCGTGACCACTCATTCCCGTGGCCACGAAAAGACCGACGACTGCCCGGGCGTGATCCACGACGGGGACGACATCGGGCATGGCGTCAATCATGCCTCCCCAGCCTGCCTTCAAGCGAACTGTTTCGAACTGTGGAAAAAGGCGTCTGAAATTGCGCTCTACAGAACGGAGGCCGGAGCGTTCAGCGGCCGGGTTGAGCACCCGCATTCTTTCGAAAGGACTCTGGGAATCCGGGGTCCAATCGCGCGGGGTCGACCAGCTATCAGGGTAACCCGATGGAGCGCACGGAAAGTAGCGGGTTCCGAGCGGATTGGCCATGAGGGCGGAAAGATACTTGGTGGCGTGCCGGAATGCGTCAGGCCCCAGGTAAAGCAAATTACTGCCTCCCGGGGCGAGCGTGTATCCGCCATCCTGTCGGCGCCTGAAAGCGATGTGTTCGTCCGCTGCCGCACCTGCATAGATTTCAGGCATAGGCTCCGTTGCGGCTACGGTTACCCTGACGCTGAGTTGGGGAATGGAGACGCCGTGTCTTCTCAGGAACAGGGACGACCAGGCGCCGCCCGCGACCAGTACGCTGGAGCTTTCAATGTATCCCGCCTCGGTCCACACTCCTCTGATCCTGCCGGCTGAGATTTCGAGGGTTCGCGCTGCGCAATTCTCTATGATCTTGGCGCCTTTTCGGACGGCAAGACGAGCAAGCGCAGGTACCGCCAACCAAGGCTCCGCGCGCATGTCGGAGGGCGTCGTCATCGCGCCCTTGAACTTGCGCGACATGCCCTTGATGAGTTTCGCGGTTTCGTCCGCGTCCAGGAGGCGAGTGTCGAGCCCATGGATCGCGGCGATCTTCATGAATTCTTCGAAACCGGCCATGTCCTTGTCGGAGTTCGCCAGATAGGTCACACCTGTCTGGTCCAGCCCGATGTCTTCGCCGCATTCCTCAGCCAGTTGCCGCCATAGGCGAAAAGCCTCGATGACAATTGGCAGTTCATCTGCGTCGCGCCCCTGCTTTCGAATCCAGCCCCAATTTCGGGACGATTGTTCGGCCGCAACGCGGCCTTTTTCCAGCAGCGTGACCGGAATGTTCCGCTCCGCCAGGAAAAGAGCCGTCGTTACGCCGATAATGCCGCCACCAATGATGACCACCTCCGAACGCTTCGGCGGTGGGCCAGGATGTTGGATTGGATCCATTTCGGAGAACGGGAATATGGGCAAGTGGGCATCCAGGAGGGCTGGTTGATGGCTTCGGCTTACTGGTTGCCACCCTCTAAAAGCCAAAGCAAGCGCGGTGCAGGCAGACCACTATCCATGACACTGCAATCGATCTTCCGGCAACGCCCGCAAGCGGTCGAACTCGGCCCCTCGGAGCGATTGGCTCTAACCCTAGGCAGGCGCTCCGGCAACCGACCCCCTGATCACCAGGTCGACCGGCCAGACCTCGCCGCGCGGGCCCTCCTCCAGGCCCGATATCCGTGCGGCCAGACGCTCGGCGATGCGGGCGCCGGCGAGCCGGATCGAGGAGCGCGTCGTCGACAGCGGTACGGAGAAATTCTCCGGCTTCAGCCATGGGAAGACGTCGTCATGTGCAATTAATGAGATGTCGCCGGGGATGCTCAGGCCGAGGTCGCGCACGGCGCGCACGACGCCGAGCGCCATGATCAGGCTGGAGCAGGCGATCGCGGTCGGCGCGCCGTCCTGTTCGAGCAGGCGCCGGGCGGCGCGATAGCCGTTCTCCTCGGTCATGGCAACGGAGCAGACATGGCGGTCGCCCAAGGTCAGGCCGCTCGCGGCGAGCGCCCGGCGCACGCCTCGCTCGCGATGCACGGCGAAGGTTTCGCGGTCATCGCCATTGATCAGCGCCAGCCGCCGGTGGCCGAGCTGGACGAGCAGCCGTGCCGCCTCGTAAAAGGCGCCCTCATTGTCGATGTCGAGATAGGGATAGTCGAAATCGAAACCTTCGCTGCGGCCATGGATGATGAAGGGTATACCGAGCGTGTTGACCAGCGCCACACGCCGGTCGGCCGGCGTCGGCGAGGAGATGTAGACGGCGTCGACCTGGCGGTTGGCGACGATGCGCCGGTAAGTCGTCTCCTGGTCGTCGGCGTCGGCGGGAGACAGCACCAGGTCGAGCTCGTGCGAGCGCGCATAATCGCCAAGGCCGGACAGGAATTCGACGAAGTGCGGGTCGATGTCTACGGCAGCACCCGTCGGCAAGATATAGCCGATCATTCCGGACTTGCCGGTCGCAAGCCGGCGTGCGCTCGGATTGGGGCGATAGCCATGGCGCTTGGCGGCGTCCATGACGCGCCGGCGCGTCTCTTCGTTGACCTCGGGATAGCCGTTCAGCGCCCGGCTTACCGTGGTCTGCGAAAGCGCCAGCATGTGCGCGAGTTGCTTCAGGTTCATGAGAGGCCTCCATGCCTCAAAGCGCTTTTAAATTGAATCGACCCAAGCCCTGCGGCAGGCCCGGCATGTCATGGCGACCATAGGCAGGCTTGGTGCAGGTTTGAAACATAAATTGCTGCTGCACTGCCAAAAAAGCATGCTGCAGCGCGATTTTCCAGGCGCCAGACTCCGGAATTAAATCGATTAAGTTACCACGCCTCTTGACTTCTGGACGATTCAATGGCGAGATCGAAATAGCCAAAGCGCTTTGGAAGACTCTTCGAAAGGTTGCGGTTCCTTTCCGACTGAGTCACAGTCCTGCGGCGTCGGCGGGCGGAATGGAGGTTCCGTCCGGTGTTTGTGACCCACTGGGAGGGAATACCGATGAAGAAAATGCTTTTGCTGGGCGCCGCGCTTGCCGTGCTCGCCCTCGGCGCGCCCGCGCAGGCCGAACTGAAGTTCAAGCCGGGCGAGGACAAGCGTTTCAACTGGGCAAACTACGAAGAGCTCAAGAAAGTCGACCTCAAGGGCGAGACCCTGTCGATCTTCGGGCCATGGCGCGGCGAGGACGAGACCCTGGTGCGCGGCGTACTCGATTATTTCTCGGAAGCCACCGGCGCCGAGATCAAATATTCCTCCTCGGAAAATTACGAGCAGCAGATCGTCATCGACACGCAGGCCGGCAGCCCGCCCAACATCGCCGTTCTGCCGCAACCCGGCCTGATCCAGGACCTTGCTTCCAAGGGTCTCTTGACGCCGCTCGGCGACGACACCGCCAAATGGGTCAAGGACAATTACGGCGCCGGCCAGTCATGGGTCGACCTCGGCACCTTCAAGGACAAGGACGGCAAGCCGGGCTTCTTCGCCTTCCCCTACAAGGCCGACGTGAAGTCGCTGGTCTGGTACTCGCCGGACAATTTCGAGGAAGCCGGCTACAAGGTACCGAAGACGCAGGAAGAACTCGCCGACCTCGAGAAGAAGATTATCGCCGACGGCGGCACGCCATGGTGCATCGGGCTCGGCTCGGGCGGCGCCACCGGCTGGCCGGCGACGGACTGGGTGGAAGACCTGATGCTGCGCACGCAGTCTCCGGAAACCTACGACAAATGGGTGAAGAACGAGATCCCGTTCAACGACCCGGCCGTGGTCAATGCAATCGACATCTTCGGCAAGATCGCGACCGACGACAAGATGGTCGATGGCGGCGCCAAGGCGGTCGCGGCGACCGATTTCCGCGACAGCCCCAAGGGCCTATTCGCGGTGCCGCCGAAATGCTACCTGCACCATCAGGCGTCGTTCATCCCGACCTTCTTCCCCGAAGGCACGAAAATCGGCCAGGACGCGGACTTCTTCTACTTCCCGCCTTATGCGTCCAAGCCCGAACTCGGCACCCCCGTGCTCGGCGCCGGAACGCTGGCGATGATCACCAAGGACTCGAAGGCCGCCCGCGCGTTCATCGAATTCCTTAAAATGCCGCTGGCCCATGAGATCTGGATGGCCGAAGGCGGTTTCGTGACGCCGTTCAAGGCGGTCAACAAGGATGCCTATGCCAGCGATGCGCTGCGCAAGCAGGGCGAGATCCTGGCCAATGCCTCGACTTTCCGTTTCGACGGGTCGGACCTGATGCCGGGCAAGATCGGCGCCGGCGCCTTCTGGACCGGCATGATCGACCTGGTCGGCGGCAAGTCGGCGCAGGACGTCGCCACCGACATTCAGAAGAGCTGGGACGCGATCAAGTAAGAGCCGCACCCGCGGAGGCCTAGGCTTCCACCTCCCGAGCGGATCCGGGCCAGTTGGCCCGGATCCGACCGGCCCCATCGCAACATCCCAGCCCGGCCAACCGGGACGGGTCAGATCCAGTCTTGACAGCGTAGACATTCCGGCATGCGGCGGGCACGGAGCCACACGCTTCCCTGCCTGCTCGCGCTCAACAACGAGATCGGCGCGCGGCGCAATCGCAAGGATCGTTTCCATCCTGGCGGGTCGTGCAGGGAGAGGGACCCATGGCGGCTCAGATTTTCTCGGCCATATTCGTCATCATCATCGGCGTCGGCGGCTGCGTCGCCTATTTCTGGGGCGCCAACAAACTGCTCGACGGCACCTTCCCCTCGCGCGGCGTCTCGGGCGCCGCCGCCGTCGACAATCTGCGCCGGCAAGGGCTGATCCGGCCCTGGCTGTTCGTCGGCCCGGCGATGATCATCCTGACCATCTACCTCATCTATCCGGTGGTCGAGACGCTGCGGCTGTCCTTCCTCGATCGCGGCGGCGCCAATTTCGTCGGCCTGGCCAATTATCAATGGGCTTTCGGCGACCGCGAGTTTCGCAATTCGATCCTCAACAATGTGCTCTGGCTGGCCGTAGTGCCCGCCGCCTGTACCTTCCTTGGCCTGATCATCGCCGTGCTTACCGACAAGATCTGGTGGGGCACGATCGCCAAGAGCCTGATCTTCCTGCCGCTGGCGATCTCCTTCGTCGGCGCCAGCGTCATCTGGAAATTCATCTATGAGTATCGCGGCGAAGGCCAGACGCAGATCGGCATCCTGAACGCCATCATCCAGCATTTCGGCGGCCAGCCGCAGGTCTGGATATCGCTGCCGTTCTGGAACAATTTCTTCCTGATGGTGATCCTGATCTGGATCCAGACCGGCTTTGCCATGGTCATCCTGTCTTCGGCGCTGCGCGGCATTCCGGAAGAGACGCTGGAAGCCGCCGTCATCGACGGTGCCAATCCGTTCCAGATCTTCTGGAAAATCATGGTGCCGCAGATCTGGGGCACCATCGCCGTGGTCTGGACCACAATCACCATCCTGGTGCTCAAGGTATTCGACATCGTCCTGACCATGACCAACGGCCAATGGAACAGCCAAGTGCTGGCCAATCTGATGTTCGACTGGATGTTCCGTGGCGGCGGTGATTTCGGCCGCGGCGCGACAATCGCCATCATCATCATGATCGCGGTCATTCCGATCATGGTCTGGAACATACGCCAGGCCAACAAAGAGACGGGAGGACATTGAGATGACCGTCGCGACCGGAAACTCCTTCGCCAGCCGCTTCGGCGTTCACATCGCCGTCCTGGTCTTCGTTGCGATCTGGACCATGCCGACGCTCGGCATCCTGGTATCGTCGCTGCGCGACAAGGACCAGATCATCGCCTCGGGCTGGTGGAACTCGTTCGCCAGTTCGACCCAGACCGAAGCTGGACGCCTGCCGCCCGCCTCGGCGCAGGTCGAGAAGGACGGCAAGTTCGTCCTCCAGGGCAACATTTTCGGCGATGGCGCCAAGCGCGAGATCAGCGCCTTCGGCGTCAAGTCGGCGGCACCGACGCAATATCCGGCCGGCACATCGGCCGATCTCGGCGACGGCGTTACCTTGCAGCTCAATGCCGACGGCAGCTTCGTCATGACCTCGCCCAAGGCGTTCGAGGGCGACCGCGGCCAGCGCGTCTACTATGCCTCCTCGGCGCCGCCGAAATTCACCACCGACAATTACAGGACCGTGCTGTTTTCGGAAGGCATCGGCCGCTCCTTCATGAACTCGCTGACCGTCACTATCCCGGCGACCGTCATCCCGATCCTGATCGCCGCCTTTGCGGCTTACGCTCTGGCCTGGATGCGCTTTCCCGGGCGCGCGCTTCTGATCGCGGTCATCATCGGCCTGCTGGTGGTGCCGCTGCAGATGTCGCTGATCCCGCTGTTGAAGCTCTATAACGGCGTCGGCGCCTTCTTCGGCGTGCCCTCCAAGACCTATCTCGGCATCTGGCTGGCGCATACCGGCTTCGGACTGCCCTTCGCCATCTACCTCTTGCGGAGCTACATTGCCGGCCTGCCGCGCGAGATCATGGAATCGGCGCGCATCGACGGCGCCAGCGATTTCGAGATATTCGTCAAGATCGTGCTGCCGCTGTCATTTCCCGTGCTGGCGTCCTTCGCCATCTTCCAGTTCCTGTGGGTATGGAACGATCTCCTGGTGGCGATGGTTTTCCTTGGCACGGAGGCGGATCAGATCGTGCTGACCGCCAAGCTCAATGCCTTGCTCGGCTCGCGTGGCGGCGACTGGGAGATCCTGACGACGTCGGCTTTCGTGACCATCATCGTGCCGCTGATCGTGTTCTTCTCTTTGCAGCGCTATTTCGTCCGCGGGCTGCTCGCAGGCTCGGTGAAAGGAGGCTGAAACCATGCAATCCGCTTTGAAAGCCAGTTCGAGGCCCGATCTCGCCGTCGATAGCGACTGGTGGCGAGGTGCCGTGATCTACCAGATCTATCCGCGCAGCTACCAGGACTCGAATGGCGACGGCATCGGCGACCTCAAGGGAATCATCGGGCGGCTGCCCTATATCGCCGCGCTCGGCGCGGACGCCATCTGGATCTCGCCCTTCTTCAAATCGCCGATGAAGGATTTCGGCTACGACGTCTCGGATTACTGCGACGTCGACCCGATGTTCGGCACGCTGGCCGATTTCGACGCGCTGACGGCGGAGGCGCACAGGCTGGGGCTGAAGGTGATGATCGACGAGGTGCTGTCGCACACCGCCGACATCCATCCCTGGTTCAGGGAAAGCCGATCGAACCGCAGTAATCCGAAAGCCGACTGGTACGTCTGGGCCGATCCCAGGCCGGACGGCACGCCGCCCAACAACTGGCTGTCGATCTTCGGCGGATCGGCCTGGCAATGGGACACCAGCCGCCAGCAATATTACCTGCACAACTTTCTCGCGGAACAGCCGGACCTCAATTTCCACAACGGCGAAGTCCAGGACGCGCTGCTCGACGTGACCCGCTTCTGGCTGGAGCGCGGTGTCGACGGGTTCCGCCTCGACACCATCAATTTCTACTTCCACAGCCAGGGGCTGGAAAACAACCCGCCGCTGCCGCCGGAGCAGCGCAACGACCAGACCGCACCCGCGGTCAATCCCTACAACTACCAAGACCACATCTACGACAAGAGCCGTCCGGAGAACCTCGGCTTCCTCGAACGCTTCCGCGCCCTGCTCGACGAATATCCGGCAACGGCCGCGGTCGGCGAGGTCGGCGATTCACAGCGCGGACTGGACGTCGTCGCGGCCTATACAGTCGGCGGCAAGCGCGTGCACATGTGCTATTCCTTCGATTTCCTGGCGCCGGAAAAGATCAGCGCCGCCAAGGTCCGTTCGGTGCTGGAAACCTTCGGCAAGGTTGCCAGCGACGGCTGGTCGTGTTGGGCCTTCTCAAACCATGACGTGATGCGCCCGGCCTCGCGCTGGGCCGCCAACGAAGCCGACCCGACCGCCTATCTCAAGGTTATCTCGGCATTGCTGATGTCCTTGCGCGGCTCGGTCTGTATCTATCAGGGCGAGGAACTGGGGCTCGGCGAAGCCGAATTGCGGTTCGAGGATCTGCAAGATCCCTACGGCATCCGCTTCTGGCCGGAATTCAAGGGCCGCGACGGCTGCCGCACGCCGATGGTGTGGGACGGCAGCGCCAGGAATGGCGGCTTCTCCCAGGCAAAGCCGTGGTTGCCGGTGCCGGCCAAGCACCTGTCGCAAGCCGTCAATGTCCAGCAAGGCGACGAGCATTCGCTGCTCGAACACTACCGACGCTTTCTCGGCTTCCGCCGTGCCCATCCGGCGTTGGCCAAGGGCGATATCAATTTCATCGAAAGCCAGGGCGACACTGTCGCCTTCACGCGCCGCGCGGGCAACGAGCAGATCGTCTGCGTCTTCAACCTGGGATCCGGGCCAGCGGAGGTTGACCTTGGCGGTCGATCGCTGCAACCTTTGCCCGGACACGGATTTTCGGGACAGCAGAGCTCCGGCTCCATCCGCCTCGGCGGCTACGGCGCCTGGTTCGGGCGCATCGACTGAATTCTAGCGACCACTGGAGGGAAACATGGCCGATGTCACGCTGAGGCAAGTGAAGAAATCATACGGCAATCTCAACATTCTGCACGGCATCGACCTCGACATCAAATCGGGCGAGTTCATCGTCTTCGTCGGGCCGTCGGGTTGCGGCAAGTCGACATTGCTGCGCTCGATCGCAGGGCTCGAGGAGATCACCTCGGGCGAGCTCAGAATAGCCGGCGAGGTGGTCAACGACGTGCCGCCGTCGAAACGCGGCATCGCCATGGTGTTCCAGTCCTACGCGCTCTATCCGCATATGACGGTCTACGACAACATGGCGTTTTCGATGAAGATCGGCAAGGAAAGCAAGGCCGAGATAGACAAGCGCGTGCGCCAGGCGGCAGAGATCCTGCAGCTGACCAACTATCTCGACCGCCTCCCCAAGGCGATGTCGGGCGGCCAGCGCCAGCGCGTGGCCATCGGCCGCGCCATCGTGCGCAACCCGAAGGTGTTCCTGTTCGACGAACCGCTGTCGAACCTCGACGCCGCGCTGCGCGTCGCCACCCGCATCGAGATCGCCAAGCTCAAGGAATCGATGCCCAACACCACCATGATCTATGTCACCCACGACCAGGTCGAGGCGATGACGCTGGCCGACCGCATCGTGGTGCTGAAGGAGGGCCATATCGAGCAGGTCGGCACGCCGATGGAACTCTACAAGAAACCCGGCAATCTGTTCGTTGCCCAGTTCATCGGCTCGCCGGCCATGAACATCCTGCCGGCGACCATCGACAAATCGGGCAATCCGACCGTCATCAGTCATGTCGGCGGCCGCAAGGCTACGGTGCCGATCGCGACGCCGGCCTCGGCCAAGGGCGCGTCGGTGAGCTTCGGCGTGCGGCCGGAGGACCTGACGATCGCCGGCGGCACGGACTATCTGTTCGAAGGAACGGTGGATTATGTCGAGCAGCTCGGCGAGGTGCAACTCGTCTATGTCGACATCGGCCGCGCCGACCTGCCGCTGGTGACCAAGCTGCCGGGCAATGTCGAGGTCAAGCGCGGGGCGACACTGCGGCTGAGCGCCGACGCCGGAGACCTTCATATCTTCGACGCGGATGGACGATCCTTCGCGCTGCACGAGACGGAAGCGAAAGCGGCCTGAGAGCAGGCCATGAATTAATTGCCGGTCACGCAAGAACAGGAGCGGCGGGCAAAGCCCGCCACTCCTGTTTGGTGTCAGCTTCGGCTGTTAGTGGCCGAAGAGATTCCGGTCACTGCCCTGAGGGGCGGACTTGTGTACATCGCCCGACGAATTGAGCAGCTTGTAGACGGGCGAGCCGCTGTCGCGGATCGAAGCCGTGTGCGCATTGTCGACCGAGGTGACGGCAGGCTGATTGGCGCCATTGGAGCCATAGTTGTCGCTGCTGGCGAAAGCGCTGCCCGAAACGGCCAGGACGGCGGCGGCAGCAAGGATGATCTTTTTCATTTCAAGTCTCCTGAATTCTCAAATTCCACCGCAAAGGCGGGCTTGCCCGCCATCTGCTGCAGGATCGGCTGTTAGTTGTTGCCGAAGAGGTTATGGTCGGCACCCTGAACAGGTGCCTGGGCAGCCGGAGCCGACGTCTTGGTCGAAGCGGTGTATGAGCTGTCGGTCGAAGTGGCCGCGGGCTGGTTGGCGCCATTGGAGCCATAGTTGTCGCTGCCAGCAAAAGCGCTGCCCGAAACCGCCAGAACGGCGGCGGCAGCAAGGATGATCTTCTTCATTTCAAGTCTCCTGAATTTTCGAATTTCGCCAGGACGGCGGAAGGCCCGCCGTCAACTGGAGATCAGCTGTTAGTTGTTGCCGAAGAGGTTGCGATCGGCACCCTGAACAGGCGCTTGGGCAGACGGCGCCGACTTCTGGACCGAAGCCGTGTGCGCGTTGTCGACCGAGGTGACAGCAGGTTGGTTGGCGCCATTGGAGCCATAGTTGTCGCTGCCGGCGAAAGCGCTGCCCGACACGGCCAGGACGGCGGCGGCAGCAAGAACGATCTTCTTCATTTCAAGTCTCCTGAATTCTCAAATTTCGCCAGAACGGCGGAAGGCCCGCCGTCAACTGGAGAGCGGCTGTTAGTTGTTGCCGAAGAGGTTGCGATCGGCACCCTGGACAGGCGTCTGGGCAGCCGGTTCCGACTTCTTGGTCGAAGCGGTGTACGAGCTGTCGACGGCGGTGGCCGCAGGGGCATTCGAACCATAATGGTCGCTACTAGCGAAGGCGCTGCCGGAAACAGCCAGAAGGGCGGCGGCAGTGAGAATGATCTTTTTCATTTTTTGATACTCCAGTATTTTTCCGTCCGTCTAGCGGCGTGTCTTGGGAGGAAATCGCGTCGTTCGGACAGCCCCGATGTGGGAAAGCCATACCGCCATTTCCAATCACGAAGTTTTTCCGTGTGGACCAAGTTTCCACCACTTGAAATTGTGCCAGAGCCTTCAACATTCGTTTTTTTCTGTTTACTATCAGTTGGTTATGCAAACGCGTCGCGCGATCACCAACTGTGTCGAAGGCCCAGTGTTCACACCGTCCTGCACGCATCGTCAACAGAAACGAACCGTTCGGTTCGATTTTAGAGGGCGCTAACAGTCACTTTTCGAAACCGTTAACCTTTTTTGCCTCCGCCACGAGACGGAATCCGAGGCGGCGACCTGAGGCTTTCTGCCCTGCAACGGCGGCCGCGCCGTTTCCAATGCGTGTCGCGCGGCATGGATGCGATGTCGTTTTCATGCCGACGACAAGCCGGCGATCATGGTTAGATCCTGCCATCTCAGGTGCCGCCGCGTGACGACGAGGCGGAGAATTGGGAAGCCGGTCAGAATCCGGCGCTGCCCCCGCAACGGTGGTGGAGTTCAGGTCGCAACGGGAGACCACTGGGCGGAGGCCTGGGAAGGTGTCGCGACAGTCCGCAAGGGCAGCTCCAGAGCCCGGAAACCAGCCCGAGATGTTTGACTCGACTGATCGCGGCGGGCGGTCAAGAGGCGGATGGTGCATGTCCGGCGCAAGCCGGCGCGCGGCTTGATCCTTCCTCTCTCCCCTCCGTTCAGTCCTTCGATGCGAGGACAGGACTTCAATGCGAGGACAGAACATGGATGCGCGCAACGACATGCTGAAACGGCTGCAAGGCCGCAGGGACGGCTTCTCGCTCGAGCAGCCCTTCTATACCGATGCCGACTACTTCAAGCTCGACATGGAGCTGATCTGGTACCGCGACTGGCTGTTCATCGGCCATGATTGCGAACTGCCCCGGCCCGGCAGCTTCATCACCGTGCAGATCGGCGACTATCCTGTGGTGCTGGTGCGTGACCAGAAGGGCAACATCAACGCCTTCCACAATTCTTGCCGCCATCGCGGCAGCCGCGTCTGCAACACAGACAAGGGCACGGCGGCGAAGCTCGTCTGCCCCTACCATCAGTGGACCTATGAACTGGACGGCAGGCTGCTGTTCGCCAGGCAGATGGCCGAGGGTTTCGACAAGAGCCAGTTCGGCCTGAAGCCGGTCGCCTGCGAAAGCATCGGCGGCTACATCTTCATTTGCCTCGCCGACGAGCCGGCGGATTTTGCGCCGATGCGGACGATGATCGAACCCTATTTGGCGCCGCACCGGCTGCGCGAAGCAAAGGTCGCCTTCGAGAGCACCATCGTCGAGAAGGGCAATTGGAAGCTGGTCTGGGAAAACAACCGCGAATGCTATCATTGCGCCGGCAACCATCCGGAGCTCTGCAAGACCTTCCCGGAGGCGCCGACCGTGACTGGCGTGCAAGACGCCGACAGCGACCCGGAGATGCTGGTGCACTGGGCCAAGTGCGAGGCGGCAGGCCTGCCGAGCAGGTTCCGCATCGACCCGGCCGGACAGTACCGTGCCACCCGCGCGCCGCTGCTGCGCGATGCCGTCAGTTATACGATGACGGGAAAACGCGCGGTCAAGAAGAACCTGTCCGACGGCGTTGGCACCGACCGCATCGGCTCCTTGCTGCTCTATCACTATCCGACGACCTGGAACCACATCCTCGGCGACCACGCCGTCACGTTCCGCGTGCTGCCGATCAGCGCCACCGAGACTGCGGTGACGACCAAATGGCTGGTTCACAAGGACGCGGTCGAGGGCGTCGACTACGACCTCGCCGAACTCACCCATGTCTGGACCGAGACCAACGGCCAGGATCGTCGCATCGTCGAGGAAAACGCCTTCGGCATCCTGTCGCCGGCCTATGAACCCGGCCCCTATTCCGAACTGCACGAAGGCGGCGTCATCCAGTTCGTCGACTGGTACGCGCGTTTCATCGGTCCGCGCCTCGCCGAAGACGGCCGGCCGGCCCTGCGCAGCGTTGCTTGAGAGGTGAGGGATGAATGCGATGACGGATCTCGGCCTCTATCGCCATCTCGATCAGATGGCGCCCTGGAACGACAGGCTCCAGGTGCTGGAAGTGATCGGCGTGAGCGACGAGGCGCCTGATGTAAAGACTTTCACCTTCCGCTCCGACAACCAGACCTGGTTCCGCTACAAGCCGGGCCAGTTCGTGACGCTGGAACTGCCGACAGCGGATCGGTTGCTGATGCGCACCTACACGCTGTCGTCTTCGCCTTCACGGCCATTCTCGATCGCGGTGACGGTGAAGGCGCAGGCCGGCAGCACCGGCACACGCTGGATGTTCGACCATTTGAGGCCTGGTTCGCACGTCAAGGCGTATGGGCCGGCCGGAGACTTTTCGCTGCACAGCCACCCGGCGGCCAAATATCTGTTCATCTCGGCCGGCTCCGGCGTGACGCCGATGATGTCGATGCTGCGCTGGCTGAATGACTGCGCGCCATGGACCGATGTCGGCTTCGTCAACTGCGCACGCCGCCCCGAAGAGATCATCTTCCGCAAGGAGCTGGAATTGCTCGGCAGCCGCATGCCCGGCCTGTCGCTCGGTTTCATGATCGAGGAGCGGTCGAGCCGGGAAGGCTGGTTCGGCCATATGGGCCGCATCGACGCCATCCGGCTGCCGCTTCTGGCGCCCGATTTCCGAGAGCGCGAAATCTTCTGCTGCGGCCCCGACCCCTTCATGCGTGCCGTGCGCGGCATGCTCGAAGCCGCCGGCTTCGACATGGCGAGATACCATCAGGAGAGCTTTGCAGCGCCGCTGGTGGAGGAAATCCCGGCGCCGTTCGCCTCGCCGACTGGAGACGGCGCAGCCATTCCTGTCGAAGCCGCGACGCCGATCCGGTTCTCGATTTCGGATGTCGATGCCGCATGCGTCGCCGGCCAGACGGTGCTGCAGACGGCGCGCGCCTCGGGAGTCAGAATCCCCGCCGCGTGCGAATTCGGCCTGTGCGGAACCTGCAAGGTCAAGAAGCTCTCGGGCGAGGTCGAGATGAGCCACAATGGCGGCATCCTCGATCACGAGATCGAGGATGGCTTCATTCTCGCCTGCTGCTCCAAGCCGCTTTCGGCGCTTGAGATCGAGGCGTGACCGGCGGCTGGCTGCGAGCCTCCGACGCCGCTTAGTGAGCGTCGCCTGAGTCCGTTTCGCTGCGACACGCTTTTGGAGCGAAATCCGACGGCCATTCAGGGAGTGATCAGCTTCACAGAAGGGAAATAAGTCCGGTAGCGGCCGATATCACGCGTCAGCAGCGGAAGGCGTCCGACGGCTGCGTGGGCGCCGATGAAAAAGTCAGGCAGTACGCCGGTCCTGGATCCTCCCGATCTGCGATATTGTGTAAATGCTTTTCCGGCAAGGAAGAGGGCTGCTCTTGGCATCGGAACCATTTCTAGACCGGCCGCCTCGACAAACGCCTCCAGATCCTCGATGCGTGCGTAGCGGACGGCAAGCTCGGCATAGACCGCATCATTGATCAACAACGGCCCATCGAGGCTCGCTGCCTCGAGATGGGCGACCGACCAATCCGCCCAGCTCGGATCGTCCGTAACAACGTCGAGCAGAACGTTGGTGTCGACGAGCGTCACCGTTCGGAACGCGTCAGCGCCATGATCGCGTCCGTCGTGAGCCCCTCGCCGGCATGACCTCGCAACTTGGCGAAGCGGCTCGCCGGCTGCTTTTTGTCAGCACGGGTCAGCACCACGCTGCCATCGGCAGCGCGCCGGAAATCGACCTTGCTTCCCGGGACGATCTCCAGGAGATCGCGAACCGGTTTGGGGATGGTCACTTGTCCCTTCGCTGTAACGGTCGTCGCCATCTTCGTTCCTCGGTAATACCATGTCTCCCGAAGGTATTACCTTGCGGTTCGAATTTCAAGGCCTGAAGCGTCAATCCCCGGCCGGGAGGCGGGCTCGTCGACCGACAAGCCCGCCATCCCTGCATTCATGTCAACGCGATGTCTCAGCCATTGGCGAAGGGCACGGCGACATAGATCTGGGCATCGCCTCGTTCCACCAGCAGCAGCACCGATTTGCGGCCTGACTTGCCGGCCTGCGCGATCGCCTGCGTGGCCTGCCTGGCGCTCTTCACCGGCATCTGGTTGACGGCGATAATGATGTCGCCGGGCTGGACGCCGGAAGCCGCCGCCGCCTTGTTGGGATTGACCGCGGCGACCACCGCGCCACGCTGGTTGTCGGGGAGGTTCATCTGCTGGCGAATATCGGGCGTGATGTCCATCAGGCCGAGCCCGATCGCCGGCAGGCGGGCGCCCTGCCCGTTTCCCGGCGCGCCGGAATCACCAGATACCGACGCGGTCTGCGCATCGTCGCCATTGCGGCCGACGTCGACGGAAAGCTGCATGGTTTTGCCATTGCGCCAGACGTCGAGCGTTTCCTTCTTGCCGGGCGAGACATCGGCGACGGCACGCGACAGGTCCTTGGGGTCCTTTATCTCCTGGCCGGCGAAGCCGGTGATGAGGTCCCCCGTCTGGATGCCGGCCGCGGCCGCCGGCGAGCCCTCGGTGACCGAGGAGACCAATGCGCCGCCGGGGTGATCGAGACCTATGGCACTGGCAACGTCCGGGGTCACCGGCTGGATCTGGACGCCAAGATAGCCGTATTCGATTTCGCCGCCCTTCATCAGCTTGGCGACCACCTTTTGCGCCTGGTCGGACGGAATGGCGAAGCCAACGCCGACGCTGCCGCCATTCGGCGAATAGATCGCGGTGTTGATGCCCACGACGTTGCCGCTCACATCGACCAGCGGACCGCCAGAGTTGCCGTGGTTGATCGGCGCATCGATCTGGATGAAATCGTCGAACGGCCCGCTGTGGAGATCGCGGCCGCGCGCCGAGACGATACCTGAGGTGACCGTGGTGCCGATGCCGAACGGATTGCCGAAGGCCAGCACTTGATCGCCCGGCATCAACTTATCAGAATCTCCCCATTTTACCGTCGGCAGGGGCTTGTCGGCCTTGATCTTGATCACCGCAAGGTCGTTCTTGGCGTCGCGGCCGACCAGCTTGGCGGGAAGCTCTGAACCGTCGTCAAGCGTCACCTTGATCGAGCTCGCGCCGTCGATGACATGGTTGTTGGTGACGATGGTGCCGTCGGCGCCGACGATAAAGCCGGATCCGAGCGCTTCGGCGCGCTGCGACTGCTGCGGCGGCGCTTTCGGCCCGGGCATGCCCTGGTCGCCGAAGAACTGGCGGAAATAATCGTCGAAAGGCGAGCCGCCGCCGTCCAGGGGCGAGGCATCGCTCATGGCGTCCGGTTGCCCCTTCATGACGGTCGTAACCGTCACCACGGCCGGCTTGTCGGCTGCCACGATGGGGGCAAAGGAGCCGTTCGGGGCCGCTACGCCGGCTACGGGGGTCTGTGTCGTACCGACGGCGTTGTGGACCTCGTTCGGGCTTTCGGCGAAGGAGGCCACGATGGGAGAGATGATCAGCGCAGCGCCCAGCAGGGCCGCGACGCGATGTCTACGAAGAATGCTTATGGGTGACATGGTCGTTCTGTCCGGGCGAGAGTTGAACCTGGGCCGCGGATGGTTCGGGGGAAAACACCCGTCGGCTGTCGACAGCCGGATTGCCTGTCTCGCCGCGCATGGCAGCCGGCCGGATCGACAAACCAGCATCTAGGGCGCGGATTGGCCCGATTTAGGGTTTTCGGGCGACCTTACGAAGATTTAATTTTAGAGCCGGCTTATGGACCAGCCGCTCGGCTGAGATAGGCCGAGGCGATCTCGCGCATGCGCTCGCCGTCGAAACTCGGGCCGTGACCGCCATGGCCGATGCGGATCGGCAGGTCGAGCAGACGCCGCATGGTGAGGCAATAGGCCGACTTGTCGGAGTCTGGCAGGTCGTCGATCAGCCGGTCGTCATAGATGGCGTCGCCGCTGAAGAACAGGCCGTCTGCTTCGTCGAACAGCGCGATCGAATCCGGCGAATGCCCGGGCAGATGCAGCACGCGGAAGCGGCGGTCGCCGAGATCGACGACATCACCCTCGTCGAGGGTGCGCGTCAGCGGCGCTGGCGGGATCTTGTAATCCGCAGCCTTCCAGCCCGGTGCCGGCAGTCGCGAGACGGCGCCGTCGAGGTCGTGGAACATGTAGGCGTAGGTCGCCGCCTCATCCATGTTCTCGAACTGCGCGGCACTCACCCTGGGTCCCGCGCGCAGCGCGAATTCATGCAGCGAGCCGACATGATCGAGATGGATGTGGGTGGCGACGACGATGAGCGGTTTGCCGGCCCGGGTTTCGATCTCCGGCGCCAGCGGGCAGATGCCCATGCCGGTATCGACCAAAAGGTCGGCGTCGCGGCCGGTGAGATGCCAGATGTTGGCGCGCACATAGTCATGCACGAACGGCTCGGTCAGCATCGTCGTCTTCTCGTCGACGATGCTCCTGCTGAACCAGTTCTCCATCAGAAGCGGCCCGGCATCAAGCGTGAGCCCGGCATCAGGTGTGAGCCTCGCATCAGGTGTGATCCTGGAATCAAGTATGGTCCCGACATCAGACGAAGGGCTTTCCGACCTTGTATTTTTCCGGCACCAGCCGCTTCAGGTAAGCCATGCCGGCGTCGGACAGATGGTTGGCGTCCGGCTTCATGAAGTTCTCGGGCATGTGACGGGTCTTGCCGGCCACGTTCTTCAGCGGCACCTTCTTCAGCACGGTTTTGGTGCCGTCATATTGCAGCGCCACGGAGCCGCCGCCCTGTTCGGCCACGGTGACCGCGAACGCTCCCGCGTCGAACGCCTCCTGCGCGTCGACGGCGCTGATGGCGCCGACATAGCCGCGCGGCATGTAGCCCAGCGCATCGACGCGGGCGCGCTTGCCCGGCAGCCCTTCGGCGAGCGCCCGCTCGAGTGCCGCCGGCAGGTCGCTGCCCGATAGCTTGACATTGCCATGCTGGTCGCGCTCCAGCTTCTCGGGCGGGACCAGGCTTTCAACCAGCGCCTTGCCGTCGGCGGTGCTCACCCCTTCCGAAACGGCGACGATGCAGCGCTTGTGGCGGTCGAGCGTGGCGCGCACGTCCTCGATGAAGGCTGTGGCCGAGAACGGCCGCTCCGGCACGTAGACGAGATGCGGACCACTGTCGGGATCGAGCTGCCAAGCCGCGGCCGCGGCCGTGAGGAAGCCGGCGTGCCGGCCCATGACGATGCCGACATAGATGCCGGGCAGAGCGCGGAAATCGAGATCGACGGACAGGAAAGCGCCGGCGACGAACTCGGCCGCCGAGATGAAACCCGGCGTGTGGTCGTTCTCCTCGAGATCATTGTCGATGGTTTTGGGCGCATGCACGAACGCGATCTTGCCCCCGGCGGCATCGGTCAGGATCTGCTGCGTGCCCGACGTGTCATTGCCGCCGATGTAGATGAAGGCATCCGCGCCGGCCTTCTTCAGGCCGTCGAGGACGACCTCGCAATAGGCTGCATCCGGTTTGTCGCGCGTCGAGCCAAGGGCCGCGCTCGGCGTTCCGGCGATCAGCCGCAGGCGGTCTTCCGGGACGGCGGAGAGGTCGATATAATTGCCGTCGCGGATACCGCGCACGCCGTGGATGGAGCCCAGGACCTTGGCGCCGGGATGCCGCTTGCGGATCTCCAGCGTCGCCCCGACCACGGTCTGGTTGATGACGGCCGTCGGGCCGCCGCCCTGCGCGATGACGAAAGTTCCGGCCATTGGTGAAATTCTCCCGGGCGATTGGATTTCAGGCACCTTCGCCTGTCTTTGGCCATCGCGCAACGGCAGAAACGACCGGCCGCGCCAGCGGCCGCGAGGTGAGGCTTGAGCTAGACGACGACGACCGGGTTCTTCTTGGAAACGCGGCTGTAGAGGTCGATGATGTCCTGGTTGATCAGGCGCACACAGCCCGACGACATGGCCTGGCCGATGCTCCACCATTCGGGCGAGCCATGGATGCGGTAGCCGGTGTCCTTGCCGTCCTGATAGATGTAGAGAGCGCGCGCCCCGAGCGGGTTGGTGAGGCCGCCGGGCTGGCCGCCCTGCCATTTTACCAATTCCGGCTTGCGGGCGATCATTTCCGGCGGCGGGGTCCAGGTCGGCCATTCCCGTCCGTACTGGATGTTGGCGCGGCCGGACCAGCGGAAGCCGTCCTTGCCGATGCCGACCCCGTAGCGGATGGCGTCGCCCCCCGGCTGGACGAGGTAGAGCATGCGCTCATTGAGATGAACGACGATGGTGCCGGGCGCTTCGCCCGTCTGGTCGACGACGATCTGGCGGCGGAATTCCGGCTTGATCTTGAGGTAGGGCACCTCGGGCACGTTGAAGCCGCCGTCGCTCAGGGACGCGTACATCAGGTCGGGGCTGGTGACGTTCTTGTCGACGCTGATGCTCGGCCGGATCGGCCGCACAGAGCCGGTGACCGTGTCGTCGAGCTCAAGCGCCGGCAGGCCGCCGCCCGAAGTCGAGCAGCCGGCGGCGCCAAGCAAGGCCAACGCCCCTGCCCCGGATAAAACGGCGCGGCGGGAGACAAGACTATCGGTTTCGATTGCGTCGCCGTTTCGCGGCGGCCTCAGACCTTGCGGCAACTCACGCATGTACCCAAACCCTACGCTGTCGGCGGGAAGCACGGTCCGGCCGGATGACGAGCATTTTCATCATTCATGGTTGATAAAGCGTGAAGGCCTTGCGCTGCCTGCATTTGCGAACAGGCTGGGCGCCATTGCGCCCTCTCCGGTATCGCCAACCAGCGTGCCCTGCACGAAATCACCTCGGGCGGGTCATGATCCCGGCGCCAGCGTGTCAAAAGCGGGGGCCTCCATGTGCAAGACCTGAAAGATCAACCTCGAGCTTCTCGCCGAGATCGTGAACCTGTCGGGCGGCTCGACTGACGCCGAACTGCCGTTGGCGGGGGTAGAAACAAACCGCTTTACATTCTCCTGGACCGAAGGATTTATCCTCTTCTTTGAGCTCAAAGGAGACGAGCATGTCCTTCGAAAACTGGGCCGCCTTCGCTGCCGCGTCGACCATCCTTCTAGTCATTCCGGGACCGACCATCCTTCTGGTCGTGTCCTATGCCCTCGGCCAGGGCTGGCGCACCGCACTGCCGATGGCTGTCGGCGTGGCGCTGGGCGACTTCACGGCGATGACCTTGTCCATGCTGGGCATCGGCGCCCTGCTGGCAGCTTCGGCCACCGTCTTCACGATCCTGAAGCTGATCGGCGCTGCCTATCTGGTCTATCTCGGCGTAAAACTGTTCCGGGCCGGCGGCGCGCTCAAGGCCGAGCCGCGCACCGATGCCGTGTCCTCCGCCAGGATGATGGGGCATGCCTGGCTGGTCACCGCGCTCAACCCGAAAAGCATCACCTTCTTCGTCGCTTTCCTGCCGCAGTTTCTGGACCGGCACGCCGATTTCTGGACGCAGATGCTGATCTTCGAGACGACCTTCCTGGCGCTCGCCTTCGCCAATGCCTTCGGCTACGCGCTGATCGCGTCGCGAGCGCGCAACCTTGTGCGCAACCCCAGGGCGATCCGCGTCTTCAACCGCACCGGCGGCACGCTGCTGGTCGGCGCCGGCATCGCCACAGTGGCGATGCGTTCAGGGAATTGAACAAGGCGGATTCGCTCAACGCACAGCGTTAGTGCTGCCCTCACCTGCCTGCCGGCGGATGAGGGGCAGCGCCGACTTTGCGCACGAAAACAGCGCGTCTCACCACTTGATGCTGACGCCGAGATTGCCCTCGAGGATGCGCCGCTTGTCGCCGCCGAGATTGGTGGTGTAGTCGCCGGTGGCGAAGAGGCTGACCTTGTCCGTCACCTTGGCGGTGACGCCGGCGCCGAATTCGAACGAGGTCGAGCGGCTTTCGGTCGAGATGTCGGTGGTGTCGAAGTTGACGTGATCCGTGCCACCGAAACCGTGCCAGAGATTGGCCTTGAGGTAAGGTTGCAGCGCGGTGCCGTTCAATGTCGTCTCGCCCTGCAGGCGCAGGCCGAGGCGCCCGGTGACGTTGTCGTCGAGATCGAAGGAAACCGACGCGAAGCGATCCTCGGCATCGTCGAGCGATAGATGCTGCCAAATCAGTTGCGCCTGCGGTTCGAGCGTCCAGCCTTGCGCCAGCGCGATCGGGTAGCCCCCTTCCAGCGAAGCGGTGACGCCGGTTCCTTTGACATCGATGCCGATGTCGCGGGTCGAGGTCGCATCGCCGCTGAAAAAAGTGGCCATGACGACCCCGTCCAGGTACCAGCCCCCGGGACCGATACGGGTCCAGTAGCCGCCGACGCTGGTGCCGCCGAGATCGATGTCGCCGACGCCCAGATCGTTCTGCCCCAGCGCCTGGCCGCGCACATCGCCGTTCATGCTGGCATAGGCGATGAACAGGCCGGCACGATCGACGCCACCTGAAGCGGTTTCCTGGCCAAACACGTCGAAGCCGCCCTGGAACCCGAACAAGGTGCCGTTGAACGACGGCGAAACCGTTCCCGACCAGCCCATCTTCGCGTCCTGGCCGAAGATACGGCCCCAGACCGGAGAGAGTTCGGTGTTTGACAAGAGGCTCTGTTCGCCTCGCCGTTCATGGAAAGTGCCAAGTGTCGTCATCGCCAGATGCTCGGCCACCGGCGGAATCGCCGAATAGACCGGGACCTCGACACGGTAGAGCAGGATCTCCTCCCCTGCCGCGGGCGTCGGAAGATCGGGCACCGCAGTCGGGACGGGCGGGGGC
>NZ_VFTX01000015.1:0-96156 GCF_006440955.1 Mesorhizobium sp. B2-8-1 | reverse complement strand
GTGGGTGGGCATGCGCACCCAGTCCGCCCGGCCGGCCTTGTGCAGCAGATCGCCGGGGGAGCCGGACGGCAGATGCCCGGTCAGCAGAACCGGAAAGCCGGCCCGGTCGGCGCGCGGCAGCAGGCGGGACGAAGGCCCAGCCTCGCCCATGCCGTCATCGGCCAGCAAGGGCAGCGAGGGCAGCGGGTCGGCGTCGGTCCAGTCTGCGGCACTACCCAGCCGCAAGCGCAGCATCTCGGATACGCCAGGAAGCAGCGCTGAAGTGTCGGCGATCTGCGCTTCGAGCGAAGCACGCATGCCGGCGTGGATGGCGAAGGGTCCCGGCAAGGCCGCGATCAATTCCAGCGACCGCCCCGACAGCGGCGTCGGCAGAAGGCATCCGTTCGAATGGCGCGCCACCCAGCCCGAAATGGCCTCGGCGCGCGCCGCACCCGGCACGGGATCGGCGCCATAGGACGCGTCGAGAACGAGAAGATCGCATTCGGGGATCGCGTCCATCACGAAGACATTGCTGTCCGGCACCACGTCGGCCGAATAGACGACGCGGCTCTTGCCATCGTCGACGGCAAACCAGACGCCGCCGACGACATGTCCCGACCTCCCCGTCCTGACCGTGAGATTGCCGCTCTTCAGCAAATCGCCGGGTTCGAAAATCTCGATGCGATCTTCCGGAAAGGGAAATCGCTTGAGATCCCCGGGATCGGCATAGCCGGCGAGCGTGGCCGGAGCCTCGGCGCGGGTTTCGGCCGTCATGAAAATCGGACCGGCATAGCCGCGCGACAAAAGCCAGCTCAGAGCACCGACGTGATCCTCGTGCGCATGCGAGACAAACAACGCGTCGATGTCGGCGATCGACCCGTCAAGTGCCGGATAGTACTCCGCCCCTGTGGCGCCGACCTTGATGCCGATATCGAGCAGGATGCGATCGTTTCCGCTGCGGACGGCAACGCTGGTGCGGCCCTTTTCGCCGAAGCCGCCGGCCAGGTCCAGCTTCATCACGACGCCGCCTCCGCCGGGATTACCCAGCCGGACTTAATGCGCAGGCGCGCCTGGGCTCCGCTCTCCAGCACGACCGGGTCGGGCTGCCCGAAATGCAAGGTAAGATCAGGTCCTGCGGAAGGCGTAAATTCGATGCGCGCCGAGCCGCCCTGGTAGATCACCCGCTTGACGAGGCCATCGAAGCCGGGGCCGTCCGGCGAGACGTCGAGATCGGCCGACCGGCAGCAGATCCTTGCGCCGGCGCGCGGCCGCTCGCCTGCCCGGCAGCGGACGACCAGCTCGGTTCCGAGAACCCGGACCTTGCAATGACCGGCTTCCTCGGCGTTCAGCACGTCGGCCGGAAGCAGAATGCCCTGTGAAATGAAGGAGGCCACCATTTCATTCGCCGGCTCATGATAGAGCTCGCGCGGGGTCGCGAGCTGGACCAGGCGACCGTGATCCATCACCGCGATGCGATCGGCCAGCGCCATGGCCTCGGCCTGATCGTGGGTGATGTAGACGATGGTCGTGCCGGTGCGCTTGTGAAAGGCGGCGAACTCGTCCTCCATCGAGGCCCTGAGATGCACGTCGAGATTGGCGAGTGGCTCGTCGAACAATACCAGCGAGGGCGCGGCGACCAGGCAGCGCGCCAGGGCCACGCGCTGGCGCTGGCCGCCGGAGAGGTTGGCCGGCCTACGGTCTCCTAACCCCTGTAGATTGACCAGGGCCAGCGCGTCGGCAACCTTCTGGCGGGCGACCGCCTTGTCCAGCTTTGCAACCTTGAGCGAATAGCCGATGTTCTCGGCGACCGTCATGTGCGGCCACAATGCGTAGTTCTGGAAGACGATGCCGACCCGCCGCTTCTCTGGTGGAACGCTGCCGCCTGCACCCGACACGACCTCGCTGCCGACCCGGATTTCGCCCGACGTCACCTTCTCGAAGCCGGCGACAAGCCGCAGCAACGTCGTCTTGCCGCAGCCGGAAGGCCCGAGCACGGCAAGGAATTCGCCGTCGCCGACGTCGATCGAAACGTCCTTGACCGCATCGAACTCGGCGAAGCTCTTGGTCACATGGTCCAGGGTCAATCGCGCCATGGCAGAACTCCACTCGGAAGGTGAGGGGCAAGCAGGTTGGTCACCAGCATCAGCACGAAGGTGACCGCGACCGTGATGACGGACATCGCCGCCGCGTAGTTGGAATCGCCGCCCTGTTCGAACGAGAACATCACCACGCCGATTGTCTCGGAACCCGACGACCACAGCAGCGCCGAGACCGTGAGCTCGCTGAGCGCCGTCATGAAGATCAGCAGGCCGCCGGCGATCGCCGCCGGCGCCACCAAAGGAAAGACGATGGTGCGCATGCGCGTGAACAGGCCGGCGCCCGCCACTTGTGCAGCCTCCTCCAGCGTCCGGTCGATCTGGTGATAGCCGCTGATGGTCGGCCGCAAGGCCAGCACCAGGAAGCGGGCGAGATAGGCGTAGAGGATGATCCAGACCGTGTTGTAGAGCTGTATGCCGGTCAGCGGGATCGGCCGCAGGAACAGCAGCAGCGATGCGATCGCCAGCACCACGCCGGGCAAGGCATAGGGCAGTTCGACCGAAAGATTGAGCAGCCGCACCCAGCGCTGTTTGCCCCAGGCAATGAGATAGCCGATCGGCACGGCGACGAGGACCGCGAAGAAGGCGGCGGCGATAGACAGCCAGAAGCTGTTGAAGAAGGCGCGGCTGGCGGCAGCGTGCTCGAACAGCACGAAACGGTAATTGTCGAGCGTCGCCGTCTTGGCGCTGAGCGCGATGCCGTAGCCGGGAACCAGCGACGTCAGCACCAGCCCGAACAGCGGCAGGAACAACACCAGTACGACCAGCAGCCACATGCCGGCCTGGACGACCGGACGCCAGCGGCCAAGCTCGTAGGGCTCGGCGGGCAGCGAGGTGGAGCTGATGCGGTAGTCGCGGCGCCGGCTCATGACCTCCTGGGCGATAATGCCGGCCATGGCGATGATGCCGATCAGCACCGACAGGAACGCCGTCTCGCCGAGCACGGCCGGCCCGCCGCCGGCCAGTTTTTGATAGATCAAGGTCGGCAGCACGAGATAATTGGCGGGAATGCCGAGAAAGGCGGGAATGCCGAAATTGCCGACGCAGGACACGAAGGCCAGTGCCGCTGCCGCCATGATCGACGGTGTCATCAGGGGTAGCACGATGGTGACGAGCACGGTGAACCAGCTCGCGCCGCCGGCTCGCGCCGCCTCGACCAGTTCGCGCGGCAGCTTGCGCAGGCCGGCGCGCACCAGCAGGAACACCAGCGGGCCATACTGCACGCCGAGCAGCAGGATGATGCCCGACGTGGAATAGAGCGGGTTTTTGGTGCCCAGCGGCGGTGCGGCGCCGAACAGCTTGAGGAACGGGCTGGCCGGTCCGAACAGTTGCAGCCAGGCAAGCGCCGTGACCTGCGGCGCGATCATCAGCGGCATGACGTAGCAGAGCACCAGCGCGCTTCGGCCGCGTATGTCGGTCAGCGTGATGAGCACCGCCACCAGCGTTCCCGACAGCACGGCAAGCACCGTGCCGCCTATGCCGACGACAAGCGTATGCCAGGTGGCGATCCAGGTCGCCGGACTTCTCAGTCCGGCCTCCAGGGCCATCGTTGACACCATGCCGCCGGGTGCCACGATTTCCTTGATCAGGCGCAGCATCGGCAGCAGGGACAGCAGCACGATGACGACGGCTACCGCCGCCGTCAGGACCATTTCCTGGCCCCGGCTTTCCCTGATCGTTGATGGCATGGTTGCTTTCCTGAAATTCGAGCAGCGCGCAGTGGGGATGCCGCCGCGAAGCGGCATCCCGGCCGGATCGCCGAGCCTTGTCAGCCGCCGAACAGTTCCGAGAACTTCGCCTTGTCGGCGTCGGTCTTGGCGACGATTGCCTTGGTGTCGAACGACATCACCTTGACCTTGACGCCTTCCGGCAGCCATTCGGGCCGGCCGACCGAGGCCCGTGCCGGCAGGTAGCCCATGGAAAGCGCCAGCTTCTGGCCTTCGTCCGAAAGAATGAAGTCGACGAACTTCTTGGCGCCGTCGACATTCTTGGCCGTCTTCATGATCGCGACCGGTTCGGTCACGGCCGGCACGCCTTCCGAGGGGAACACGAATTCCACCGGCGAGCCCTTCTTCTTGGCGTTCATCGCCATGAAGTCGACGAGGATGCCATAGGGCTTCTCGCCTGATGCCACGGACTTCAGCACCGCGCCATTGCCGCGCACGCTGACGGTGTTGTTGGCCTTCAGCTTCTGGAAGAAATCCCAGCCGTAATCGGCATCGCTGGCGAAACCCGAAAGCAGGTAGGCGGCGGCACCTGAATAGAGCGGGCTCGGCATGACGAGACCATCGGCATAGGCCGGCTTGGCGAGATCGGCCCAATGCTCGGGTTTTTGCGCAGCCGCGGTGTTGTAGACGATGCCGGTGGTGATCAGCTTGCTGCCGAAATAGGTCTTGTCGGCGTCGTAAGCATCCGGCTCGATGCCGTCGAGCTTTGCCTCGGGATAAGGCAGCAGCCGGCCATCCTTCTTCAGCAACTCCATCGAGACCGCATCGGCGATCAACAGCACGTCGGCCTGCGGGCTGCCGGCGGCGAATTCGGCCGCCATCTTTGTGAGGATGTCGCTGGTACCGGAACGATAGATTGCCACGTCGATGCCGGGCTGCGCCTTCTTGAAGGCCTCCACGGTCTTGGCCGCATCGGCTTCCGGCTGGGATGTGTAGAGCGTCAACGTTTCGGCACTTGCCATGCCGGCAAACAAAGTTGCCGCGAGCGCCAGCTGGCTGCCCAGCAGCTTGATGAATAGCGTCTTCATAAGACCTCCTGTCCTGTCTGTGCACGACCGGTCCGGCCCGGCCGGTTCCCTGTCTCTTCCTCCCTGCACGGCGCATATGACTGGTGGATGACACAGCGCGTGAGATATACAAAATATGTTCATATGTTCGATGTCAATTACAAATGAACAAAACTGTGCAACAATCGACACGCCGGACATCCGGCGCCAGTTGACACGCGGCCGGCCTTTCTCCGAAGAGGCGATGCGGGGCCCAGGCCAAGGCTCATGAGGACGAAAAGCGATGCCCGTGGAAAAACCGAGACCGGCCCGCTCCGGATTGCCGATGGTGTCGTCGGATCTCAACGTCAAGACGGCGTGGCTCTATTATGTGGAGGGCTTCACGCAGGAGCAGATCGCCGAGAAGCTCGATGTCTCCAGGGTTAAGGTCATGCGCACGCTGGCCGCGTGCACGGCCGAGGGCATCGTCGTCACCATGATCAACGCGCCGACCGCCGAACAGGTGGCGCTCGAACGTGCACTCGAGAAGCGCTGGGGCCTCGATGCCGCCGTCGTCATCCCGACGCCTTCGGCGCAAGAGCACCTGGAGAAGGCGATCGGCCACGCCGTGGCGGCCTATCTCGGCGAGCAGATGCAGGACGGCATGACGCTGGCAATCGGCGGCGGCGCGACCCTGCATGCAAGTTTGGGCTTTCTCGCCCGCCGGCAGCTGAAGCACGCCTCGGTCGTGGCGCTCGTCGGCAGCCTGCCGCATTCGCAATGGATCAATCCGTCGATCGTCGCCGCCAAGGTCGCCGATGTCTTCGAGGTCGACAGCTACCAGATCACTGCGCCGGTGACGGTCGACAACCCCTCGCTGCGTGACCTGCTCTGGGCGCAGCCGGCGCTGCAGGACGTGCGGCAGCGCGCTGCCGCCGCCGATATCGCGCTGCTTACCGTCGGCGACATGTCGCCGGACGCGACCATCTTCCGCCACGGCATCGTGCCGTCGTCGCTCATCGCGTCGCTGAAAGCGAAGGGCGCGGTCGCCAACATGCTGTGCTATTTCGTCGATGCCTCAGGCAGGCTGGTCGACCACGAAGTCAACGGCCGCGTCATGGCCATCGACCTCGATGTCGTCGGCCAGGTGCCGAATGTCGTGCTGGCCGCCGGCGGAAAACGCAAGGTGGCCGCGATCCTCGCCGCGCTGAAGGCCGTCAGCACCAATGTGCTGATCACCGACAGCGATACGGCGACGGCGCTGCTGGCAAAGGCTGGCTGACGCTGCTTCCAGTGCCGCTTAGATCAGGCCGCGTTCGCGCAAGAAATCCTCGACGCCGACATGGGTCATGGATTCGAATTCGGCGATCGCCTCGGCCACCCGCCTGCGCTGGGCCGCCAGCAGCGTGAACACCTGCTTCATCTCGCCGGAAACGCCGAAGCGGCCCCAGCGCTCCGCGATATGCGCAGGCAAGCCGATGTCGGCGCAGAACGCATCCAGGCTCTCATAGCCGAGACTGGCGACGAGTTGCTTGGTTTCGTCCGCCGACATGCGCGGCTCGAAAGCGTGATCGTGCAGGCGCTGCGCCACCAGCTTGATGTCGGACGGAGACGCGCCCATCACCTTGCCGAACAGGGTCTTGACGTCGGATGGATCGAATGCGGGCATGCGGACCTCCCTTCATCACAGTCCACCTGAAACATGGGCGAAGGGTTCGCGCCTGACAAGTCGATTCTGTGGTGAGCCGGCGCATCATTCGACGCCGGCTCACGTCAACGTGACCTACACCAGCATGCCCATCGGGTTCTCGATCAGCTTCTTGAAGGCGACCAGCAGTTCGGCACCGAGCGCTCCGTCCACGGCGCGATGGTCGGTCGACAGCGTTACCGACATCACCGTGGCGATTCTGATCTCGCCGTTCTTGACCACCGCCCGCTCCTCGCCGGCGCCCACCGCCAGGATCGTCGCATGCGGCGGGTTGATGACGGCGGCGAAATCCTTGATGCCGAACATGCCAAGGTTCGACACCGCCGTGGTGCCGCCTTGATACTCTTCCGGCTTCAGCTTGCGACTGCGCGCGCGGCTGGCCAGGTCCTTCATCTCGTTGGAGATCACCGACAGCGTCTTTTCATCCGCCTTGCGAATGATCGGCGTGATCAGGCCGCCGGGGATCGAGACGGCAACGCCGACATCGGCATGCCTGTGCTTGACCATGGCGCTTTCGGTCCACGAGGCATTGGCATCCGGCACCGCCTTCAAGGCCATGGCCATCGCCTTGATCACCATGTCGTTGACCGAGAGCTTGTAGGCGGGCGCCTCGCCCTTGTCGGTCTTCTTTACCGGTGCGGCCGCATTGAGCTGCGTGCGCAGCGAAAGCAGCGCATCGAGCTCGCAGTCGAGCGTCAGGTAGAAATGCGGGATGGTGGTCTTGGCCTCGACCAGCCGGCGCGCGATGGTTTTGCGCATATTGTCGTGCGGCACCAGCTCGTAGGAACCTTCCTCGAACAGGCGCAGCACGTCCCCCTCCCCCTTGAAGAGAGGGTGGCCGGCCGCAGGCCGGTCGGCTGGGGTCGCTTCGACGGGGCTCGGCGCAAAAGCGGTGCCTTCTGAGGCGACCCCCTCCGTCCGCTTCGCGGACACCTCCCCCTCGAGGGGGGAGGAGAGTACCGCATCGATATCCGCCTTCACGACGCGGCCATGTGGGCCTGTGCCTGGTATGCCGGAGAGATTCAGTCCTGCTTCACGAGCCAATCGACGCGCCAAGGGTGTAGCGCGGGTTTTCCCCTCCCCCTCGAGGGGAGGGTGGCCGGCCAAAGGCCGGTCGGGTGGGGTCGGTTCGACCGGGCTCAGCGCGATGGCGGTGCCTTCTGAGGCAACCCCCTCTGTCGGCTTCGCCGACATCTCCCCCTCGAGGGGGGAGATTGGCGCATAAGTCTCGCCCTCGGCATAGATCCACGCGACCGGTGCGCCGACGGGGATATCGACGCCTTCCTTGCCGGAGACATCGCGCAGGATGCCGCTGGCCGGCGCGTCGATTTCCATCGCCGCCTTGTCGGTCTCGATCTCGAACAGCACGTCGCCCTTCTTGACCCGGGCGCCTTCCTCGGCGAACCAGCGCGAGATCTGTCCGGTCGCCATGTCCATGTCGACCTTGGGAAGAATGACTTCGGTCGGCATGTCTCAGCGAACCCCTCTCACGAGGTCGCGCGCGGCGGTGATGATGCCGGGAACCTGCGGCACCGTCGCTTTCTCCAGCTCCGGATTGTACGGGATCGGCGTCTCCGCGCCGCCCAGCCGCACGATCGGCGCGTCGAGATAATCGAACGCCTCGCTCTCGGCGATCATGGCGCTCACCTCGGCGCCGATGCCCAGCGTCTTGACCGCCTCGTAGACGCACATCAGCCGCGACGTCTTCTTGACGCTGTCGATGACGGTCTGCTTGTCTATCGGCCGGATGGTCCTGAGGTCGACGACTTCGACGTCGATGCCTTCCGCCTCCAGTGCGGCCGCGGCGTCGAGCGCCTTCTGCACCATGATCGAGGTGGCGACGATGGTGAGATCGCGCCCTTCGCGGCGGATATCGGCCTTGCCGATCGGCACCGTGTAGTAGCCTTCGGGCACCGGGCCCTTCATCTTGTAGAGCAGCTTGTGTTCGAAGATCATCACCGGATCGGGATCGGCGACGGCAGCCAAAAGCATGCCCTTGGCATCGTGCGGCGTCGCCGGCTGGATGACCTTTAGGCCCGGCACATGGCCGAGCCAGGCCTCCAGGCTCTGGCTGTGCTGCGCGGCGGCACCGGTGCCTGAACCGGCAGGAAAGCGCATCACCACGGGAACGGAAACCTCACCGCCCAGCATGAAGCGCATCTTGGCCGCCTGGTTGACGATCTGCTCCATGGCGAGCGTGGCAAAGTCGGAGAACTGGAACTCGAAGATCGGCCGCATCCCGGTAAGCGCCGCACCCACCGCGACACCCGCGCCGCCCAGTTCCGAGATCGGCGTATCCATCACCCGGTCCGCGCCGTAGCGCTCGACCAGATCGCCGGTCACCTGGAAGGCGCCGCCATAGACGCCGATGTCCTCGCCCATCAGGAAGACGCGTTCGTCCATGTCCATGGCGATCGCCATGGCTTCCTGGATCGCCTGGGCGTAGCTCAGTTCACGCGCCATCGCGTCCATCACGCCTGCTCCGTATACACGTAATTTCCGGTCTCGCTGACATCAGGCGACGGGCTCGCCTTGGCGAACTCGATGCCGTCGGCGATTTCCTTGGCCACCGCTTCGCGGATCGCCTCGATGCCCTTGTCGTCAATGAACCCGAAGTCGCGCAGCTCGCTTTCGAACAGGGTGATCGGATCGCGGTTCGACATCCAGTCCTCGATCTCCTCCTTGGTGCGATAGCGGTTGCGGTCGCTCTTGGAATGGCCGCGATGGCGGTAGGTCTTGGACTCGATCAGCGTCGGCCCCTCGCCCGCGCGTGCGCGCTCGACGGCCTTGTAGGACGCCTCGGCGACCTCCGAAAAAATGTTGCCGTTGACGATGACGCCGGGCATCGAATAGGCGGCGGCGCGCTCGGCGATGTTCTTGACCGCGGTCGAGCGGGCCGTCGACGTCGACATGCCGTAGCCATTGTTCTCGCACACGAAAATCACCGGCAGCTTCCAGATCGCCGCCATGTTCAGCGCCTCGTGGAAAGCGCCCTCATTGTTGGCGCCGTCGCCGAAGAAGGAGACCACGACCTTGCCGGTCTTCATCATCTTGGAGGAGAGCGCCGCCCCGACGGCGATCGGAATGCCGCCGCCGACGATACCATTGGCGCCCAGATTGCCCTTGGCCACGTCGGCGATGTGCATCGAGCCGCCGCGTCCCTTGCAGTAGCCGGTGGTCTTGCCGAAGAACTCGGCGAACATGCGCTTGACCTCGGCGCCCTTGGCGATGCAGTGGCCGTGGCCGCGATGCGTCGAGGTGATCTGGTCATCCTCGCCGAGCGGCATGCAGATGCCCATGGCGCTGGCTTCCTGCCCGATCGACAGATGCATGGTGCCGTGGATGAGGCCGCGCGTGTAGCTCTCCTCCGCGCCCTCTTCGAAGCGGCGGATGAGGTACATCTTGTAGAGCACCTGTCTGAGCTGCTCGGCGCTGTACTGGCGATAGACGAAGGGCAGGTTGGCGCGGCTGTCCGCGACGGCTTTGCTGGCTGCGGCCATGATCACACCTCCACGGTTCCGTAGACGAGCTTGTCCTGGCGCGCGCGCAGTTCGGCGATCTTGGAGCCGGGAGCCGGGGCGGCATTGGCGTAGGTGATGAGCTCGCCCTTCTTGATCGGCGCCGTCACCGAACCGCCTTGCAGCAGACCGCAGGGAATGGCCCTGGCGGCATGTGCTTCCGGCGCCGTCATGATCCAGGCGCGGTAGCAATATTCGCCGATCGCATCGAGCTTCTCGCCCGGCTTCATGTCCTTCTTGGCCACGGCTGCGACTTCGGCCACCGGCTTTGCCAGCGGCACCATGTCGGCCTTGCCGTAGAGCACGACGCGGGCGCAGGTCAGGGGCACTTCGAGCGAGGTCAAATGGTAGGGCCGATGGAAGGTGAAGTACGGGCCCTTGCCCATCTTCAAATCTTCCATGCGCTCCGAAATGCGCGGATGCGACATGTCGGCGACGACGAACACGCCGGGCGCGACACCCTTGCCGATCGAATAGTCGACGACGCCGACCTTCGACAGCACGCCGCCGTCCTTCTGCGGCACCAGCACCTTGGACAATTCGCCGAGCGTCGCCGCCGGACCATGCATGCCGGCCTTGTCGGGCACCAGCCCGGTGGCGTTGGCGATCGCCGCCATCTCGACCATGGTCTTGGAGCCGTCGACGAACTCGACCAGCATACGCACATTCATGTGCCGGCGCTTGGCTTCCTCTTCATAGTCGGGCGGCGTGGCGTCGATGTTGAGCGGATTGTTCTTGCCCTTGCCGGCGGCGACGATCGGATGGCCCATGGCCGAGACGAATTCGATAAGCTCCATGCAGGAAGACGGCTCGTCGCCGGCGCCCAGCGAATAGGTGACGCCGAGCCGGTCGGCCTCGCTCTTGAGATAGGCGCCGATGGTGACGTCGGCCTCGACATTCATCATCACCAAGTGCTTGCCGTGCTCCATGGCGCGCAAGCCGATCTCGGCGCCGACGGCGGGAACGCCGGTGGCGTCGATGACGACATCGATCAGGTCATTGTTGATGACCAGGCTGGCGTCGTTGGTGACCGCCACCTTGCCGGCCTCCATGGCGGCCGTCATCGCCGAGGCGTTCGACACTTCGCGCGCATGCCCGGTTTCCTGGAAGGCGATATCCACGGCCTTGCTGGCGGCGGGCAGGTTCAGCTCGGAAATGGCGCCGATCTCGATGCCGGACATATGGGCGACGCGGGTGACGATGTCGGTTCCCATCTCGCCCGAACCGATCAAGCCGATGCGGATTGGCTTGCCCGACTTGGCCCGCACCTCGAGATCACGGGCAAGGCCCGTCAACGAAACATTGGAAGCCATATCGCTCATTCCTCCCGTAATGCTGCTATTCAATCACCTGACGGGTATTGAACATCTGTATTTCTGTCAAGACTAATGTCCAGATTTGATGCGCTTTTGCAGCACTTCCCAACATCACGAGCAAGATGGGAAAGCCGGCAAATCCGACAACCAAACGGCTCGCGACGGTTCGACGCATTCGGGCCCGGAAAAACTTCAACCGTGAGCGCGCTTGATGGCGAGAGAAGGGGCGCCCCTGCTTAAGTGCTAGCCAACCGGAAAATCGTGGAAATGGATGATGGTGCTGACCGGAATGCCGCGCCATTTGCCGGCGATCAGCCGGTGGACACGTCCGGCGAAGATGTGACGGACACTGCCATGGCGTTGGAATAGCTCTTGAAGGGCATTGGCGTCGGTTAGCGTGACCTCGTCGAGCACCGGCATGTGGATGCCGAACGGCGGGTGGTGCATAAACAGGAGGACCGACCGGTCCTGTGCCTCTTGCAACCGCTTGCCGGCGCCTGCGGCATCAGCCGGGAACAGAACGCCTCGCCTGGGCTTTACTGTGCCGTCCAGCCGCCGTCCATCGGCAAGGTCGTGCCGGTGATCTGCCTGGCTGAATCCGAGCACAGGAACAGCGCCAGGGCGGCAAGGTCCTCGACGGCGACGAATTCCTTTGTCGGCTGTGCGGCCAGAAGCACATCGCGCTTGACCTGTTCCTCGGTCATGCCGCGCGCCTTCATCGTGTCGGGGATCTGCTTCTCGACCAGCGGCGTCCAGACATAGCCGGGCGCGATCGCGTTGACGGTGATGCCGTCCTGCGCGACTTCCAGCGCCACCGTTTTGGTCAGGCCTGATATGCCGTGCTTGGCCGAGACATAGGCGGATTTGAACGGCGAGGCGACGAGCGCATGCGCCGAAGCCGTGTTGATGATGCGGCCCCATTTGCGGCTCTTCATGCCGGGCAGCGCCGCTTTTATCGCGTAGAAGGCCGACACCAGGTTGATGCGGATGATCGCTTCCCATTTGTCGTCCGGGAATTCCTCGATCGGCGCGACATGCTGGATGCCGGCATTGTTGACCAGGATGTCGAGGCTGCCGAACGCCTCTTCCGCCTCATGCACCATGGCGCTGACCGCCGCGCCGTCCATCATGTTGGCGCCGGAGTAGCGGCATTTGACACCGAAATCCTTCTCGATGCCGGCGCGCTCCTGCTCGATCGCCGTGGCGTCGCCCAGGCCGTTGATGGTGAGATTGGCGCCTTCGGCGGCGAAGGCGCGGGCGATAGCCAGGCCGATGCCGCTGGTCGAGCCGGTGACGAGGGCGTTTTTCGAAGACAGGGAAGCCATGGCGATCTCGATATGGTGGGAGGGAACACGAAAGATAGGGCGCGGTCTTGTGCGCCGCAACATGACGATGCCACAGCCATATATCCGCGCATGCCCGACTCGACCGGCTTCGGCGACTACACCGAGACCGGTCACGTCATTCCGGTGCGCTACAAGGCCAGCATGGCGACTATGTCCACTCGATGTACCTCGACGACGCGCCGATCACCGGCGCGAGCGCGGTTTTTCCTCCGGAATTGCCTGGAAACCGAACCGCCCTGATGGTCCGTCAGGGTCGCTTGGCCCGGGCAGGGCCAACATTGGGCGATCCGGCGATTTCCAGCAGCGACGACACCAGCAATTGCCGCTCGTCTGGGGAAAGCACGTCCGCGTCGAATAGGTTCATGCTGCGCAGGCCCTCGATGGCGAGATAGCAGACCAGCAGCGACTTGAGATCCGGCGTCTCGCTCTTCAGTCGTTGGAAGAGTTGTCGCTTGAACGTCTTTATCGGCGACATGAAGTCCGGATCCTCGGCGATCGCCGAAAATATCCACGACGCCGATGGCTGCTTGTCCTCGCAATCCTTGGCCGAAAGCCTGATGTAGACGGCGAGCGGATTTGCGCCATTGTCGTTGCTGCTGGCGGTCTCTAGCGCCTGCTCGAATTCGCGCAGATAGCCTTCGACCAGGCCCTGCATCAATTTGGCCTTGGTCGGGAAATTGTAGAGCAGTCCGCCCTTTGATACGCCGGCGCGGCTGGCGACGGCATCCAGGGACAGGCTACCGGGACCGGATTCCCGTGCGACGTCCGCCGCCGCAGCGAGAATCCTCTCGCGCGAGTTCGTTCGTTGGGCTTTCATGGCGCCTCCCATCGCAAGCTTAGGCCCAATTGACAAGACCGTCCAGACGGTACAGTAAGACCGCGGTCATTTGAAATCGGGGCCCGCAGTCGATATGTGTCCCGATATCCGCGCTTCGCGCCGGATTTCGACTGAGGGGACTTCCTTGTTCAAGCGCATACTCCGTTTCGTTATCATCATTGTTGTGTTGGCCGTGCTCGTCATCGTGGTCGGCGGCATCGTCGGGTTCAATTTCCTGCGTGACAACGGCATCAAGCAGTATTTCGCCACGATGAAGCCGCCAGCGGCAACCGTGTCGACAACTATCGTCAAGCCGTCGAACTGGACGCCGGGCATCGAGGCGATCGGCACGGTCCGCGCCGTGCGCGGTGTCGACCTGACGGTTGAGACCGCCGGCATCGTCAAGGAGATCCCCTTCCATGCCAACGAGAAAGTGGCGGCCAATGCGGTGCTGCTGCAGCTCGACGACGCCGTAGAGCGTGCCGATCTCGCGGCACAGAAGGCGCAGGCGGCGCTCGATCAGACATCGCTGACCCGTGCACTCGAACTGACCAAGCGCGGTGTCGGCTCGGACTCGACCTTGGACACCGCACGTGCGGCCGCGTCCGCCTCGGCATCCCAGGTCAACAGGCTTCAGGCAGTGCTCGACCAGAAGCAGCTGACGGCGCCCTTTGCTGGAACCGTCGGCATCCCGAAGATCGATCTAGGCCAATATCTGGCGCCCGGCACCGCCGTGGTGACGCTGCAGGATCTCGACACGATGCGGGTCGACTTCACGGTTCCCGAACAGCAACTGCCGCTGCTCAAGATCGGGCAGACGGTTCGGCTGGGCCTCAGCGGCGGCGATATGCCTTTTGCCGGGACCATTCGCGGCATCGACCCCAAGATCGACCCGTCCAGCCGGCTGGTGAACATCCGGGCGGAAGTCGCCAATCCCGAAGGCAAGCTGACCCCCGGCCAGTTCGTGCAAGTGCGTGTCGAATTGCCCGAGGAGCAGAATGTGCTGGCGCTGCCACAGACGGCGCTGACCACCAGCCTCTATGGCGACTACATATTCGTGGTGCATCCGGCAAAGCCCGCCGAGGCGCAGCCGACCAAGCCGGAGACAAACCCCGCCGCGGCGGCGACCGACAAGCCGGCGGACGCCAAGCCCGCGGCCGATGCCAAACCGGCCGAAGCCGCGAAGCCTGCCGCCGATGCGGCAAAACCAGCGGACAAGGCCGCCGCCGATCAGGCCAAGCCGGCCGCGGGGGGCGAGCAGCCTGCCCTGGTCCTGTCGCAGGTATTCGTCAAGCCCGGCCGCCGCAACGAGGGCATGGTCGAGATCGTCGAAGGCCTCAAGGCGGGCGATGAGGTTGTCACGGCAGGTCAGAATCGCCTCTTCAACGGCATGTCCGTCAACGTCGACAACACCATCGACCCAACCAAATCGGCGAACAAGCAGGCCGACCAGCAATGAGCGTTTCCGATCTCTTCATTCGCCGGCCCGTCCTCTCCACGGTCCTTGCATGCATGATCCTGCTCCTGGGTTTCCAGGGCATATTCAGCCTGTCGATCCGCCAGTATCCGAAGGTTGACGAAACCGCGATCACCATCACGACGGCCTATCCGGGCGCCAGCGCCGACCTGATCCAGGGCTTCATTTCCGCTCCGATCGCGCGCGCCGTCGCCTCGACCGAGAACATCGATTACGTCACGTCGTCGAGCCGACCGTCCTCCAGCACCGTGACTGTGCAGATGAAGCTCGGCTCCAACCCGGACGTCGCGCTGACCGAAGTGCTGTCCAAGGTCCAGGGCGTGCGCGGCACCTTGCCGGACGCCTCCAAGGATCCCGTCATCGTCAAGGGCACGGGCCAGCAATTCGCGATGATGTACATCTCGATGCAGAACCCGAACATGACTAAGGAGCAGCTGACCGAGTATATCGAGCGCGTCATCAGGCCCCGCATGTCGACGGTCGAAGGCGTCGCCGACGTGCAGATCTTCGGCGCCCAGGAATATTCGATGCGGGTCTGGATCGATCCGGTCAGGCTCGCCGCGCGCGGTGTGACCGCATCGGAAGTGCTGACGGCGATCAACAACTCCAACTTCCTGTCGGCGCCCGGCAACACCGAGAACGAATATGTCGTCTCCTCGATCACCGTGCGCTCGACGCTCCAGACGCCGGAAGCCTTCGCCGAACTGCCGCTGCGCTCGACCGACGGCAATGTGGTGCGGCTGCGCGATGTCGCCCGCGTCGAACTGGGCGCCGAGAATACCGACACCAGGGTTTCCTTCAACGGCAAGCCAGGCACCTTCCTCGCCATCTTCCCGACCCCGGCTGCCAATCCCCTGACCACGGCGGCGGCGCTCACCAAGCTGGTGCCTCAAATCCAGGAGACGTTGCCGAAAGGCATGACGATCGAGATCGTCTACGACGCGACCGGGCAGATCAGCGCCTCGATCGACGAAGTGTTCAAGACCATCGGCGAGGCCGTTGCCATCGTCGTCGTCGTCATCCTTTTGTTCCTTGGCTCTTTCCGTTCGGTGATGATGCCCATCGTCACCATCCCGCTGTCGCTGATCGGCGTCTGCTTCCTGTTGTTCGCGGTGGGCTATTCGATCAATCTTCTGTCGCTGCTCGCCATGGTTCTGGCGATCGGCCTCGTCGTCGACGACGCCATCGTGGTGGTGGAGAATATCCACCGCCACATGGAAGAGGACCACATGTCGCCGATGCAGGCGGCCTTCAACGGCATGCGCGAGATCGCCACCGCCATCGTCGCCATGACCATGACGCTGGCCGCGGTGTTCGCACCATTGGCCTTCACCGGCGGCCTGACCGGCGCGCTGTTCCGCGAATTCGCCGTCACGCTCGCCGGCTCGGTGGTGCTGTCGGGCGTGATCGCCATCACCATCACGCCAATGATGTCGGCGCGCCTGCTGAAGTCCGGCACGCCAGGCCGTTTCCAGCGCATTGTCGACGGCACTTTCGCGCGGGTCGAGCACGTCTATGAGCGGGCCGTCACCGGGTCGCTCAACTATCGCCCGCTGACGCTGATCATCGTGCTGGCGCTTGTCGGGGTGACCGGCTTCATGTTCACCAAGACCTCAACCGAACTGGCGCCGGAAGAAGACCAGGGCTTCCTGCTCTCGCTTGTAACGGCGCCGCGTTATGCGACATCCGATTACACCGAGACTTACGTCAACCAGATGCTCGGTCTGGTGAAGGATATTCCCGAAACGCGGGCGCAGTTCTCGGCCGTCGCGTTCGGCGGCACGACGAACAGTGCGTTCGTCGGTTTCGCCTTCAAGGACTGGGCGGAGCGCAAGCGCAACTCGAAGGAGCTGCAGGCCGACATCACAGCCCGTCTCGCCAAGGTGGCGGGCGTCCAGGCCTTCGTCTTTGCGCCACCGACGCTGCCGGGCTCCGGCGGCGGCCTGCCCATCGCCCTGGTGGTGCGATCGACCGGCGACTCCTCGGAAGTGTACGACGTGGCCGAGAAGATCAAGAACAAGGCACAGGCCTCCGGCCGCTTCATCGTCGTGCAGAATTCGATGGCCTATGACGCGCCGCAGGTGACGGTGACCATCGATCGCGACCGCGCCGCGGCGCTGAACCTGCCGATCGCCGATATCGGCCGGACGCTGACGCTGCTGGTCGGCGGCGCCGAAGTGGCGCAGTTCGACCGCGACTCCAACAGCTACGACATCATCCCGCAGGTGCCGAAAGAATTCCGCGACAATCCCGAAAAACTCGGCGAGTACTTCGTGCGCAGCGTAACGGGCGAGATGGTGCCGCTGTCGGCGGTGGTGAAGATCTCGACCAATGCGTCGCCGGCCGCGATCGAGCAGTTCAACCAGCTGAATTCGTCGACGATCTCGGCGCTGCCGCTGCCCGGCGTCACCACGGGCGATGGATTGAAAGTCCTCGAGGACATAGCCAGGGAGAGCCTGCCCGACACCTTCTTCATCGACTATTCGGGCCAGTCCAGGCAGGAGAAGGAACAGGGCAACACGATCCTGATCGCCTTCGGGGCGGCCGTCATCGTCATCTATCTGGTGCTGGCGGCGCAGTTCGAAAGCTTCCGTGATCCGCTGATCATCATGATGGCGGTGCCGCTGTCGATCTTCGGCGCCATCGTGCCGCTCAATCTGGGCCTCGGCACACTCAACATCTACACGCAGGTCGGACTGATCACGCTGATCGGCCTGATCACCAAGCACGGCATCCTGCTGGTCGAGTTCGCCAACCAGCAGCGCGAGATCCACGGTATGCGGCGACGCGACGCCATCATCGCTTCGGCCAAGGTGCGGCTGCGGCCTATCCTGATGACGACGGCGGCGATGGCGCTTGGCGTGGTGCCGCTGATCACGTCCAGCGGCGCCGGCGCCGCGGCCCGCTATTCGATGGGCCTGGTCATTTTCACCGGCATCCTGGTAGGCACCATGTTCACGCTCTTCGTCGTGCCCATGTTCTATACCTTCATTGCCAGCAAGGACTTGCCCCAGCTGGCCGAGAAGCCGGATCCCAAATTGATGCCGGCATTGCCGAGCTGATGGAAACGGCATTGCCGAACTAACAAAAACTAACAAAGAAAAGAGGCCGAAACGTCCCGGCCTCTTTCTTTGGCTGTGCTCGATTTACCGCGGGAAAATGTTCCGGCGGGAGCCCTGAACGGATATGGCTGCTGTGCCGATCCGTTGCCAGCCAGCTACTTGACGATGACGATGCTGGTGTTGGCCGGCCCGAAGGTTTCGACGAGCTGGTAGAAATCGGCGGCATTGTCGGGATGCAGCCGCACGCAACCATGCGAGGCCGGCCGGCCAAGCCGCTTGATGGCATAGGTGGCGTGCACCGCATAGCCGCCGCTGAAGAACACCGAATGCGGCATCGGCGCGTTGTCGTACTTCTTCGAATACCACATTTCATGCATGCGCGTCGGCTTAAACGAGCCGGTCGGCGTCACATGCGCCCTGTCGCCGGTGGAAACCTTCCAGGCGAAGGCCGGGCGGCCGTCGACCGAGACTTCCATGACCTGTTGCGAAAGCGAGACGCGCGCCACGATCTTGTTGGCGGCATGCGCGGTACCCGTGCCGGCGCCGAACAGAAGCGCCGCAGCCGTCAGGGCAGCGGCGGCGGTGATGTTGATGAGCTTGGCGGAAATAGCAGTATGCATGATGTCCCTCTCTCTGCCGGGCTGGCCGGCCCCAAATTCGATGAGCGGCTTATCCCTGCATCATGTTTCGGAGAGATTTCGTGAAATGCTCGTTTGTGTTTCGAATATGTTTCCTCTGGTTAATGGGCCAAAGTTCCCATATGGCGAACATCGACGCTGTCACCCTGGACAGGAGTAGGCACATAGGTATCCAGCCCGAAACGAAAGTTCGGATTAGCCAAAATTGAAAGGTTGGAGCCCTATTTCGAAACAGAATCTGCAACAAAGCGCATTTTCGGCGGCATGAAGCGGATACAGGCCGTCGGCAAAGTTGACGTAACGAAAGCAGACGGCAACGACCACGGGAACGAAAACGAACATGCGGTCCTGGTTTCTCGGGATCAGCATCGCAGCAGCAGCCATTAGCGTCGCCGGCACGGTTGCCGACGGTTCCATGGCCAGCCTCGCGGCGATGAGTTCGAGTGAGATCTCAACCCTCTATACCGTCCTGTTTTGTGCCACGGTCTGGATTGTTCCAGCCTGCGCATCGTCCGGCTCAAGGCCCACTGGCGGGTTGGCCTTCGGCTGCTGGCATTGCGCGGCCCCTCCGGCAACTTGCTGCTGAGAGGACCGAAGGCCCGCGCCGTGACGGGGGGCTCCGTAGACGGCGCGGGCACTTCGGGAGTTCCTGAAGTATGCCGAGGCGTCACGCGCCCACCCAAGACGGGCGTTGGTCTTCGGAAAACAAGCTGCCGCAACATGATTTACTGGGGATTGACGCAATGAAAACGAAACTTGCAGCTTCGGTGCTTTCGGCACTGCTCTACGCACAGGGCCTGCTCGGCTTTGCCGGGCTCGCCACCGTGCTCTTGAAAGAGCGCGCGCATGCAGGCGAGTTCGCGGCAGGCAGCGACATGCCGCCGGGGCCATCGCTACTGGTGGTGCGCTGAGCGCAGGGCAATCGGGCCCGAGGTGAAAACCGGTTTGGAAATCCGATGCTCAACCAGAGGAATTGCGTGAGCGCCCGGCCGTCAATCGGCGAATTGCGCCGGCGGATCGAAACGGTAGCCGGCGCCGCGTATGGTGATGATGGCTTCCGTATCGAGCTTGCGGCGCAGCCGCACGATGCGCGAATCGATCGAGCGGTCGAAAGCGTCGACATTCTCGGCCGGCGCCGCCGCGATTATGTCGTCGCGCGTCAGCACCTTGCGGGGACTGGCCAGGAACAGCCGAAGCAGCGCCACCTGGCCGGGCGAAAGCTGCTCCTCCGTGCCCGAGCGGTGCATGACGATGGCCGACCTCAAATCGACGGTCGCGTTCTCCAACACGATCAGTTCCTGGGCGGCCCTGCCCCGCCGCGTCAGCAGGCCGCCGACGCGGGCGGCGAGTTCCCTGACATTGAGCGGACTTTCGATGACGTCGGCCGCACCGAGCTCGAGCGCCAGCACCTTGTCGACGAGGTCGCACGGCCGGCAGATCAGGATGAAATCCGGTCCGCCTTCACCGCCCCCGCCTTGGCTGCCATAACGCCTGAGCAGATCACGTCCCTCCGCCTGGCTGAGGCTGTCACCGACGACGACGACGTCGACGCCCTTTCCCGCCAGCATAGATTCCGCTTCCCAGGGCTGGCGCGCCTGACGCACGTCGTGGCCTCGCCGCTCAAGGTGATCGGCGAGTTCGGTCGCCACCACTTCGGCGACGCAGATAAGCCCGATAACGGCGCGTGCAGCCATGTTTTCCAACCATTTCCTGGCAACCCGATATGAGTGCTGGACATCATGTTTATACCCAATCTACTTTCCACCGAAAGTGGGAGCGAGCGCATCGTGCGGGCAAGAATTTTAATTGTCGAGGATGAGCCCGATCTAAGAGAGGCGGTCGCCGAATATCTCGGCGCCGCCGGCTATGACGTGGCGACCGCCGAAACCGCGGCCGCCGCGCGCAGCCTGGTCGAAACGCAATCATTCCACCTCGCCATCCTCGACATCGCCATGCCGGGTGAGGATGGGCTATCGCTCGGCCGCTGGTTGCGCTCGAGACTGCCGATCGGCATCATCTATGCCACCGCCGCCGGCACCGCGCTTGATCGCATCGTCGGACTTGAGCTCGGCGCCGACGACTACATCGTCAAACCCTACGAGCTGCGCGAGGTGCTGGCCAGGGTCCGCAGCGTGCTGCGCCGGGTTCCGCAGCACGCGCCGATGCACGGCCAAAAGGCGAGCGATCCCCGCCGCTCCGTCGCTTTCGGCTCCTTCCAGGCTGATCTCGACGGCAGGCTGGTCACCGGCGCCAACGGCGCGGTGATCGACATGGCCAAGAGCGAGTTCGACGTGCTGGAGGTTTTCCTGACCCGCGCCAACCGGCTGCTGACACGTGCTGCCATTTCCGAAGCGATCGGCCTCACCGAAGATCCGGAATCCTCGCGCGCGGTCGACATTCGCATCATGCGCCTGCGCAAGAAGATAGAAACGGATCCGGCCAGCCCGAAATTCCTGCGCACGGTGCGCGGCGAAGGCTATATCTTCTCGCTGCCGGCCGGCGACGGCCACTAAGTGGGCGCGGGGGATTGCTCCCGCGCCTGTGCTGGTCTGTGGACGGATCCGTCGCAATACTTGTCGCCCAAAAACGCTCTTGGTTTTGGGACAACGCATAAAAACAAGGATTTGAGACGCGGCGCATGAAATCCGCTTGGCACCGCAACAATGGCTGAAAATGACCGCTGAAGCAGCAGGCACGGACATGCAAGACGGCCGGCAAGGCGCGGCGATGGCGGCCGTGCGCGTGGTGCGGCGGCTGCGCGAGGCCGGCGACTGGCAGCGCGAGATGGAAGCCATACTGGAAACGCTTTGCCGCGCAATGGACTGCCAGCGCGGCATCCTGTTCCGCCTGCGCGAACTGCCCGGCCAGGGATTTGCCCAGTCGGTGGCCGCCTACTGGATCGATCCCGTGGTCGGTGGCGAGCTGGCCTCGCCGACGGTGATCGTGCAGTCGATCATCAACGCCGATCCGCTGCTGGAACGGCTGCAGGAGGATGAACGGCAGGGCAAGATTTTCGCCGGCCATACGCGCGACCTCGAGGGCTTCCTGAGAGCCGACTTCGAGAAACAGAGCATTAAGTCGTTCCTGTCGGTGTCCGTATTCGCGCATGGCCACCTGTGGGGGACGCTGGCGGTCAATGACTGTATCGAGGAGCGCGAATGGACCGATGAGGAAGAAGCGACGCTGCATATCATCGCGCTGGCCATCGGCGACGCGATCGAACGCTCGCCCTCCGACGCCCACGCCAGCGAGGTCATCCGCCGCACCATGCTGCAAGCCTCGCTCGATGCCATCCTCGTCATCGACGAGACCGGCTCGATCGTCGAATTCAATCCGGCCGCCGAGAAGATGTTCGGCTTCCTGCGCAGCGATATCCTCGGCAAGGACCTGCTCGACACCATCGTGCCGATCTATTACCGTAAGGGCTATGCGTCGGGGGCCGAATACATGTCCGGCCGCGGCGCGCCAATGGTCGGACAGCGGCTCGAGACGGTGACCCAGAACGCCGCCGGCGAGATTTTCCCCATCGAACTGACGGCGACCGAGATGCGGGTCGCCGACCGCCGCCTGATCTTCGGCTCCATCCGCGACCTGCGCGACAAGCTGCGCGCCGAGGAGGAGATCAATCGGCAGCGCGAGAAGTTGCACCAGAACGAGAAGATGGCGGCGATGGGTTCGCTGCTTGCGGGCGTCTCGCATGAGCTCAACAACCCGCTGGCCGTGGTTGTCGCCCAGTCGACGCTGCTGCACGAATTCGCCTCCGATCCGCAGACCAAGGTTCGCGCCGAGAAAGTTCGCGCCGCCGCCGAGCGCTGCGGCCGTATCGTCAAGAGTTTCCTGTCGATGGTCCGGCTGCATCCGACCGAGCGGGCCGAGACGGACCTTAACCAGGTGATCCGCGCGGCGCTCGAGGTGACCGCCTACGGCGCGCGCTCGAGCGGGATCATCATCGACACCGATTTCGCGCCTGGCCCGTTGCTGGCCATGGCCGACGCCGATCACGTCACCCAGGTGGCCGCCAATTTCCTCATCAACAGCCAGCATGCGCTGGCAGGCATAGGCGGCGACCGGCTGATCAAGGTGCGGACCTTCCGCAGCGAGCGCGGCGATCCCGGTTTCTCGGTCGAGGACAATGGGCCTGGCGTACCGGAAGCGATCCGGTCCCGCATCTTCGAATCCTATTTCACCACCAAGCCGGTCGGCGTCGGAACCGGCATCGGCCTGTCGATCTCGAAATCGATCATCGAGCGGCACAATGGCAATGTCTGGTTCGAGGAAGTGCTGCCAAGTGGCGCCCGTTTCGTCGTCCAGCTGCCGGCCATTGTAGCCGGCGTCGCCATCGCCGGCGAGGGCCAGCCGCGATCGAGCGGGCTGCGCCACGCCTTGATCATCGATGACGAGCCCGACGTCGCCGGTTCGCTCTCCGACATACTCGAACTGATGGGCATCAAGTCACGGATCGCGCCCCTCTGGGACACGGCCACAGCCATATTGGCTGGCCACATGCCGCCCGACATCGTCTTTTCGGACCTGCGCATGCCTGGAACAAGCGGCATGACCATCTATCGAGAGTTGCTTGCCGAAAGACCGGAACTGGCGCGGCGTTTCGTGCTGGTCACTGGCGACCTGATCGGCGCCAAGGCCGAAATCGAGGCGCTGCCGCTACTGCAGCGTCCGCAGATCCTGGAGAAACCGTTCAGCACGCTGGATGTGCGCAGCGTGCTTTCCGCCATTGCCGACCAGGTGGTTTCGAAGGGATAGACCGCACCAACCGGTAAAAAAAGCCCCCGGCCGACATGCGGCGGGAGCCGAAGGGAGCGCTGGACGCGCTCGGGGAGCGCCGCGGCACGTTCCAAAGCGGAGCCGCTTCGGAACCATGTTTCAGTCGAACTCAGAAAATATTCGGCGTATTGGTCAGCGGCGCGGCATTGGCGATCATCCGGACCGCACGGGCTTTGTGGGCTCCGGACTGCTCGGCTATGGCCCGCAGGCAATCGACGCTCTCGGCGCCCCAGGCCTGACCCTTGCAGGCAAAGTCGACCATCGACATCGGCAGGCGTGCGGTTCTGGTGGTGGTCATTGCGCCGCCGACGACGTTGGCTGGTGGATTGAGCGAAGCAAAGGCCGGGCCGACCGTCGGCGCGAACGCCATGCCGGCGAAGGCGCAAGCAGCCAGCGCCATGAACATCGCCATGGGGTGGTCGCTGGCGCGCTGGCGCAACACCAGCTTCGGGCGGCGGCCAACGCGCTCCGGAGCCTGGGACCGGCGGTCGTTGCTGGCAATCTGAACTTTCGCATGCATCATCATCCCCTTCGTTGACTTTCTTTTTTTGATAAAACGAACTTAGTCGCGCTCTGTATCAGCGGAAAGCTGGCGTGAATCTGATATTGTAACCGCCTTGAAACGGGCCCGTGGCCAGACCACATCAAGCGGGCATCTCGCGCAGCCGATCCCGGCTCGGCGGACCGGCAAGGGCAAGCGCGACGACGCCCTTTGTCTCGGCTTCCCTCCTGGCAGGATTTGCTTCGAAAACACGCCGGAACCAAGCTTTGAAACCCGGGCTAACGCCCGGATTCTCCGGGGTTTTCGGGCGAGCCGTTGCATCGGATTGGATTGAAATCGGCGCGCCAACTTTCTTTCGAAAATATGCCTGTTTCCACAAGCCATTGCATTTCAATGAAAAATATGATTATATTGAACGGATATTCAATAAAAAGAAGAGACGTTTTATGAACCCGCATCTCCGTGACGTGGCCATTCCCAACGATTGGGACCGGCGGGGACTGCCTGGCTGGAGCTACCATTCCGATGCCCTCCTCGAACTCGAGAAGGAGCACGTTTTCCGCAACCACTGGCAGATCGCCGGACATGTCAGCGACATCCCTGACGCCGGCGATTACCTGGCCATGGACGTCGTCGGCGAACGCGCTCTGATCGTGCGCGGCAAGGACGGCGTCGTGCGCGGTTTCAACAATATGTGCCGCCATCGCGGCAGCCGTGTCGTCGCCGACAGCCAGGGCAACTGCAAGAACGCGCTAGTGTGCCCGTTCCACGGCTGGGTCTACAATCTCGACGGCACGTTGCGCGGCGCTGCCCGCCCGCGTTCCTTTCCCGATCTCGACAAGACCGAGTTCGGCCTGATGCCGCTCGATCTGGAGGTCTGGATGGGCTTTATCTTCATTCGCTTCCGCGCTGGCGGCCCGCAGCCCTCCGTCGCCGAGCTGATGAAGCCGATCGAGCCCGAATTCTCGCACTACAAGGCCGCCGACATGGTGCCCTCCTGGGGGATCTGGACCCAGAAAACTCCGGTCAACTGGAAGTCGGTGCGCGACGTCGACAATGAGGGCTATCACGTCGCCATGGCGCACCCGGCTCTGCAGGACCTCTATGGCGCGACCTATTTCGACGAACCCTTCGTCAACGGCGTGTCGCGCTCCTTCGCCAGCTACAACCCGCATGCCGGCCGTCGCTGGAGCGTAAGGAACTACGTCAAGATCGCGCCGGAGCCGGCGCATCTGCCGGACTATCTGAAGAAGGCCTGGGTCTATTATGGCATCTTCCCCAATGCCGTCCTCTCGGTGATGCCGGAATCGGTGCAGTTCTATCAGGAGTTCCCGCTGTCGACGGGTGAGACCCTGCTGCGCGGCGCCATTTACCGCTATCGCGACGAAAGCCGCGAGCAGGCTGCGGCCCGCTATCTCTCCTTCCGCATCGACCGCGACACCATGTCGGAGGATGTCCAGCTTTCGGTGTGGTCGAACGAATCCATGCTGTCGGAAGCCTTCGAGGGTTTTTACCTCTCCGACCTCGAATACGGAGTGCGCACCCACCACGACCATCTGCGCAGGCAGATCCCCGTGCTTGGGCTCGAAACGGCGCCGGAGGAGAAGGACATGTGGAACTTGAACGACGCGCTGCGGTCGCGTGGATAGGCGACGCCGATAATTGGCGAAACCATCGGTGAGAGCGCTCCTCTCCCCGTCCTATGCGGGGCGAAGAAAGAACGTCATCCCCGCCACACCCCTTCTTTCCTGAGATCATCCATCGTGCGCGAAATGCCCTCGCGCAAAATGCCGACCATGTCGTCGATCTGCTCGCGCGTGATGACCAGCGGCGGCGACATCACGCACATGTTGATCAGCGGCCGCACCAGCAGGCCGAGCTCGTGGCAATGCGCGTCGATGCGTTTGCCGACATTCTTGTCGAGCTGCAGCGGGTTCTTGCTTTCGCGGTCGGCGACACATTCGACGCAGCCCATCAATCCCAGCCCGCGCACCTCGCCGACCAACGGCAATTCTTCCAGCGTCTTCAGCTGCGCCTGGAAGTAGGGCGCGACCGCTTGCGTATGGGCAAGTACGCCCTGTTCCAGAAGGTCGAGATTCCTGAGCGCCACTGCGCAGCCGACCGGATGGGAGGTGTAGGTCAGGCCATGGCCGAACATCGCGTCGGGATGGTTCGACCGGCGCAGTTCCTCCAGCAGCCGTTCCGATATGATGACGCCGCCGAGCGGGAAATAGCCTGACGTCACACCCTTGGCGAAAGTGATCATGTCGGGATCGATGCCGAACACATCGCCGGAGGCGAAGACATGGCCCAGCCGTCCAAAGCCCGTCACCACCTCGTCGGAGACATAGAGGATGTCGTTGTCGCGGCAGATCTCGCGGATGCGCTTGAGATAGCCGTCCGGCGGCACGATAACGCCGCCGGAGGCCTGCACCGGCTCGCCGACGAAAGCGCCGATCCTGTCGGCGCCGACACGCGCGACGGTGTCGCGGAACTGGTCGACGAGGAAGTCGGTGAAATCAGCCATGCTCATGCCCTGCGGACGACGGAACGGATCGGGCGAGGACAGCTTGATCACCAGCTCGTCGGCGCCGTCCATCCAGTCGCGGTCACGCGGGCGGCCATTGAGCGAGGCCGACAGATAGGTCGAGCCGTGATAGGCGCCGCCGCGCGACAGGATCAGCTTCTTCTCCGGCCGGCCCCGCACATTGTTGTAGAACTGCATGAAGCGCAGCGCCGTCTCCACCGCCGAGGAGCCGCCTGTGGTGTAGAAGACGTGGCTGAGATCGCCGGGCGCATGACCGGCTATGCGACCGGCAAGCTCCGCCGAAGGCGCGTTCATCGTGTACCACGGCGTGTTGTAGGACAGTGCCATCGCCTGGTCGTACATCACCCTGGCGAGTTCCTCGCGCCGATGACCGACATTGACGCACCACATGCCGGCCGGCCCGTCGATCAACCGCTTGCCGGTGCCGTCGGTGATGTAGATGCCGTCGCCTTCGCCGATCAGCGCGCGCGCTTCCGCGCCGACCGAACCGGCATACGGCCAAGGCTGGACGAGATGGCGCCTGGCCAACTCGACGGCATCCGCGGCTCCGGCTCCGGCCATTTCGCTCGCCTTCAGGTCCCTCGCAGCCGCCATTGTCATCTCCACATAATTCGTCGAATTCAGGATTTCGAAATTTGGCCGGCAGTGCCGGAAATTTCCGGCATAATCCGCACTATTTTGAATGTCCGTTCAATCAATATCTCAGAAATAGCGCTTGATTTCAATCCGCGGATGCGGGCATGATGAAAGAAAGCCGGCAAGCTCGGGGCGCGATCAGCAAAACTGGTCACCGGTTTCGCGTTCGATCGCGCTCCAAAACAAAAATGGGAACAAACAGCCGGCGCCAGTCCAATGGGATAACGCATGGCGGGACGCTCCAGGCCAGCAACCGAGATCACAGCCGGAGCCCTGCCCCCCGGAGCCTGGCAATGACGGCGGCGGCGGAAGGGTCGCCCCCGTTGCGCATGACGCGGGCCAGACGAAATGCCCTTCTGCAATCCGAACCCGTGCAGGGCTTTGCCCTGATCAGCCCGACCTTTCTCTACGCGCTCATCCTCCTGGTCCTGCCGATCCTGGTGGTCATCGCCCACTCCTTCTGGACGCAGAACTATCTGACCATCGACCGCACCTTCACGCTGGAAAACTACCGCGTCGCCCTGACCGAGCCGATCTATCGCGATCTGTTGTGGCGCTCGCTGTATATCTCGCTGACGGTCAGCTTCTTCACCGTCGTCCTGGCTTATCCGATCGCCTATTTCATTTCCTTCCACGGCGGCCGCCACAAGAGCCTGTGGCTGTTCCTCATCACCATCCCGTTCTGGACCAGCTATCTCCTGCGCGTGATGTCGTGGAAGGTCATTCTCGGCTATAATGGCGTCTTGAACTCCGGGCTGATCGGCCTCGGCATCATCGACGAGCCGTCGACGGCGCTGCTCTACAATTCGAGCGCCGTCATCATCACGCTGACCCACGCCTGGGCGGCCTTTGCCATCCTGCCGATCTTCGTCTCGCTGGAGAAGATCGACCGGACCCTGGTGGAAGCGGCCACGGATCTCGGCGACGGTCCCTTTCGTTCGTTCCTTCGCGTGACTTTGCCGCTGTCGGCGCCAGGCATCATCTCGGCGGCGCTGATCGTGATGATCCCGACGGTCGGCGACTATGTCACCCCCAAGCTCGTCGGCGGCAAGGACGGCGTCATGATCGCCAACGCCATCCAGGCGCAGTTCGGCAAGGCCTCGAACTGGCCGCTGGGCGCCGCCCTTTCCGTCACCACCATGCTGGTCGTGACATTGATGGCCGGCGCCACGGTGCTGGTCATCCGTGCCGCCCAGAGGCTTGCGCGATGAGCGCGGCGCGACGTCTGCTGCCGGGCGGCTGGCTGTCGGCCTATGCCTTCCTCTATGTAGGTTTCCTTTATCTGCCTGTGATCTTCCTGCCGATCTTTTCGATCAACACGGCGGCTACGCCGAAATTCCCGCTGACCGGCTACACCCTCAAATGGTACGAGGACCTGCCCAACACGCCGGCGCTGCTCGACGCCACCTGGAACAGCCTGATCGTCGGCGTCTCGGCGTCCGTCCTTTCGACGGTTCTCGGCATCCTCGCTGCCCGCTCGATCACCCGCTACCGCTATCCCGGCCGGCGGGCCATCAACGGTCTGATCATGGCGCCGCTCGTGCTGCCGGAAGTCATCGTCGCCATCTCGATGCTGCTGGTGATGCTGCAGCTCGGCTTGAGCCTCTCTCTGTTTACCGTCGTGCTCGGCCATGTCCTGGTCTGCATCCCCTATTCGATGACGGTGCTGACCTCCGGCTTCGAGGGTTTCGATCGCAGCCTCGAGGAGGCCTCGGCCGACCTCGGCGAGAGCGCCTTCGGCACCTTCCGGCGGGTGACGCTGCCGATGGTGGCGCCGGCAATCATCTCCAGCCTGCTGGTCTGCTTCACCATTTCGCTGGACGAGTTCATCATCGCCTTCTTCCTGACCGGTACCGAGGCGACGCTGCCGATCTATATCTGGGGCCAGTTGCGCTTCGCGGCGAAACTGCCGGGCGTGCTCGCGCTCGGCACGCTGCTGCTGGTCGCCTCCTTCCTGCTGATGACCGTCGCCGAAATCCTGCGCCGCCGCGCCGCCAGACGCACCCAGAACGAGGGAGGGCTTTATGCCTGAGCAGGCCCCATCCGCACGAACCCTGTCCGAACGGACGATGATCGAGATCAACGGCGTCACCCGCAGCTACGGCGCCTTCAAGGCGCTCGACGATGCGTCCTTGACCATTCGCGAGGGCGAATTCTTCTCGCTGCTCGGCCCGTCCGGCTGCGGCAAGACCACGCTGTTGCGCATGATCGCCGGCTTCGACAACCCGACGAGCGGTTCGATTTCGGTCGGCGGCCAGCCGATGGAAGGCATTGCGCCCAATCGCCGACCGACCAACATGGTGTTCCAGAGCTATGCGATCTTCCCGCATCTCAATGTCGAGCAGAACGTCGCCTATGGCCTGAAGCGGCTGAAATTGCAGGGCGGCGAGGAGAAGCGCCGCGTCGAGGAGGCCTTGGCGCAGGTGTCGCTAACCGGTCTCGGCAAGCGGCTCGCCACCGAACTGTCCGGCGGCCAGCGGCAACGCGTCGCGCTCGCCCGCGCGCTGGTGATGCGGCCCAAGGTGCTGCTGCTCGACGAGCCGCTGTCGGCGCTCGACAAGAAGCTGCGCGAGCAGATGCAGGTCGAACTGCGCCGCCTGCAGCAGGCTGTCGGCATCACCTTTGTGCTGGTCACCCACGACCAGTATGAGGCGCTGGCCATGTCCGACCGCATCGCCGTGATGTTCGGCGGCAGGATCGCGCAGGTCGCCTCGCCCAAGGAGATCTACCAGCGGCCGGTCAACCGCCAGGTCGCCGACTTCCTCGGCGGCATGAATTTCGTCAAGGCCGAGATCGTCGAGGAGAACGGCGCCTCGCTGGTCGTCGACACGCTGGGCTTCGGCCGTGTGAAGACCGACAAGCCGAAGGCCTTCGTGCGCAATGGCGGCGGCGCCACGCTCGGCATCCGCCCGGAGCGCCTGCGCGTCCTGTGGGACAATGCGACGGCCAAGTTCGAGGTTGCCGGAAAGGTGGTCGAACGCCACTATTTTGGCGAGATCACCCATTTGATCGTCGAGATCCCCGGCCTGGAAAAGCCGCTGTCGGTAACCGAGACCAACGATTTCGGCGCCGACGATATTCCGGTCGGCACTTCGATCCGCCTTGCCTACGATCCCGAAGCCCTGGTGGCGATGGCGGATTGACGGTCCGCGATGATCTTTCGCGCCGCTATGCGACCGGCAACGATCGCCCCTTCGACATAGCCGGGGAATGACGGCGACAGCTCCGACGATGCGAAATGAACAGGCGGCGCGCCGGCCAGGAGCACGGGCTCGGCATCGATCGCCGCGACGTCGACGATGAGGTCGCTGTAGCCGCCGCCGCTCCAGCGGTCATGCGTCCAGTCGCGCTGGCTGAAACCCGCGATTTCGGCCGCGTCGGGGCCGAGGGCTTCCACCAGCCTCGCCGTCACTTCGGCGCGCAGCGCAGCCTTGCCCAGCTCACGCCAGCGCAATGCGAGCGGGCCGCCGATGAAGACGACCAGCGCCGCATGGCGCTCATCCTGGCTGACGTCGCAGGCGAACAGCCCCGGCGGGTCGCGCCACATCACCATGCCGCTCAAGCCGCGGCGCCGCCAGAAGGCAGCGGGGTAGCGCACCAGCACCTTGATCACGGCGCCGCTTTCCCAAACGCCGAGTGCCTTCGCCAGGGATTCGGGCAGGGCGGGTGCGAAGCCCAGTTTCGCCGCCATGACCGGCGGCACCGCGACAAGTGCCGCCCGCGCTTCAATGACACCCGCCGCCGAGACGATGCGAACGCCTTGCGGTCCATGCTCGATGCATGAAACGGCCGCGTTGAGCCACAGCCGGTCGCCGAGATCGCTGGCCAGGTCCTCGGCCACCGACTGCATCGTCTCGCGCAGGAAATACTGGAGCTCCGGCACCTCATTGGTGATGCGCCGATCGTTGTCGATCAGGTGCCAGAGCGGCAGTTTCTCCAGCCTCAGGCACCACAGGCCCTCGATCATCGAGCGGAAGGCTGCCTTGGCGGCATCGGCATCGTCCTGCCGGTCGAGCCAGGCGGCAACGGTCAGCCCGGCAATCGAGGGATCGTCCGGCGCGATCGCGTTCATCCGATCGCGGATCGCCATCGAACCAGAATAGGTTCGCTTCGCCTCGGCGGCGGAGATTGGCGGCTGGGCGATAAACGCGCCGTCGACATGGGTTTCGACAAGCGTCTTGCCGCGCGCTTCGACAAGCGCCATCAGCTCCGGCATGTCCTCGCATAGGAACTGGCCGCCACTGTCGATGCGCTCGCCTAAGCCGATCTCCACCGATTCGACGCGCCCGCCGACACGGTCGCGCGCCTCGAGCAGCACGAAATCGACGCCGGCCTTTTTCAGCTCGAGCGCGGCCGACAGCCCGGTGAAGCCGGCGCCGATGATGACGACATCGGCTCTTGTGGACTCGCTGTTCAATAGCCGGCCTTGATCTTCTCGAACTCGGCGACCATGCGCTGCTTGAGCTCAGGCGGCACCGGCTGTTGGAACAGCGTCTTGTCGAGGAATTTGTCGAGATCGTCGAAGCCGCGGTCGGCCAGCACCTGGTGATCGACTGCGGCCATGCCGGCACCGTTGCCATGGCCGTAGCCGAAGGTCTTGACCATATAGTCCGACACCCCGGGCGCGTTGACCGCGTTCAAGAAATCATAGGCCTGGTCGAGCTTGCCCGGCGCATCCTTCATCAGCACATAGCCGCACACCCAGGTCGAGATGCCTTCCTTGCTGTCGCGGTTCATGGCGATCGGCAGGCCTTGCCCCTTCAGCGTCACATAGGTCTCGTTCCAGCCCCAGACGAGATCGACCTCATTGCCCATGAAGGCCTGGTTGAGATCGGTGTCGTCGGTCCAGTAGAAACGGATGTTCTTGTGCACGTCGCGGAGGAAGGCGGACGCCTCCTGGAACTGGGCATCGGTCATCCTTGTCCAATCCTTGAGGCCGATGACGAGGCTCGCCAGCGCGTAGGCGTCGTCGACATTGTCGCCGATGGTGACGCGGCCCTTGAACTTCGGGTCGGCGAAGATCCTGAGCGACTGCGCCTGCTCCGGCGTCACCTTGTCGGTGCGGTAGAGAAGCGAGGTGTTGCCCCAGTCGAAAGGCATGAACCACGCTTTGCCGTCGTTGGTGGTGGCGAGATCCTTCATCGCCATGATGCCGGGATTGAGGTCTTTCCAGCCAGCTATCCTCGACGTGTCGAGCGGCTGCAGCAAGCCCGCCTCGCGCCACTTGACCACGCTTTGCGAACAGGGATGCGCGATGTCGGCCTTGAAGCCCGCACGCATCTTCTCGAAGGCCTCGTCCTCGTCCCCGAAGAAGGCGAAGGTCGGCTCGGCGCCGTATTTGGCGGCATAAGCGGGGTGCAGCAGCGGGTCCTCATAGCCGGACCAGTCGAACACGACGAGGTCGCCGCCACCTTCCGCCCAGGCATACACGGCGCCGGCGCCGATCATGCAGGCGGCGGCAAGGGCAAGACGGCGTAGCACTGGCTTCATGGTGCGAATTCCCCCGTCGCGAAAGGCTGCCGCGAGGTTAGGAGAATTCGCCTCTCTTGGCGAGCCCGTCCGCCCACCATCTCCGCAGGCGGGCGGGCGGCCGAACCGGCTCAATATCCGGCTTTGATCTTCTCGAATTCGGCGATCATCTTGAGCTTGAGCTGCGACGGCACCGGCGACTGGAACAGCGTCTTGTCGACGAATTTCTGCACATCGTCATAGCCTTTTTCCTTCAGCACGGCCTGATCGACGCCGGCCATGCCCTTGGCGTTGGCCTGGCCATAGCCCCAGTCCTTGACCAGCACCTTGGCGGTTTCGGGATCGTTGACGGCGTTCAGATAATCATATGCCTTGTCGACATTGCCGGGCGCGTCCTTGAACAGCACATAGCCGCAGACCCAGGTCGAAATGCCTTCGTTAGTGTCCTTCTTGGCCTTGATCGGCACGCCGGCGGCGACCGATTGCACGGTGGCGTCGTTCCATGCCCAGGCAAGATCGACCTCGCCGCCGCTCAAAAGCTGCACCACGTCCGTTGTGTCGGTCCAGTAGGAGCGCACGTTCTTATGCACCTGGCGCAGGAAATCCGACGCCTGCTTGAACTGGTCGTCGGTCATCTTGGTCCAGTCCTTGACGCCGATGGCGAGGCTCGCCAGCGCATAGGCGTCGTCGACATTGTCGCCGATCGAAACCCGGCCCTTGTACTTCGGATCGGCAAACGCCTTCAGCGACTGCACGTCCTTCTCGTCGATCTTGGAGGAATTGTAGGTGAGCTGCGTATTGCCCCAGTCCCAGGGCATGAACCAGGCCTTGCCGTCGGCGGTCGTGGCGAGATCCTTCATCGCCACGATTCCGGGATTGAGATCTTTCCAGCCTGTGATCTTCGATGTGTCGAGCGGCCGCAGCAGGCCGGCCTCGCGCCATTTCACCACGCTCTGCGAGCAGGGATGGCCGAGATCGGCCTTGAAACCCGAGCGCACTTTTTCGAACGCCTCGTCCTCGTCGCCAAAGAAGGCGAAGGTCGGCGAATCGCCGTTCTTCTCGACATATTTCGGATGGAAGCTCGGATCCTCATAGCCGGACCAGTCGAACACGACCAGGTCTTTGTCGGCGGCAACCGCCAGGGCTGCGGCCGAGGCCGCCAGCACGCCGGTCAATGCCAGGGTCAATGTCAGGCGTCGGGCCAATGTCAGCCGCTGGATTGATGTCTTCATTGCTGTTCCATCCTCTATTATTTTATCGCTTGCTTCATGCCTTGCGACGGGTGGCGGCTGCTCCCTGGTAATGTTTAGGGAATGCGGCCGACAGGAATTCGTTGGCTGCCTGCAAGGCGCTCTCGCGGGTAGTGTCTTCGGTGCCCATCATCAAGCGCAGCCACAGTCCCTCCAGCATCGCGCTGAGCGCCAGCGCCATGACCTGCGGCTCATAGGCATAGCCGCCGCTTTGCTTGAGCGTCGCGCAAAGCTCGATGAAGATGTTCTGGTAAACGGCATCGCGGGCGCTGCTCAGCGCCTGATAGGTCGGCCGCGACTTGGCCTCGCCCCAGAAGGCGCACCAAGCCGCCAGCTTGCGCTTGTTGCAGATCGAACGGTCGAAATCGGCCGCGACCAGGGTTCGCAGCTGATCGGCAGGGTCGTCACCAGCCTTCTCCAAGGCATTGCGCCAATGCGCCGAGTACTCGTCATACATATGCTGCAAGGTCGCGATCAGCAGTTTTTCCTTGCTCTCGAAATGGAAATTGACGATGCCGCGCGACAGGCCCGCGCCATCGGCGACGTCGGCCATCGTCGTCTCCGAATAGCCGCGCTTGGCCAGCGAATCGATCGTCGCCTCGATCAGCTGAAGCTGCCTGACCTCCTTGGAGGCCTTGCGCCCGCGTTTCTCGGGTTCGCTCGATGCCTCGGCGGACTGCTCTTGGCGTGCTGCAATTTTCATGGGTGCGGTCATGCTCCACATCGCCGGCTAGCCGACCATCTTCGGTTTTTGCCCGCGAAGATGAGTGGGACGGTGCTCGCCACTGTCAAGCACCTTCTGCATGGCCTCCCAGGTTCGTATGTTCTTGTCGACATAGGCGGCGCCCACCGCCGCCGCGACCGTCGGATAGAGCGGCCCCTTCAGCCTTTCCAGTTCGCCCCGCGCCACCTCGCGGTACCAGGGATTGCGGTCGCGAACCGCGACCTCGGCAAAGCCCGCCTGGCGCATCGCCTGTGCGTAGCGCGCCGGCGAGGCCATGGCGAAGGACAGCCCTTCGGCGGCGACATAGGCCTTCATCTCCGGTGATGGTTCGCCGTCATGCGAGATCATCCAGTTTGATGCCGCAAAGGCGCCGCCGGCCTTGAGCACGCGGAATATCTCCGCAAACAGCGCATCCTTGTCGGCGACATGCAGCAGCGCATCCTTGGAGAAGACGACGTCGAAGGACTGATCCTCGAAAGGCAACCGCCCAGGCGGCGCCTGGATAAAGCTGGCGCGGTCGGCAAGCCCGCGGGAGGCTGCCCGCCGCCTGGCCGTTTCGATCACCGGCCGCTCGACATCGAAGCCGGTGACGTGCGCGGCGCCATGCCGTTCGACCAGATGCAGCGTGATGCCTCCGGACCCGCAGCCGATGTCGAGCACGGTCTTGCCTGCGAGCGAAAGTCCCTCGAGCACGCGGTCGACTTCGTCGGGCCCGCCCGGCGACAGGTAGCCGTCGCCCCACAGCGCCTCGAGGAAGCGGATGGCGGCTCCGTCATACTCCGGCTCGGCCTCGGCCGTTTCGATCATCAACCCTCGATCCCCAATCGACGAATGTCCGTCTCGAACGCCTGCAAAGCCTAGCCCATGTCTGGGAAAACGCAACATCATTTGTTGAACATTCATTCAATACGGCTGGACACAACGACGACTACCGTGCCAAATTTCGCGCATTGAGGGGACGGATTACGCCAAGATGAACAGCGGATCGCATGGAAAGACTGGGCCAAAATGAAAGCTTGGGATGCGGTCGTCATCGGCGGCGGACACAACGGACTGGTCAACGCCTGCTATCTCCAGCGCGCCGGGCTCGACGTGCTGGTGGTGGAGAAGAATCCCTGGGTCGGCGGCGCCGCCACCAGCCGGGAATTGACGTCGGGCTTCCTCTATTCCAACTGTTCCTATGTCTGTTCGCTGTTTCGCCCTGAAATCATGCGCGACCTCGAACTGCCGCGCTTCGGCCTGCAGGTTATCTCCTATGAGGGCGGCGCGGTGTTCACCAGGGATGGCGATTATCTCGCCAATTACCGGGACCATGATGCACACCGGCGCGAATTTGCGCGCTTCTCGAAACGCGATGCCGAAGCCTACGACCGTTATGCGCGCGACGTGACGCGCCAGTGCCGTTTCATCCAGCCGCTGTTGATGCGCACCGCGCCCGACCCGACCAGTCTGCGGCCGCGGGATCTGGGCGAGCTCCTTTATCTGGGCAAGAAATTCGCGGGCCTGTCGGCGGAGGAAATGGCGCTGACGCTGCGCTTCTGGACCATGTCGATCTCGGACTTCCTCGATGAATATTTCGAGACCGATGTCATCAAGGCCAATTTCGCTTTGTCCGGCATCATCGGCACGGCGCTCGGGCCGATGTCGCCCGGCACGGCTTATGTGCTGCTGCACCACTATATGGGCGAGGTCGACGGCTCGGTCGGCGCCTGGGGCTATGCGCGCGGCGGCATGGGCGCGGTGACAAAAGCGCTGGCGGCATCCTTCAAGGCGTCTGGTGGAACCATTCGCACCGGCGCCGAGGTCGACCATGTTCTGGTGAGCCGCGGCAAGGCCAAGGGTGTGGTGCTGGCCGGCGGTGAGGAGATCCGTGGCAAGCTCGTCGTCTCCAACGCCGACGTGAAGCGAACCTTCCTGAAACTGGTCGAGGAAAAGGAACTGCCCGAGATTTTCCTGCGCCGGGTCAGGAACTTCAAGATCCGAGGCTCGTCCGGCAAGGTCAACATCGCGCTGGACTCGATGCCCGAATTCCCGGCTCTGCCGAAGGATTCGCCGGTTTATCGCGGCGATATGCATTTCACCGATTCGATGGAGCGCATGGAGCGCGCCTATGACGACTGGAAGGCCGGGCGCTGGTCGGCCGATCCTTTCCTCGACATGGTCATCCCGACGACGCTCGACCCGACGATGGCGCCGCCGGGAAAACACTTCATGAGCTGCTTCGTGCAATACGCGCCGCCCAAGGTGAACGGCCATGAATGGACCGACGCCGATCGCGACGGATTCGCCGAAAGCGTGATTGCGCAGATTGCCGACTACTCGCCCGGCTTTCGCGACCGCATCGTCCACATGGAGGTGCGCACGCCGCGCGAAATCGAGGCCGAGGTCGGGCTCACCGAAGGCAACATCTTCCAGGGCGAACTGACCTTCGACCAGCTTCTGTTCAACCGCCCGGTGCCGGGCTACGCGCAATACCGCTCACCGATCGGCGGGCTTTATATGTGCGGCTCCTCGACCCATCCCGGCGGCGGCGTCATGGGCGCGCCCGGCCGAAATGCCGCGGCCGAGATCCTGTGCGATCTCGCCAAATCGATCTCACATATGAGCCCGGCCCATGACGTCATATGATGCAATCGTCATTGGCGGCGGCCATAATGGCCTCGTCACTGCTGCCACGCTGGCGAAGGCCGGGCGCAAGGTGCTGCTGCTGGAAGCTGGGAACGATCTCGGCGGCGCCGCGCGCACGGAGGAATTCGCGCCGGGTTTTCACGTCTCGTCGATCGCCCATCTGCTGAACAGGCTGCACCCCGACGTGGTGAAGACGCTGGAGCTGGAGAAGCATGGCTTGCGGATCACCCCAGACGACTTCGCGCCGTCGGTTGCGCTGTCGATGGACGGCCCCTCGCTGGTCCTGCACGGCGCCTATGGCGAAATGCTGACCGGTGCAAGTTCGTCCGAGCAATCCGCGTGGAAGCAGTTGCGCGCGCAACTGCTGCGCTACGCCGGCATCCTGGAACCCTTCCTCTCGCGTCGTCCGCCCGATCTGGCCGGCATGTCGCTGCTGGAGACGGCGGCGCTCGGGCAGACCGCTCTGGCGCTGAAAAGGCTCGGCAAGGAAGACATGCGCAATTTCCTGCGCATGCTCTTGATGAACGTCGCCGACCTGCTCGACGAGCAGCTTGCCGACATCAGGCTGAAAGGGCTGCTGTCCTTCGACGCGACGCTCGGCAGCCATCTCGGTCCGCGCTCGCCCACCTCGCTGCTCGGCCTCTATTACCGGCTGGCCGGCGAGGCCGGCGGTGCGGCCGGCGCGCAGATAGTGCCGAAGGGCGGCATGGGCGCGGTGATCGCCGCCATCCGCACCTCGGCCGAAAAGGCCGGCGTGAACGTCCGCACATCGGCGCCTGTCGCAAGGATCATTGTCGAGAAAAACCGCGCCGTCGGTGTCGCATTGGACAATGGCGAGGTGCTGCGCGCCAGGACGATCGTCTCCGCGACAAATCCGGCGACGACTTTGCTCGACCTTGTCGGTCCACGCGAACTCGACACCGGCTTCGTGCGCAAGGTGAACAACATCCGCATGAAGGGTGATGTCGCCAAGCTTCACCTGGCGCTCGACAGGCCGCCGCAATTCACAGGTGTCGATGCCGCCGGCCACAGGGGGCGGCTGGTTATCGCCCCCTCGCCCGATCATGTCGAGCGCGCCTTCAATCCATCCAAATACGGCGCGTTCTCGCCCGAACCGGTGATGGAGATCACGCTGCCAAGCCTCGCCGATCCATCGCTCGCGCCCGACGGCGCCTGCGTGCTGTCGGCGGTGGTGCAATACGCGCCCTATGCTCTGAAAGAGGGATGGGGCGCCGGCAAGGCGAAATTCCTGGAGGCAATCATGGCTCAGCTCGAAGCCTACGCGCCAGGCATCGGCAAGACGGTGCGCCACACCGAGCTCTTGACGCCCGCCGACATCGAAACGCGCTACCGCATGCCGGGCGGCCACTGGCACCACGGCGAGTTGCAGGCCGACCAGATGCTGATCTCGCGCCCGGTCTCGGGCTGGTCCGGCTACGACACACCGCTCGACGGGCTGTTTCTCGCCGGTGCCGGTTCACATCCCGGCGGCGGCGTCTCCGGCGCACCTGGATTGAACGCCGCTCGACGTATCATTGCGATGAAGGGGTAAGGCGATGTTTCAGTTGGCGGCAGTCGCATTCTACGGCGAAGGATCGCCAGCATGAATCAGCAACCATCATCCGCCCGCATCGAAGCCCAATCCCACTTCCGCACGTTGCGTCTCGGCACGCCGTTCCAGCCGCGCATCGATGCTCTGGCCAAGACCCAGGATTGGTACAACTGGGCGGGCTACCGCGCCCCCCATTCGCTGTGGGACGAGGAGCTCGAATATTTCGCCATTCGCAGCCAGTCGGCGCTCTTCGACATCTCGCCGATGACCAAGTACCGCGTCGAGGGACCGGACGCCCAGGCCTTCCTCGACCGCGTCACGCTGCGCGACGTGACCAGGCTGAAGCCGGGCCGCGTCCATTATACCGCATGGTGCGACGACGAGGGCTTCGTCCTCGATGACGGCACGCTGTTCCGGCTCTCGCCAACGCGGTTCCGGCTGTGCTCGCAGGAGCGGCATTTGCCTTGGCTGCTCGACAGCGCCATCGGGTTCGATGTGACGGTGGAGGAAGAGACCGAAGCCGTCGCGGGCCTGGCACTGCAAGGTCCGACCTCTTTCGCCGTGCTGCGTGATGCCGGTTTTGCCGATGTCGAAAAGCTGAAGGCATTCGACCTCGCCGAATTCCCGCATGATGGCGAAACCGTCACCATCTCGCGCACCGGCTTCACCGGCGACCTCGGCTATGAATTGTTTATGCCGGTCGACAAGGCGCTGAGCCTGTGGGACCGGCTGATGGCGGCCGGCGAACTGCGCGGCATCCGCGCCATCGGCTACACCGCGCTCAACCGCGCCCGGCTCGAAGCCGGGCTGATCGTCGCCAATGCCGACTTCACGACAGCCGAACACGCCATCCGCGCCGACCGCTTGCGCATGCCCGACGAGATCGGGCTCGGCTTCATGATTGATCTGGAAAAGGCCCATTTCAACGGCCGTCGCGCCATCTTCGAGGCGCGCGCCAAGCGCAAGCTGCGGCATGTGCTGGTCGGGCTGGAGATCGAAGGCAACATCCCGGCCGAACACGCCATCGTCTATCACAGAAAGAGCCAGGAGGTCGGGCTGGTCAGCGCCGCCATGTGGTCGCCGATGGCCAAGCGCAACATCGCCATCGCTTCGCTGGTGCGACCATATGGTGATACTGTCGTCGACGACCTCTGGGTCGAGATCTACGCAATGCGCGAGCTGCAATACCAAAAGCTGATGAAGCGGGCCAAGGTGGTGGCGCGGCCGTTCATCAAGCTCGATCGTCGCACCGCCAATCCGCCGGCGGATTTCTGACCATGGACGAGGAAGCCGACAAGCAGCAAGAAGAGGCGGCCGAACAGTGGGAACTGGTCAACACGCCGCTCGGCGAAAAATGGTCGGGCCGCACACGCTATGCCGCCGCCATGTTCTTCTACAAGCGCGGCGAGATGAGCGCCGAGACGCTTGAGGTCTACCGCATCTGCGCGCGGCTCGATTCGGAAAACCCGCTGCCGATCATCCGCGACCGCGGCGTCGGCAAGGACTGGCTGAAGCGCATGGGGTTCGGCTGACCTGCCTATCCTATGGTTCTTTCCAGCATGGCCAGCCAGTTTCGGTAGGCGATCTTTTCGATCAGCGCGCGGCCGAAGCCGCGTGCGGCGAGCGCATCGATGAGCTTCGGCAGGCCGGCGGCGTCGCCAATGACGGCCGGGATCATGGCTCCGTCGAAATCGGAGCCGAGGCCAACCCCATCCTCACCCAGCGCCTGCAGCAGGGAATCGATGTGGCGCACCATGATGTCGAGGCCGGTATCGGCATTCATCTTTCCGTCCTCGCGCAGGAAGCCGGTGGCGAAGTTCAGCCCGACCATGCCGCCGGTTTCGCGAATCGCGCCGAGCTGCCAGTCGGTGAGGTTGCGTGAGTGGCCGCAGATCGCATGCACGTTGGAATGGGTCGCGACCAGCGGCGCATCGCTGAGCGCGGCGACGTCACGAAACCCCTTCTCGTTGAGATGCGACAGGTCGATCATGATCCTGAGTTGGTTGCAGGCCTTGACCAGCGCCTTGCCGGCATCGGTCAAGCCGGGACCGGTATCGGGCGAGGACGGAAAGCGGAACGGCACGCCATGGCCGAAAGCGTTCGGGCGGCTCCAGACGATGCCGAGCGAGCGCAAGCCGGCGGCATGCAGCACGTCGAGCATGGTGAGTTCGGGATCGATCGCCTCGACCCCTTCGATATGGAATACCGCAGCGATCGAGTCGCGCACCATGGCGCCGCGCACATCTGCGGCATTGCGGCAGACGCTCAGCGCTCCGGCCCGTTCCAGCCTGAACAGGATCGAGGCCATCGCGATCGTCGAGGCCAGCGCATCGCTGTGCGGGAGTTCGGGCGGCAAAGGCTCGGCATCGCTGGGCGTCGACGGGACAGCGCCGCGCCGGCCTCTCTCGACAGGCGGCGGGAAGATCGCGAACATGCCGCCGGCGAACCCGCCGGCCCGTGCGCGCGGCAGGTCGATATGGCCGCCCGATTTCCCTTCCATGAACAGCTTTTCGACGTCCGGGTCTTTCGACTGATAGAGTCTGAGCAGCGTGTCGTTATGGCCGTCGAAGACGGGAACGAGATCGGTTTCGGTCATGAAGGGATCATTCGGTTCGATGTGTCGCACGCCGCCCGCGATATATCATATCTACTTAGGCAAGATGGGCCGAGCGTGCAAATGCCAAAGCCGTGCTGGCCTATCACACTGTTTTACTCCCGTGGGTCCCGACTGGTAAAGCGCCGGCTGATCCTACCCCTTCAGCACGTCGGCCCACTCCGGATGACGGCGGAACTGGGCGTTGGCGAAGGGACAGAGCGGGATGATCTTCTTGCCCGCCGCGCGCGCGTCCTCGACGGCGCGGGTGACGAGCCGAAGCCCGGCACCCTGGCCGCGAAACGCGTCGGGCACTTCGGTGTGGTCGATGATGATCTGGTGCTCGCCGATCTTGGTGAAGGTCATCTCCGCCTCGGCCCCGCCCGGACCGCGCAGCACGTAGCGGCCCTTGGAGCCACGATCTTCGAGTTCGATCTCCGGCAGTTGGTCAGGCATCACTTACTCCTTGGGCCACGCCGGCAAAGAGCCGCCGCGCCGCCTCGATTTCGTTCGGCCGCACTTCGTGCCCGCCTTCATGCCACTCCACTGTGACATCGGCGCCATCGGCGCGCAAATAGGCTTCGAGCCGCGAAGTCAGGTTCGGCGGACAGATCGGATCCCGCCTGCCGGCGGTCACCAGAATGCGGCGCCCGGCAAGACTCCCGTTCACCTCCGGTTCGAACGGGATCAGCGGGTGCATCAGCACCGCCGCGTCGAACAGGTCAGGGGCTTCGAACAGCAGCGACGCCAGGATGTTGGCGCCGTTGGAATAGCCGAGAGCGTAGACCGCCGACGGTTTTGCCGCTGCTATCTGCGCCTTGACGAAGCCCGCCATCTTCCGAGTCGCGCGCGCCAGGTCCTGCATGTCATAGACGCCCTCGCCGGTGCGACGGAAAAAGCGCGCAGCGCCTTGTTCAGACACATCGCCGCGTGGCGAGATGATGGTTGCCTGGGGCGCGAGATCGCGCCCCAGCGAGACGAGCTGGCCCTCGTCGCCTCCGGTGCCATGGAAGACGAAGAGCAGCGGACCGCCCGGCGAACCGGGCAGCACCTTGTGGATGTAGCTGTCTGTGCTCATGACCCCGCCCCTCAGTCTTCCAGCTTCTGCAGATGCTGTTCGAGATAGGGCCGCAGGTGTTGATGCTGCGCCGGCAGCTTCAAAGCTTCACCGAGATGGGCGGTGTCCTCGTCGCGGTCGAAGCCCGGCTCGTTGGTGGCGACTTCGAACAGAACGCCGCCCGGCGTGCGGAAATAGATCGCCCAGAAGTAATCGCGGTCGATCACTGGCGTCACCTGGTAGCCGGTATCCATCAGCGCCTTGCGCACTTCGAGCTGCCTGGCGCGATCCTCGACGGCGAAAGCGACGTGATGGACCGAGCCCGCGCCGAGATCGGCAAAGGCGGCACCGGGTAGCGATTCGATGTCGACGACGTCGGCGCCATTGCCGTTCCTGATCGCCAGCCGCCTGACATTGCCGGATTTGTCGAGCTCCTCATAGCCCATGAACTTCAAGAGTTCCTCGGTGGCGCCGCCATCCTTCAGGCGCAGCGACACGGAGTGAAAGCCCCGGATCGCCTCGTCGGCGGGAATGCCGCCCTTCGCCCATGGCGCGCGCGTGTCGGCCCTGTCCTCGACGAGCGCGAAACCGTCGCCGTCCGGTCCGGCGAAGGCCAGACGCTTCTCGCCAAAGGTCTCTTCGCGCGAAAGGCCGGCGATACCTTCCTCGGCGAAGCGCCTTTCCCAATAGGCGAGCGTGCCTTCCGGCACCGAATAGGCGGTGGTGCCGACTTCGCCGACGCCGTGACGGCCCTTGCCGATATTGGGAAACGGAAAATAGGTCATCACCGAACCCGGCGTGCCGAGCTCGTCGGCATAGTAGAGATGGTAGACGTCGGGCGCGTCGAAATTGACCGTTTTCTTGACCCGGCGCAGGCCGAGCTTCCCAGTGAAGAACTCATTGTTCTGGCGGGCATCGCTGGCCATCGAGGTGACGTGATGCAAACCCTTGATCTGGTCGAGCATGAGTGCTGCTCCCTTGTTCTATTGCGGCCCCTGCCGCTGTCCCCGCCAATATGAGCATCGGCCTGTCCCCGTCAAAGGCGGCAAAGGCGGGATGGACTGTACTCTGGAAGTGAACAATCGAAAGCAATTTGTTCACCGATCCACCAGCAGCCCGGGCTTGCGCCGGGGCGGGATTTCGGTTCCATGAGCGACGCTCGCACATTAGCCAAGGATTATCGCCAGTGACCGGAAAAGGCAGGCGTCCGAACGTTCTCCTGATCACCTGCGACCAGTGGCGCGGCGATTGCCTTTCGGCGGCCGGCCATCCCCTGGTGAAGACGCCGAATGCCGACGCATTGGCAGCGGAAGGCGTATTGTTCAAGCGGCACTATGGCGGCGCGGCACCCTGCTCGCCGGCCCGTGCCTGCCTCTATACCGGCCTCTACCAGATGAATAACCGGGTTTGCCGCAACGGCACGCCGCTCGATGCCCGTCACGGCAATATAGCGCTTTCGGCGCGCGCGCTGGGCTACGATCCGACGCTGTTCGGCTACACCGACGTATCGCTGGATCCGCGCCGGCTCGCTCCGGCTGATCCGCGGCTGCGAAGCTATGAAGGCGTGCTTCCTGGTTTCACGGTGCGCCAATTGCTGCCAGAGCATCAGAAGCAGTGGCTGTCATGGCTGGGAATGCAGGGCATCGATACCGACGCCGGCTCCCCCGCGATCCATCGACCGGCGAACGGGGCAGGCGATGCCGGCTCCGTGACGAGTGCGCCGCCCGTCTATTCGAAGGAGCAGACGCCGACCGCTTTTCTTGCCGGCGAATTCATCCGATGGCTGGGCGAACAGGAGCATGCCGCGCCCTGGTTCGCGCATCTCTCTTTCATCAGCCCGCATCCGCCTTTCATCGTGCCTGCACCATACGACACCGTGTACGACCCCGCCGACGGCCCCGACTTTCGCCGTGCGGCAGACTGGCAGAAAGAGGCGGACAGCCATCCCTATCTCGCCTACGATTTCGGCAGGCAGAAAAAGCACAAGTTTCGACCTGGCGCCGCAGGCAGTGTACATGACTGGAGCGAGGATGATTTCCGCCGCATCCGCGCGATCTATTACGGCATGATCTCGGAAGTCGATGCGCAGCTCGGCCGAATCTGGCAGGCGGTCAAGACGGCGGGCGCGTGGGACGACACCATCGTTGTGCTTACCTCCGACCATGCCGAGATGATGGGCGACCATTTCATGCTGGGCAAAGGCGGCTTCTTCGACGCCAGCTATCATATCCCCTTGGTCATCCGCGACCCGCGTCACGGCCGCACCGCAGGCGTGGCCGTCGACCGCTTTACCGAGGCGGTGGACATATTGCCGACCTTGCTCGACCTGCTGGGGGGCGAACCGGCGCCGCACCTCGACGGTCATTCGCTGCGGCCGTTCATCGCCGGCGAGGAGCCGCCGGACTGGCGCGACGCCGCGCATTGGGAATTCGATTTCCGTTCGATCGCGGAAGGCGAAGCCGAACGGCATTTCGGCCTTGCCTCGCGCCAGTGCAATCTCGCCGTGATCCGCACGGAAAAATTCAAATATGTGCATTTCGGCGGCGGCCTGCCGCCATTGCTGTTCGACCTGGAAAAGGATCCCGCCGAGCTCGCCAATCTCGCCGCCGATCCCGCCTATCTCCCGATCAGGCTCGAGTTCGCCGAACGGCTGCTTGCCTGGCGGACCGAACATCTCGACCAGTCGCTGGCGCTGGCGGAGCTGACCAGGGATGGCGTTGTGGGCTATGTAAGTAGGGCAGTAGGGGAATAGGGAATCCCTACTGCCCTACTGCCCTACTGCCTACTGCCCTACTGCCTACTGCCCTACTACCCTACTACCCTACTGCCCTACTGCCGTTGCTATCTCACGATCATCCGCTGCTGCTCGCGGTTCTGCGCATAGCTGCCTTTGTCATAGGCGGCCTGGGCCTCGAGCTGCTCCTTGGTGAAGGTCGTGTAGAGATATTTGTTACCGTCCTTGTCGGTCATGAATTTCAGGTTGTCCATGCCGACGGCGACTTCCTTCTCGCCGACGCCGAGGAAACCGCCGACATCCACGATGACCGCGTCGGTCTTGTTGTCGGGCGTCAGCACGACATCGCCGATCTCGCCGACCTTGACGTCGTTGGCGCCATAGACTGTGGTACCCTTGAGATCGTCGCCCCTGACTTCGCCGACAGGCATTTCGGTCAGTTTGGATTTGTCGATCGCTGCGGTCTTCGTCTGGTCGGGGGCGGTCGCATCAGGCGTCGAGGCGGACGGGGCCTGCGCCGTCTTGTCGATCGGAGCCGTATTGGTTGTCGGCGCGACGGCCGGGGTGGACGCAGCAGGTGCGTTGGATGCCGTCGTGACCGGAGCCGGATCATAGGCCTTGCGGTTGAAGTCCGGCAATGCCTGCAGCTCTTCCTTGGTGGTTTGGGCTACCAGCCAGCGGTCGCCGTTTTTCTCGGCCCACTGGGCCTTGCCGAAATCATAGGTGACGTTCTTCTCGCCGATGCCGAGGAAGCCGCCGACGCCGATGACCAGTGATTGCGCCTTGCCTTCCTTGGTCAGGACGATGTCGTTGACGTTGCCGATGTTCTGCGCATCGTCGCCGGTCCCGTTATAGACGCTCTCACCGATGATATTGGTGGCGAGATTGCCGGCGGCGCGCTTCACCGATTCCGCCGGAGCCGCGTTCATGTCGACTGGCGCCTGGGCGGTATCGCTCGGCGCGGATGTGGACGGCGCCTGTGCGGCTGTCGATGCGGCCGGTGCCGGAGCATAGGGCTTGGTGTCGAACTCCGGCTGCGCCGTCAACTGGTCCTTGGTCGTCTGGGCGACCAGCCAGCGGTCGCCGTTTTTCTCGGCCCACTGCAGCTTGTCGTAATCGAACGCGACATTCTTCGTCCCGACGCCCAGAAAGCCCCCGACGCCGATGACTATGGATTTGGCCTGACCGTCCTTGTCGAAGACGATGTCGGTTACTTTGCCGATATTCTCGGCATTGTCGCCGGTGCCGTTATAAACCGATTCACCGATGATGTTGGTGGCGATGCTGCCCTCGGCGTGCACCACAGGAGCGGCGGGTTGCTCCGCGCCAGGCGCAGCCGGTGTCGGAGTCGTCTGCGCATGCGCGCCCGTCGCCACGAACATGGCAAGAGCAGTCGTGGCTAAAAGATTGCGGATCATGATGGTGTCTCCTCGTGCCTGATTTCATGCATGCCGCACCGGCCTCCGCCGTCACCGGCGACGGGCGAACGCGGCATTCGCCTGATCACAACGTCGTGACTGCGCCCATTGTTCCGACAAAAGCCAGGACGCATATTCTCCGCACACGCGGCTCGCAACTTGCGTCCTGCAAAGGGAAATTCGCCGCATCATCCGGAACCTTTTTGCTACTTGCGCCGTTCAGCCGACGGCTGGAGCTTCTCCGGCTCGGAGTTTTTTTGAGAACACGGAGGGGACATGCGGTTTGCGGCGGTGCTGAACCGGGACGGTGGCACCTTGCGCACCCTCGACCTGGATGGCTTTCGCGATCGCATGCGCGACCTGCTGGAGGCGGCAGGCCATTCCATCGATATCGACGTGGTTGCCGGCAAGGACATCGTGCCGGCATTGGACAACGCGGCTTCGCGTCGCGGCATCGACGTGATTCTCGCCGGCGGCGGCGATGGCACGATATCGGCGGCGGCGGCGCGGCTGATGGGCAAGAAAAAGGCGCTGGCCATATTGCCCGCAGGCACCATGAACCTCTTCGCGCGCGGGCTCGGCATCCCGCAGACGCTCGATGCGGCTTTGCGATCCTTCGCCGATGGCGAGGTGATGGCGGTGGACATCGCCACCGCCAATGGCCGGCCTTTCGTGCATCAGTTCTCGATCGGCATGCACGCCAAGATGGTGCAGCTACGCCAGAACATGGAGTTCGGCTCCCGGCTGGGCAAGATGCGGGCATCCGCGAAAGCGGCTTGGCAGACGATCAAGAATCCGCCGGCGATGACGGTCACCCTGACCATTGGCGAGGCCGAGATCACGGCGCGAACCACCGGCGTCGGCGTCACCAACAACCTGTTTGGAGAGGGTCACCTGCCCTTTGCCGACAATCCGGCGGGCGGCGTGCTCGGCATTTATGTCACGGTCGCGCGGCAGCGCGCCGAACTGGTCAAGTTCTTCTTCAACGTCGCGCGTGGCAAATGGCGTGACAATGAACATGTCGAAATCCATCAGACAGAGCGGGCTGTGCTGAAGATCCGGTCGGCGGCCAGGAAATACCGCGCCGTCCTCGACGGTGAACTTATCAAGCTCGAGGCCGAAATTACCATCGAAATCCACCCGGGCGCCTTGAACGTGCTGGTGCCGCGGCACGCCATGCGGGCAAAGGCGGCCTGATGCAGGGGCAGCCGACGAGGAACAGAAGACTAGCCGCTCGGAGCGCTGCCTTGTTCGGTGGTCGGGGATTTCGTGTACTCGCCGTAAATCTCGACGATGCCCCAAACGACAAAGGCCAGGAGAAGTCCCGCAATCAGGATCCGCAATCCGTGCCAGCCCCAGTGTCCCTGACGCGCTTTGTTTTCAGGAATGGTCTTGGGCATAGCCGGCCTCGATGCGATGTGGACGCGTTGAGCGTCTCTAGCAAAACATCTTCGGGTAACGGTTCCTTGCTACGAAGGTTCCGCGTTTGGCCAAGCCCTTCGCCGGCAAGTCGGGAAGGCGAAGTCGGAGGGCTCGCGAGGAGGCGTTGGGGGCGCTGGTGAACAAGGCGGCGAAATTGGCGCCGGGCCTGCCGGCCGAAGTAATGCACGTCGTCAACGACGCCGGCCGGCTGGCCGTGCTGCACGGCTTGCAGGCGCTGGATACGATGGCTGACGCCGACTTCGACGGCGTCAGCCGCCTTGCCGCGGCCGCCATGCGCGCACCGATCGCGCTGGTTACGCTCGTCGACGTCGAGCGGCAATGGTTCAAGTCGCGTGTCGGCCTGGACGAGATCGAGACCGCAACCGACATCTCCTTCTCCGCCCATGCGATTGCCGCGGGCGGCGAACTGATGGTGGTACCCGACGCGACCTTGGATCCGCGTTTTAAAGCCAACTCACTGGTCACGGGCAAGCATCACATCCGCTTCTTTGCGGGCGCGCCGGTGACCGTCGCCGGCGCCAGGATCGGAACGCTCTGCGTTTTCGACCGCAAGCCCCGTCCCTTTCCATCGCGCGTCAGGCTCGACCAGTTGAAGGCGCTGGCCGGCCTAGCCGCCAGCCTGTTCACGCTGAAGGATGCGACGCGCAGCGGCGCCATCGCCGAGGCGGCGCTGGTTCGCGAAGAAAAACGGCGCGCCATAGCGCTCGACGCGGCATCGCTTGCCAGCTGGGCCTGGGACATCCGCACCGACATGATCGAATGCGATGGTTTGCTGCCGGAATTGTTCAATCTGCCGCGATCGAACCGGTTGCGGGCGCGCGACATCCTGATGGCAATAGATCCACGCGACGTCTATCAAACCGAAACCCGCTTCCGCGACGCCTTGGCCGGCGGCGACGACTATTTCGGCGAGTACCGAGTGAAAGGCTTCCATCCACCCCGTTGGCTGGCGACGCGCGGCCGCGTCATCGAGCGCGATGGCGACGGCAAGCCGACGCTGATCTTCGGGGTCAATTACGACATATCCGAACGCAAGCTTGGGGAGGAAAGGCAAAGGCTGCTGCTTCGCGAACTCAATCATCGCGTCAAGAACACGCTGGCGACCGTTCAGGCGCTGGCGACGCAGACCGTGCGCCATGCCCGGCAGCCGAGCGCTTTCCTGGAAGCCTTCGGCGCCCGGCTCCAGGCACTCGGCATTGCCCATAATCTCCTGTCCGACCGGGAATGGCGCGGCATCGGCATCCATGAACTCGTCCAGATCGAGGTGAGGCCCTTCGACACCGCCGAGCAACTGCGCATGACGATCACCGGTCCCGATCTGTTGCTGTCGCCGGACCAGGCAGTGGGGCTGGGCCTGATCTTGCACGAACTGGCCAGCAACGCCCTACAATATGGGTCGCTGTCGGCGACATCCGGCAAGGTCGATCTGAGCTGGAAGACACAAGGCAGAAAAAGCGACCGGCGCCTTGTCCTGACCTGGCGCGAAAGCGGCGGTCCTGCGGTTGCCCCGCCCGAGCGGCACGGTTTCGGCTCGATCCTGATCCGCCGCAGCCTGGCCAAGGTCATCTCCAGCGAAGTGACGCACGAGTTCCGGCCGGAAGGCGTCTTTGCCGAAATATCCATGCCGCTGGAGGATCTCTCCAAGTGACCGCCCAGCCTTAATCCGGGCCCAGCCTTCATCCGGTCAGCCTCAATCAGGATCGCCGCCAGCCGGCCCGCCGGGACCTGGTTTCACGTTCTCGCGGTAGATGGCATAAGCCGCCAACGCCACGGCGGGACCGAGAATGGCCCCGAGGCCGACCTTTCCCTTGAGCAGCACCGGCAGAGCGGCCAGTGCGGCGGTGACCCCGATTGCCGTCATGTCCGCCTTGCGCCGTTCTGCCCGGCGCCGTGCGCGCGAGCCGGCCGAGAAGCGATAGATCAGCAAGATCAGACCCGCGACGATCAGAAAGCCGACGCCGAATCCCAACGCCGCAGCGAGCGGCCCATAGCGGTCCGCAGCCCAGATATAGCCGGCCCCGATCAGGAAGCCGAGACCGCACAGCGCCGCGAGCGCGGCAAGCGCATAGACAATTGCAGCCGTGCGCGCGCGGCGCATGGCTGCAACGGTTTCGCCCGAAGCCAGGCCCGAGACAAGGGAAGCCAGCAATCCCATTTGAGCGGGACTAGCGGCGCGCCAGGAGCGCGAACAGGAAGCCGACGCCGGCGGCGATCGCCAATGAAGTCACCGGCTTCTCGCGCACGCTTGCCGCTATCTGCGCCTCGATATCCCTGGTGTTGCTGCGCAGGCTGTCAAAGGCTGCCTCGCCTTGGGCCCGCAGATGCTCGACACCTTCGGCGGCGGCACGGCGGGCGGTGCCGTATCCATGCTCGCCTGTCTTGGCCAACTGCTTCGTAAGCTTGTCGATATCGGTCTTCAACTGCCTGATATCGGCTTCGAGATCCGAGTTCGCCCGCGCTTCGCCTGCGTTCTTTCCTGCGGCAGCTGCCATCGCTTAACTCCCTGTGATTGCTTTGGTTTCAACGCGCTGCATGTCTCAAGGTTCCGAGCCCCTCGGATAAACGGGCATGGTCCCGCAAAGCGGGTGTCGGTTTGCCGAAAAGATCACGCTCAATCCAATGGATAGAGGCCATCCTGGTTCCATCGATCTGGACCCTAGCTCAAAACGGGTCCTCCTGCATCCGGTCAGATCAGCGGCCGCCGTTCCTTGCCCTGCCCCTCCCAGCCGGCAAGCTGCTTCAACCCTTCATGATCGATGATCTCGCAGCCGCCATCGCGCCAAGCGATCAGCTTGCGATCCATCAGCTTGCGAATCGTCTTGTTGGTATGGACCAAAGACAGGCCGAGGGTATCGGCGATGTGCTGCTGCGTGAACGCGATCCGGGTGAACCGCCCGCCATTGAGGCCAACGGCCTTGGCCCGGCTGCCGATGAAGGCGATGAGATAGGCGGTGCGCTCGATCGCGCTGCGGCGGCCGACGCTGAGCAGGTTCTCGTCCAGCATCCGCTCCTCGCGCGACGCGATCCAGGTGATGTCATAGGCCAGGCCCGGATGGTTGCGGAAAAGCTCATGCAGGGACTCCCGCTCGAACACGCAAAGCAGCATCGGCGACAAGGCTTCGACGGAATGCTGCATTTCGCCCATCACGCCGCCTTGCAGCCCGATGAGATCTCCAGGGACGGCGTAGTTGAGGATTTGACGGCGGCCATCCGACAACAGCTTGTAACGGAAAGCCCAGCCCGACAGCACCGTGTAGAGATGGGCGCTGCGGCGTCCTTCCACCAGCACCGTTGCGCCCTTGTCGACCGCGAGCTCGCCTTTCTTCAATTTGTCGATGAAGGCCAGTTCCGATCTCTCGAATTTGCGGAAACCCGGCAGCGGCCGCAGTGGGCAATTCTCGCAATCGTACCGGCGGCTGGAGGAAGCAAGGCCGTTCTGGATTGACATTTCGACCGCTCCTCGAGAGCCGCGGGCTCAGCCGCTGCGGTGGCATGTCTTTTTTAAATGACAGCGCGTCAAATAGCGATCATGACTCGCTGCGTTTCAAGGAGCCATTGCCTGTGTCGCCTTTGCTTGACGGATTGCGCATTCTTGTCCTGGAAGATGAATTTCTCATCGCCATGGATGTCGAGCAGCTTTGCCGTGATCACGGCGCCGACGACGTGGTGCTTGTCCGTGACCTGGCCGAGATCGATGGCCGACAGGTTGCCACCCAATTCGATGCGGCGATCGTCGACCTCATGCTGGGGGGCACTCCGACTTTCGACTTTGCATCGCGCCTGCGTGAAACGGGCGTGCCCTTCGTCTTTGCCTCCGGTTATTCGGATGCGGACGAGATCAAGGTTGCCTTTCCAGGGATAAGGCTGGTCAGCAAACCTTATTCGGGCGAAGATCTTGTGGAAGCGGTGGCCCGGGCCTGCGGACGAGTCCCGCCCGCCTGACGACGTCGCATCGCGTAAGAGTCAGAGCGGATGCGATGGCGATTCTGTCAGCCGTTTCGATGCGACGCTTTTTTAGTGCGCCGCCGTGCCAGTGACCTGTGCTGAGATCGCATCGGGACCGTACTCGTCCTCGCCGGAGATTTTCAGTATCTCCTGCAGGCGCGTGCGGGCTCGGCTGACGCGGCTCTTGATCGTCCCGACCGCGCAACCGCAAATCTCGGCCGCCTCCTCGTAAGAGAAGCCCGAGGCGCCGATGAGGATGATGGCCTCGCGCTGGTCTTCGGGCAGCTGCTCGAGCGCACCGCGGAAATCCTTGAGGTCGAGCTGGCCGTGCTGGGCGGGATGCACCGCAAGCCTGGCTGTCATGATGCCGTCGCTGTCCTGCACCTCGCGGCCGCGTTTGCGCATCTGCGAATAGAACTCGTTGCGCAGGATGGTGAAGAGCCATGCCTTCAGGTTGGTACCGGGCTGAAAGCTCTCATGCTTGTCCCAGGCCTTGACCAGCGTTTCCTGCACCAGGTCGTCGGCCTTGTCGGCATTCTGCGTCAGTGACACTGCGAAGGCACGCAAGCTCGGTATTGCCCCAAGCAGATCGGTCTTGAAGCCTTGTGAGACCGTTGCCATGCCTCAGTCCTTTTTCTGTGCGGGCTCGGCCCGCTCCAGTTGGCTGAGCAACTGCGCGAAACGATCCGGCACATCGTCGGAGACCAGCTCGTCGTAATACTGCTTGAGTTTGCGTCCGATTTCGGAATTCGGCCCGAGCGGGTCGCCCACGCCGTTCCGGCGCCTGATTGAGGCGCCAGTCAAGACATCTTTCGTCATTTCCTTCATTTCGCCCTTTAATCCAGCCCCATAGCCGCTCAACATAACTCAACACAACACAAGCGGCATCCTCGTCTGGTTGCCCATCCCCAACTCAAACGCTGTTCAGGCGTATTAGTTCCCGGGGCCGGAACTTTTTGCGAAAGCCCGCGTTTGTGTCGTTGGGGCTTGCAATGGGGCTTGACCTGCATTTTTAGTCAATCACGTCATCTGAGGGAGACGTCCGTCATGAGTTTATCCGCCACCATCGCTCCGCACCTGCCGTTCCTGCGCCGCTTCTCGCGTGCCGTATCGGGATCGCAGGAGAGCGGCGACGCGCTGGTTGCCGCGATGCTCGAGGCCATCATCGCCGATGTCGATATTTTTCCCGAGGCATCCAGCGACCGCATCGCGCTGTACAAGGTCTTCGCCAAACTGTTCACGTCCGTCGCCATCCGCGTTCCACAAGAACAGGCGCAATCGGCATGGGAACAGCGCGCTGCGGCCAATCTCAACGCGATCGCGCCGCTTCCCCGCCAGGCCTTCCTTCTGGTGGCCGTCGAGGGTTTCAGCGAGGATGAGGCGGCCGAAATTCTTGGCGTCGGCGAACAGGAATTCTCAGAACTGCTTGCCCAGGCGAGCAACGAGATTTCCCGCCAGGTGGCGACCGACGTGCTGATCATCGAGGATGAACCGCTCATCGCCATGGATATAGAGGAGATGGTCGAGAGCCTGGGCCATCGGGTCGTCGGCACCGCCCGCACCCATGCCGAAGCGGTGACGATGTTCGGCAAGACGCGGCCGAAGATGGTGCTCGCGGACATCCAACTCGCCGACGGCAGCTCGGGCATCGAGGCGGTGAACGAGATTCTGTCGTCGACTTCCGTGCCGGTGATCTTCATCACCGCCTTTCCCGAGCGTCTCCTGACCGGCGAGCGGCCCGAACCGGCTTTCCTGGTGACGAAGCCGTTCAACCCGGACATGGTCAAGGCGTTGATCAGCCAGGCTCTGTTCTTCGACCGGCAGGCGAAAGCAGCCGCATAGCGATGCGCAACTGAAGTCGCCGCAAACGCGCGCAAAAGCAGGGCGCGACCAGCCGGAAGGTTCCGCTGGCCGCGCCTTGCTTTTCCGCGCCACGATGGTGCGTGGGGGGATCGTCTTTTTCGGCGAAAAGTGGAACAAACCGCATCCACCCACGTTTTTCTCACATAGTTGGAAGGAGATGGAACCATGCTTTACTGGGCGCTCGTATTTCTTGTCGTGGCAATCATCGCCGGCGCGCTTGGTTTCGGCGGCATTGCCGGTACATCTGCCGGGATAGCGCAGATATTGTTCTTCATCTTTCTCGCTTTCCTCATCATTTCGCTTCTCGCCGGCCTGTTCAGACGGGCCTGAGAGTTATCAGGCGAACACTGGAAGCCGCACCCCTCAAACGGTTTCCAGCCACCGCCGGGTGGTGTCCCACAAGGACGCCGCCCGGCGGACCGCTTTTGGGCGTCTGGTTCCCGGAAAACCTGCCTTGGAACCCATTGGACGGTGAGCCGTTCAGCCTGAGTTGGGTGAACAGGTCGGATGCGTTCCAGGGCTCGAGATACCAAGAAGAACGAGCGGGGCGACGAGATCGCCCTGCATCCCGCCGAAAGCGGCATGCAACTTGGCCGGGCGCTTCTCCACGCACTGCACAATGCCGGCATTTCCGTCCTCTACCAGGACCGCGACATGAAAACGGTCTGGGCGCGGAACATGCGTGCGCCCTGGGCCGCCGACAGCAGCGAGGGCGACGGCATCCTGCCGCCGGCACAGGCCGACCGCATTGGCGCTGCCAAGCGCAACGTCGTCGCAAGCGGCGATCCGCAGCGCCTCGAGATCGGCGTCCCGATGGAGGACGGCATGCGCTGGTTTCAGGTCTGGATCGACGCCGACCATGGCGAGGCCGGCGACGTGCAAGGTGTCGTCACCACCATGGTCGAGACGACCGAGCAGCGACGCCGCGAACAGACGCTGACGACGCTGTTGCGCGAAGTCACGCACCGCTCGAAGAATTTGCTGGCAATCATCCAGAGCATCGCCACCCAGACGGGACGCTATTCCGACAGCATCGGCGATTTCCTGACCCGCTTTCGCGGCCGGCTCCAGTCGCTGGCCTCCTCCCAGGATTTGGTAACCTCCTCCAACTGGCGCGGTGCTGCCCTTCGCGAACTCGTCGCCGGTCAGGTCGGCCGCTACGGGACGGACGCGTCGCACAGCCTTCGCTTCCGCGGCGCAAATCCTTACCTCAACCCCAACGCCGCGCTGCATATCGGCCTTGCGATGCATGAACTGGCCGTCAACTCGGTCAGCTATGGCGCCCTGTCGCGGCCGGAGGGCTTCGTCGAAGTGACCGCCGTCCTCGACACCGCCGCCGATGGCGGCATTGCCCTGTCGCTGACCTGGGCCGAAACCATAGGAACCGACAGCAACCAAGAGGGCAAAAAGCGCTTCGGCAGCGTCGCACTGGAACGCGTAGTGCCCTCTTCCCTGAACGGAACGGCGCGCCTCGAGATCGCGGATGGTCGCCTCGAATACCATCTCGTTGTTCCGCACGGCAATTTCGAGACGGAGTAGGCGACCGCCATTTTTTAACCGGCTGTTCACCATAGAAGCAGATGCTGTTTTTGCCAGATACCGATGGAACTGCCGAGCCGACGAGCATGCTTTCGAGGGCTTTGCCGCAGCATAGTGGGGAGGAGCGCCTTGACGGTCGCCGATATCAACAGACTCGAGCAGGCCGCTCGCATTTCGATGAGCGAATTCCAGGATCCCGAGACATCCACGGCATCGCCGGTTGCTCATGGCATCCTGCCCATCGTCGCTCCGGCGTTGGCCGCGGCAATTGTCCTGATCGCCCTGTCCCAGCTGGCCTGATCCCGCCCCCACGTTCGCGCGCGCACATCGCTCGGGTTTTTCGGCGGCCGAGGCATCGGAAAGCTGCGCCCAGAAAAAGACTCTCTTCACCAACAATAAATTGGAGCAGCAAAGGTCGTTTTTTCATGCTAAGTGACGGCTGGAGCTTATTAAAGTGAGGACACGAAGTGAGGAGTGACCCTATGCGGAAAATTCTTATTGCCATGGCTGCCGTGGTCGCCGTCAGCGGCTGTACCTCGACCGAGCAGGATGTCGTCGGCGGCGGCTTGATCGGCGCCGGCGTGGGCGGCTTGGTCGGCGGCGGCAAGGGCGCGCTGATCGGCGCGGCCGTCGGTGCCGGCTCCGGCCTGCTGGTCCGCAACCTGCGCAATGGATACTGCCAGTATCGCGATCATCGGGGTCGCATCTACACGGCTCGCTGCAACTAAGGCAATTCGGGCGGGAAAAGCGCGGAGCGGTTTTCCCGCCGGAATTGCGAGCAAGGAGCGGATCGGCGATCTATCGACGCTGAACCGCTCCGAGCAACTTGAATCGCGCGCTGCCGGGCTCATTCGCGAACCCGGCAGCGGCGCGGCAATTTATTGGCCGCCGCGTGAAGCCTGGAGCGATTCCGCCAAGGCCCGATGGCCTTCACGCCGGCAGCGGAATCCTGATTTCCACATTCAATCCGTCATCGCGATAATCGCGGTGGATCGTGCCACGCAGCTCACGCGTGACATTGAGGTCGATCAATTTGGTGCCGAAGCCGGTCGTGGCCGGGGCGTCGACCTTCTTCTGCCCGGTTTCCTGCCAGCTCAGAGCCAAGACCCGGTCACGCCCGCGCCCTTCGACCGACCATTCGATCCTGAGGGCGCCGACCGTATTGCCGGCCTCGCCATATTTCAGCGCATTCGTTGCCAGTTCGTGGAAGGTGAGGCCCAGTGCCTGCGTCGTGGTTTCGTCAAGCAGCACCTCCGGCCCGGACAAAAGCTCTTCCGGCAGCTCCTTTCCGAACACTTGGCCAAGCTCGATGCGCAGGAGATCGCCGAGATCCGCCTTCTGCCAGCGCGAGCGCGTCAGCATGTCCTGGGACGCGGCCATTGCCTGTAGCCGGGCCGAGAAAGATGCCGAGAACTCATTGACGTCGCTGGCACGTGACGCGGTCTGGCGCGCGATCGCCAGCACTCGCGTGATCGAATTCTTGATGCGATGCTTCATCTCCTGCAGCATCAAATCCTTTTCGAGCAGGCTCTTTTCCGTCGTCTCATGCAGCAGCGATGCTGCCTCGTAGGCTCGCTCCTGATAGCGCGCGACAAGCGCGATGGCGCCGGCCAGCAGCAACCCGAACAGGCCGAGCATGACTGGGATGGCCCGCGACGATGGCTGCGAGAAGGCGCTTGTCGGCCTGAACTGCACGGTCCACGGACGGCCCGCCACGCTGATCTTGCGGGTGACCAACAGCCTGTCGCCAAAGCCCGACACGGGCGGCGTCTCCGACCGGAACAGCAAATGATCCGGATCGACGCCGCCATCGTAGATTTCGGTGTTGACCGGCAGCAGCGGCGCGCGGCTGAGCGCGATCTGGAACAACTCCCTGGCCCGGAAGGCCGCGTAGAGAAAGCCTACCGTCGAGGATCGCGATGCGTTTATGGCATCAGGTGCGGTCTCGACGTTGAGCCGCACGAAGACGAGAAAGCCGGTGAAGGTCTGTGCTGCACCCGTGTCCTGGCCGAGTTGCACCAGCCCGCTCGCGTGCTGCTGGTCATCTGCCATTGCCTTCTCGATTGCCGCGCGCCGCACGGGCTCGGTGAACATGTCATAGCCGATGCTGGCCTTATTGGACGGGTCGAGCGGCTCGAACAGCACAACGGGCGTCCGCCATGGCTGGGTGGTGTCCGGATAGATCGCACGCCTGGTGCCCTGGTCATGCAGCATGTCGCGCTCGACCGTCGCCTCGTCGCCTGCTTTCACCAGCCGGAGAAAGCCGATGCCGCGCAGGCCGGCGAAATTGGTATCGACATTGAGGGCATTGAAGAACGCTTTGAACTCGCTCTGCGAGATGTCGCCATTGCGGGCGTCGAACAAGGCTTGCGACGAGCGCAGCAGCGACAGCTGCAGGTCGATCCGGCTCTCGATACGGTTGAGCGCATCGTCCGCGGTCGCGTCGAACTTGATGCGAGCCGCCTCTTGCGTCGCGAAATAGGCGAACCCCGCCATTGTCATGCTGATCAGCGCAACGGCAACGAAAGCGACGATTGGAAAAAGCTTCTTCAACGGATAATGCGGCCTATCAGCATGTGAGCCCTTTATGGGCAAGTCGCCCGGTCAACACAATGGCAAGGCCAAGCCATCCCGCCGGCTGGCATATCACCTGATCGGCAGATCGGTAACGGGCTCAGGCCAGCAGGCTTCAGGCAGCGATCTTCAACGCGCCTGGTCCGGGAATGGCGCCAGGCGGACATTTGCCCAGGATGATCATGCCCAGCACCTCGTCCTGGGTCACATCGGTGGTGCGGGCAGTGCCGACGACCTGGCCGTTTTTCATGACGCACACCCGGTCGGCCAGTTCGAATACGTCGTGAATGTCATGGCTGATCAGGAAGATGCCGATGCCGTCGGACTTGAGCTGCCTGACCAGTTCCCCGACCTGGGCCGTTTCCTGCGGTCCAAGTGCTGCCGTCGGCTCGTCCATGATCAGGATGCGGGCGTTGAACAGGATCGCGCGTGCGATCGCCACCGACTGCCGCTGTCCGCCCGACAGCTTGATCACCGGCTCCTTGAAGCGCTGGAAGCGGGGATTGAGCCTGCCCATCACCTTGCGCGCCTCGGCCTCCATGGCGACGTCATCGAGCGTGCCCCAGGCGGTCCTCAGCTCGCGGCCGAGGAACAGGTTGGCGGCGGCGTCGACATTGTCGGCGAGCGCCAGGGTCTGGTAGATCGTCTCGATGCCGTATTTCTTGGCATCGCGCGGGTTGGAGATCGAAGCCTCTTCGCCGTTGACGAAGATTTGGCCCGCGTCACGCTTGTAGGCGCCCGACAGGATCTTGATCAGTGTCGACTTGCCGGCGCCGTTATGGCCGAGCAGGGCCACGACCTCGCCGGGGAAAAGATCGATCGAGGCATCGTCGACGGCGCGAATGCCGCCGAACGCGATTGAGATGTTGCGCATGTCGACCAGCGGGTTGCCGGCGGGAGCGATCCTGTCAGCCATGATTGTCCTCCTCCCTCAAACGCGTTTGCGATAGACGGTGTCGAGCCACACCGCGATGACCAGCACGGCGCCGACGACGATGCTCTGCAGCGGCGAGTCGACGCCAAGCAGCACCATGCCGGATTGCAGCGACTGCATCAAAAGCGCGCCCAGCATGGCGCCGATGATTGTTCCCGAACCGCCGGCGAGCGATGTGCCGCCGATGACGGCCGCCGCGATCACCAGCAATTCATCGAGCGTTCCGAGCACGTTGGTGGCCGAGTTCTGCCGGGCTGACGAGATCGCGGCGGCGATCGTGGCCAGCACGCCCATGATCATGAACACTTTCATCGTGATCCAGCGTGTATTGATGCCGGCGAGGTTGGCTGCTTCCGGATTGCCGCCAATGGCAAAGACATAGCGACCAAAACGGGTGCGTTTGGTGATGAAGGTCATGACCAGCCCGACGGCGATGGCCATCAGCACCGGTATGGCGATGCCGTGGGCGATGAACAGGCCGCCCTCGGGCACGGTTATGTTGTTGGCGGCTGCATATCTGTTCACGATGCCGACTGGCCACGGATAGGAATTGGCCAGCCAAACCGCGCCCATGATGACGGCGCAGGTCAGCACGCCGATCAGCGTCTCGGCCCAGATCGGACGCAGCGGGAAACGGAAGCGCTTGCGCTGTACCCGCCCGTTGAACAGCGCAAGCACCACCGCAAGGCAGGCGGCGATACCGACCACCCAGCTCCAGGTCGCGCCGATCGATCCGGCCGGGCCGCCGCCCATCAGCTGGAACGTCGCGTTGAGCGGCGCCACCGTCTGGCCGCTGGTAACCCACCATGCCGCACCGCGCCAGACCAGAAGCCCGCCCAGCGTCACGATAAAGGCCGGCACTTCGAGATAGGCGATGACAAAGCCCTGGAAGGCGCCGATCAACAGACCGAGCACCAGGCCGATGACCAGCGCCAGCACCCAGATCCATGGGTTGCCAAGCTCAAGCCCGACGAAGCGCACCAGGAAATGCACCTGGGCGAAGCCCATGACCATGCCGATCAACCCTTCGGCGGAACCGACGGACAGATCGATATTGCGCATGACGATGACCAGCACCATGCCGCAGGCCATGATGGCGACGGCCGAGGTCTGCACCGACAGGTTCCACAGATTGCGCGGCGTGAGAAAGGTACGGCTGTCGAAATCGAGCGGATTGACGCCGAGACGCAGGCTGGACAAGACATGCAACCCGATCCAGATCAGCAGCAGCGCGCCGATCATGCCGAGCATGCGCGTGTCGATCTCGGTCGCCTTAAGGAACCGGGCGACGGCGCCGAGTTCCGACGCACGCGCGGTGTCGGCCTGCGGGTTGGACGTCGTATCGGTCATGATTTTCTCCCACCGGCCTGCCCGTCCGATGCGGGATGACGGAAGCCAGCCTAGAAGTTACCCGCCCGGGGCGGAAAAACAAATTTTCTTGAAAAAACGCCGCGGCTTGGCAGCCGCGGCGTTCATCGCATGAAATGGAAGATCAGTTGCAGGCCGCTACGCTGCCCGCCGCGACGCCGGCACAGACCTCGTCTTTCTTGATCCAGCCGGCGTCGATGACGACGTTGAGATTGTCCTTGGTGATCGCAACCGGGGTCAGGAACAGCGATTTGACGGTGTTCCCACCGGGCGTTGTGAAGTCCTTGACGCCGGCGATATCGGTCATCTTCTTGCCGTCGGCCAGCTGCGAGGCGATCTCGGCGGCATTCTTGCCGAGTTCACGCGCGTCCTTCCACACCGACACGGTCTGCGTGCCGAGCGCGATGCGGTTCAGCGCCGCGTGGTCGCCGTCCTGGCCCGAGACCGGAACGGTACCGGCCAGGCCTTGAGCCGTCAGCGCCGCGACGACGCCGCCGGCAGTGCCGTCATTGGCCGCGACGACCGCGTCGACCTTGTTGTCGTTGGCGGTCAGGAACTGCTCCATGTTCTTCTGCGCGTTGGCCGGCAGCCAGCCATCCGTATAGGCTTCGCCGACATTCTTGATCTTGCCGCTGTCGATGGCGTCCTTGAGCACTTCCATGGAGCCCGAGAACAGGAAATCGGCATTCGGATCGGCACCCGAGCCCTTGATGAAGACGTAGTTGCCTTCCGGCTTCACCTTGAACACTTCGCGGGCCTGCATGCGGCCGACTTCCTTGTTGTCGAAGGTCAGATAGAAGACGTCCTTGTTCTCGATCAGGCGGTCATAGCCGACGACCGGAATGCCTTCGTCGAGCGCCTTCTGCACCGCCGGGCCGATGGCGGAGGCGTCCTGCGCCAGGATGATCAGCGAATTGGCGCCCTGGGAGATCAGGCTCTCGACGTCGGTGAGCTGCTTGCCGGGATTGGACTGGGCGTCGGCGGAAATATACTTGTCGCCGGCGGCTTCGATCGCCTTCTTCATGGCGGCCTCGTCGGTCTTCCAGCGCTCTTCCTGGAAGTTCGACCAGGAAACGCCGATGACCTTGTCCTTCGCCTGCGCGACCGACGCGAGCGTCAGCGACATGGCGACACCCGCCAGGATGGCGGCTGTGAATCTCTTCATCTTAATCCTCCCTGCGCCGCGTATGGCGCGACCAAACAGGCCCGTAGGCCGGCACAAAGGCTCTATTTTTTCGAGCCTCGAAAAAACACTGGTCCATCGTCGGAACGCTGTCAACGTCGATTCTGATGTATTTTGATGTCCTCGTGAATTTTTTTCGAGCTCCGGAATAAATAATGACAGCCAAGGCCGGTTCTGCCACTATTTGACGGTCGTCGGGGTCCTGGGGAGAGAACGCGGCGACGGGGAGGATGCGAGAAACATGTCGGTCGGAATCCGCCACGATGATTTGCGCCGACGCAACCGGGCGATGGTGATCGCGGCCGTGCGCCGTGCCGGGCAGCCCTCGCGCACCGAGATTGCCGCGACCACCGGGCTCAGCCATTCCACCATATCGGCGATCTCCTCCGACCTGATTGGCGAAGGCATCCTGGCGCAGAGCAAGCCGAGCGAGGCCGGTGCTCTGAAACGCGGCCGGCCGCAGGTCGGCCTCGGCCTCAACCCTGAAGCCGCGGCGGTGATGACCGTGGTGCTGTCGCTGAATTTTCTCTCCGTCGCCGTCATCGACTATGCCGGCCAGGTGATATCTGAAGAGCAGCGCCGGCTGGACACGCTCACCCTGTCGCGCGAGGCGCTGATCGGCGAATGCGTGGCCATCGTCAGGCGGCGGTTCGAGGATCCCGACCTCGACGTCGGCAGCATCGCCCGCATCGCGCTGGCGATCCAGGGCATCACCGACACGGATGCGCGCGCCATGCTGTGGTCGCCGATCACGCCGCAGACCGACATCGCCTTCGCCGACATACTGGAGACCGAGTTCGGCATTCCAGCCACCATGGAGAACGATTGCAACATGATGGCGGTGGCGCTGCGCTGGCGCGATCCCCAGCGCTACCGCGACGACTTCATCGCCATCCTTTTGTCGCACGGCATCGGCATGGGCTTGGTGCTGAAGGGTGAACTGTTCACCGGCACCCATTCATCCGGAGGCGAGTTCGGCCACATGATCCATCGCCCCGGCGGGGCGCTCTGCCGCTGCGGGCGGCGCGGCTGCGTCGAGGCCTATGCCGGCAACTATGCCATCTGGCGCAACGCGAGGCAGCTTGGCGAGGACACCGAGCCCGTCGACGTCAGCGACGCCGACATGCGCACCCTGGCGGCCTCGGCGCGCGAAAAGGACGGGCCGGAGCGCGAAGCCTACCGCAAGGCCGGCGAGGCGCTGGGTTACGGCCTTGGCAGCCTGTTCGCGCTGATCGATCCGGCGCCGGTCGCCATGGTCGGCGTCAGCGCCGCCGCCTTCGACCTGATCGAGCCGGCTCTGCGCGAGGCCATTGCCCAGACCGCCGGCGGCCAGCACTCGAAATCGATTTCCTTCGACACCGAGCCGAACGAACTGCCACTGATCCGCGAGGGCTGCGCCATGCGCGCGCTGACCTTCGTCGACCAGGAGATTTTCGCGCCGGGGGCACAGGCGAAATCAGGCGTGGGCGAGAACGTTGCGTGACATATCCCTAGTCTTCGCGAATCGCATACCCCGCGCCCCGAATGGTGCGGATCACGTCAGGCATGCGGCCATTGTTGACCGCCTTGCGCAGCCGGCCGACATGCACGTCCACGGTGCGCTCGTCGATATAGATCGTTTCGCCCCAGACATTGTCGAGCAGTTGGCTGCGCGAGAACACGCGGCCGGGATGTCGCATCATGAATTCGAGCAGGCGGAACTCGGTCGGCCCGAGCCGGATCTCGCTTTTCTTGCGGTAGACCCGGTGCGATTCACGGTCGAGCACGATGTCGCCGACCTTGAGCACGCTGGACAGAACTTCGGGCTTGGCGCGGCGCAGCAGCGCCTTGACGCGTGCCATGAATTCCGGCGTTGAGAACGGCTTGACCAGATAGTCGTCGGCGCCGGTGGAGAGACCGCGCACCCGGTCGCTTTCCTCGCCGCGCGCCGTCAGCATGATGATCGGCAGCCGCTCGGTCTCGGGCCGCATCCGGAGACGGCGGCAGAGCTCGATGCCGGACACCGCCGGCACCATCCAGTCGAGCACAAGAAGGTCAGGGACATTCTCCTGCAAGCGGATCTCGGCTTCGTCGCCGCGCGTCACCACCTCTACCTGATAACCCTCCGATTCCAGATTGTAACGGAGCAGCACACCCAGCGGCTCCTCGTCCTCCACCACCATGATGCATGGCGCGATCATCGACTGGTCACCCCTGCCGTCAAGCCGCTGGCGCCGACATCGCCGTCTCGTCCTGCTTCGGGCGATTGGCGGGCAATTGCGTGCCGGTCAGCACATAATAGGCATTTTCGGCAATGTTGGTCACGTGATCGCCGATGCGCTCGAGATTCTTGGCGCAGAACAAAAGATGCGTGCAGGCGGTGATGTTGCGCGGATCCTCCATCATGTAGGTCAGCAGCTCGCGGAAGACCGACGTGTATTTGACGTCGATGCGTTCATCGTCGGCGCGCAGCTTCGCAAGTGCCGCGGCATCGCGCGCCGCATACTCCTCGATCACGCCTTGCACCTGGATCAGCACAAGCTGCGCCATGGCGTCGATGGAGTGCGACAGGTCGCGCGGCGTGGCGGCAAGGCCGACGGTGCCGACGCGCTTGGCGATGTTCTTGGCGAGATCGCCGATGCGTTCGAGATCGCCCGCCATGCGGATCGAGCCGACGACATGGCGCAGATCGTCCGCCATGGGCTGCCGCTTGGCGATCAGGGTGATGGCGCGGTCGTCGAGTTCGCGCTGGCGCGCGTCCATGATGGCGTCGTCGGAGACGACGCGCTGGGCGAGCGCGTTGTCGGAATTCAGGAGCGCCTTGGTCGCGCCGCCGACCATCGATGAGGCGAGATCGCCCATGTCGCGGATCAGCCTGCTGATCTGTCCGAGATCTTCGTCAAAGGCTGCGACTGTGTGTTCGGCCATGATCTTGGTCCTCGTATGCCTGGGATCAGCCGAAGCGGCCGGTGATATAGTCCTGCGTGCGCTTCTCGCGGGGCGACGTGAAGATCTTCTCGGTGCGGTCGAACTCGACCAGCTCGCCCAGATACATGAAGGCGGTCTGCTTCGACACGCGCGCCGCCTGCTGCATGTTGTGGGTGACGATGACGATCGTATAATCGGCCTGCAACTCGTCGATCAGCTCCTCGATCTTGGCGGTCGACAGCGGATCGAGCGCCGAGGCAGGCTCGTCGAGCAGGATGACCTCCGGCTTCACCGCCACCGTGCGGGCGATGCAGAGGCGCTGCTGCTGGCCGCCCGAAAGGCTGAGGCCGCTGGCGTTGAGCTTGTCCTTGACCTCGCTCCACAGTGCCGCGCGCTTCAGCGCCTGCTCGACACGGCCGTCCATCTCCGCCTTGCTGAGCTTCTCATAGAGCCTGACGCCGAAGGCGATGTTCTCGTAGATCGACATCGGGAACGGCGTCGGCTTCTGGAACACCATGCCGATCTTGGTCCTGAGCAGGTTGAGGTCCTGCGAGCGGTCGAGGATATTCTGGCCGTCGAGCAGCACCTGGCCCTCGGCGCTCTGCCTCGGGTAGAGCTCGTAGATGCGGTTGAAGACGCGCAGCAGCGTCGACTTCCCGCAGCCCGAAGGCCCGATGAAGGCGGTGACGCTGCGCTCGGGCAGCGACAGGCTGATATCCTTCAGCGCCTTCGACTGGCCATAGTAGAAATTGAGGTTCTTGACCTCGATCTTGGCTTTCTCGACCGCGACTTCGGGCGTGTTCAACTCGGTGGACAACATCGGTTTCATCTGTCCTCTCTGCGTCCGGTAAGGCTGCGGGCGAAGATGCTCAGCCCGAGAACCGTAAGGGTGATTATGAGTGCGCCGGTCCACGCCAGCTGCTGCCATTCCTCGTAGGGGCTGAGAGCGAACTGGAAGATAGTGACGGGCAGGCTGGCCATCGGCGCATTGAGATTACTCGACCAGAACTGGTTGTTGAGCGCCGTGAAGAGCAGCGGCGCCGTCTCGCCGGAAATGCGGGCGATGGCCAGCAATATGCCGGTGACGATACCCGACAGCGCCGCACGGTAGGCGACCGAGCGGATGACCACCCAGCGCGGCGCGCCGATCGCGGCGCCGGCCTCGCGCAGGGCGTTCGGCACCAGGTTGAGCATGTCCTCGGTGGTGCGCACGACGACCGGGATGACCAGGATGGCCAGCGCGACGGCACCGGCGATCGCCGAGAAATGTCCCATCGGCCGCACCAGCAACTCGTAGACGAACAGGCCGACGATGATCGAGGGTGCCGACAGCAGGATGTCGTTGATGAAGCGCACGACGGTGGTGAGGCGCGAGAAGCGGCCATATTCGGCCATGTAGGTCCCGGCGAGGACACCGATCGGCGTGCCGACGATGACGGCGATGACTGTCATCATGATACTGCCGTAGATGGCATTGAGCAGGCCGCCGGCATCGCCGGGCGGCGGTGTCATTTCGGTGAACACAGAGAGCGAAACACCCGACAGGCCCTTATAGAGCAGTGCGCCGAGGATCAGCGCCAGCCAGGCCAAGCCGATGCCCGCCGCCGTGACGCATAGCGTCATCATCACGGCATTCCTGCGCTTGCGTCGATTGTGAAGCGATGTGGCCGTCGACATCGGTCAGGCTCCCGTGCGGCTGTCCATGCGCAGCAGCATGTAGCGCGCAAGGGCAAGGATCAGGAAAGTGATGACGAACAGGATCAGGCCGAGCGCCACCAGCGAAGACGTATAGAGATCGCCGTCGGCTTCGGTGAATTCGTTGGCGATGGTCGCCGAGATCGTCGTGCCGGGCGCGAACAGCGAGGCGCTGATGCGGTGGGCGTTGCCGATGACGAAGGTTACCGCCATGGTTTCGCCGAGCGCGCGGCCGAGGCCGAGCATGACGCCGCCCATGATGCCGACGCGGGTATAGGGGATGACGACGCGGCGCGTGACCTCCCAGGTCGTGCAGCCGATGCCGTAGGCCGATTCCTTCAGCACCGCCGGCACCGTGTCGAAGACATCCTTGGTGATCGAGGTGATGAAGGGCAGGACCATGATGGCAAGGATCATCGCCGAGGTCAGAAGGCCGATGCCGTAGGGCGGGCCGGCAAACAGGCTGGAGAGTCCCGGCACGTCGTGGAAAAGCTTGATGATGAAGGGCTGCACCGTCGTCTGCAGGAACGGCGCGAACACGAACAGGCCCCAGATGCCGTAGATGATTGAGGGTATGCCGGCAAGCAGCTCGACGGCGATGCCGATGGGGCGCCGGAGTGGCCGCGGGCAGAGTTCGGTAAGGAAGATGGCGATGCCGATGCCGATGGGAACGGCGATCAGGATAGCGATGGCGGCGGTGACGATGGTTCCGTAGATCGGGGCCAGCGCCCCGAAATTCTCGGTAACCGGGTTCCACGATTCGGTCGTCAGGAAGGAGAACCCGAATTTCGACAGCGCTTCCCACGAGCCGGCAAACAGCGAAATCGCCACGCCGCCGAGGATGAGCAGGACGAGGATGGCGGAAAAGCGTGTCGCCGTTCGGAAAATCGTATCGGTGAGCGCGAAGCGTCGGACCGTCGCTTCCCTGGCCCGCATGGCGGCCGACGATGGCATGGCTTCGGAGACGGCGGTCATCTGGCCCTCGCGTTTCAAGGAAGACAGGGAGGGCGCCGTGAAGCGCCCTCCTCGTTCAGCAGGGATTACATGGCGGAATAGAGCGGCTTGCCGTCTTCGCCGACGATGTCCTTGGCCCACATGTCCTCGACGCTCTTGACGACCGCGTCGGGGATCGGAACGTAGTCCAGCGCCCCGGCCATGTCGTCGCCCTTCGCGTAGGACCAGGCGAAGAACTTGAGCGCTTCACCGGTCGCCGCCACGTCGCCGGGCTTCTTGTAGACCAGGATCCAGGTCGCCGACGTCATCGGCCAGGATTCGGCGCCCGGCTGGTTGGCCAGGATGACGCCATAACCAGGCTGCGAGCTCCAGTCGGCATTGGCCGCCGCCGCCGAGAACGCCGCCGCCGTCGGCTCGACCTTCTTGCCGTCCTTGTTGATCATGTCGGCATAGGTCAACTTGTTCTGCTTGGCGTAGGCGTATTCGACATAGCCGATCGAGCCACCGGTCTGCGAGACGTTGTTGGCGACGCCTTCATTGCCCTTGGCGCCGATGCCAACCGGCCATTCGAGCGCGGTGTTGACGCCGACCTTCGACTTCCAGTCGGCGCTGACGTCGGCCAGGTAGTAGCTGAAGTTGAACGTGGTGCCCGAACCGTCGGAGCGATGCACGACGGCGATCGCCTGGTCGGGAAGCTTGACGTCGGGATTGAGCTTGGCGATCGCCGCGTCATTCCAGTTGGTGATCTTGCCGACGAAGATATCGGCCAGCGTCGGGCCGTCGAGCACCAGTTCGCCCGGCTTGATGCCTTCGAGATTGACGACCGGAACGATGCCGCCCATCACCATCGGGAACTGTGCAAGTCCGGTGGATTCGAGATCCTCGCCCTTCAGCGGCGCATCGGAAGCGCCGAAGGTGACGGTCTTGGCTTTGATCTGCTTGATGCCGCCGCCCGAGCCGATCGACTGGTAGTTGAGACCGATGCCGGTCTCCTTCTTGTAGGCATCGGCCCACTTCGCATAGATCGGGTAAGGGAAGGTGGCGCCGGCACCGGAGATGTCAGCTGCCATTGCCGCGGAAAGGGTGAGGGTGGACGCCGCAGCCATTGCGATCGCAACGGCCGCCGAGCGGATGAAATGTCTCATATGGCCTGCTCCTGTTCGGAAGATGGTCTCTCGGCGCCATTCCTTGCCAGCGCCCGCTGAGGCCAATAGCGTTCGATTATAACAGTCGCATGACAGTTTCGTGTCAGCCCGGTAACGCGTCGCCGGCGCCTGGGAAGGCGATGGCGATTAGCGGCTGCGGCATGGCGCCGGTTTGCCTTCGGGAATCAGGGACTTGCGCTATCCGGCCACCCAAACAGCCATCGGATTCGGCATGGATCGCTGATCGAAGAAAAGCCGGACGGGAGCGCGTCGCTCGAGGCCAGAGGATGTCTTGGCCGGGCCATCGCCAAAAACAGGTCCGTTGGGGTAGATTGACGCTGCTTCATACTGGCGGTCGCTGCTCCCGCCCGTAACTAGAAGAGAGCGGAAATTCGATGCCGTCATTGTCCCGGCTGGACGCCGGCTTTGATATGGTGCGATCGCACCATAGTCTTGCTCGAAGGGCTGCAGCCGGCCCCGGGTGATTCTCGCCGCAATCCGGCCGAAGGCGCAAAGTCTATCCCGCGTTGCGCCGGGCCTGGCGACCAGCGCCGACCCAGCGCTCGACCTTTTCGAGCAGGGCCCTGGGGCTGATCGGCTTGGGCAGATAATCATCCATGCCGGCGTCCAGGCAGCGTTCGCGATCGCCCTTGAGCGCATGCGCGGTGACCCCGACGATCGGCACATGCGTGCCGGTTTCCTCTTCCAGCCGGCGGATGGCGGCGGTTGCCTCGAGCCCGTTCATCTCCGGCATCGAGACGTCCATCAGGATCATGCAGGGATTGAGCCTGCCGAATGCGTCCAGCGCCTTGCGGCCATTGCCGACGATCTCGAAACCGTAGCCGGTCTCGCCGAGGATCTGGGTGAAGACCATCTGGTTGACCTCATTGTCCTCGGCCACGAGGATGTCCAGCCGCTGCTCGCCGCCAGTCGCGGCAAGCCGGGGCCTGACCGGCGGCGGCTGCAGCAACGCGCGTTGCCCCGACGCAGCCGCTGGCGATGGTTGCGGACCGTTCCCCCCGTCTCCCTCGACAGCAAGCGGCCGGGCGACATGCGTGGCGTGGCGATGCCGCTGGATGGTGGCGACCAGCGTTTCCAGGAGCACCGAGGAGCGTGCGGGCTTGATGAGTTGGGCATCAATGCCGAGATCGCGGTAACTGGTGTTGGCCAGCGACTGGTCGACGGAGGTCAGCATGATGATCGGCGTGTCGGCAAGCCCGGCGGTGTTGCGCACGACACCTGCCATCTCGGCGCCGCTCATCTCGGGCATCTGATAATCGAGCACGACGCAATCGACCGGCACGCCGTAGGCGGCGGCCGCGATCAGCACTTTCAGTCCCTCGGCGCCGCTCTCGGCCGCGCAGGAATCGAAGGTCCATGACGTCATCTGCTCGGTCAGGATGGCGCGGTTGACGGCATTGTCGTCGACGATCAGCACCCGCGCGCCGGTCACGTCCACCGGCATGATGCGCTGCGCGTTCTGTTGTCCGGCCCTGGGCAGCGTGACCGTGAACCAGAAGGTCGACCCCTTGCCTTCGGCGCTTTCCACGCCGATGTCGCCGCCCATCAATTCGACCAGCCGCGAGGTGATCGCGAGCCCGAGCCCAGTGCCCTCATGCCGCCTCGTCGAGGAGGTGTCGACCTGGCTGAATTTCTCGAACACCTGTTTCAGCTTTTCCTCAGGGATGCCGATCCCGGTGTCGGTGACCGAGATCGTCAGCCTGGTTCCGTCCGGCACACTTTCGCCGGTGACGTCGACGAGCACATGGCCTTCTTCGGTGAACTTCACCGCATTGCCGAGCAGGTTGGTGACGATCTGCCGGATGCGGCCGACATCGCCGATGAACAGGCTTTCGAGCCCAGGCTCGATGCGCACGATGAGCTCGAGGTCCTTTTCCTTGGCCCGCGTCGACACCAGCGTCGCCACGTCCTCGATCGCCTCGGCGAGATTGAAGGGGGCGGGATCGAGCACCAGCTGGCCGGCATCGATCTTGGAGAAATCCAGGATATCGTTGATGATGGTGAGCAGCGCGTTGCCCGATTTGACGATGATGTCGGTGAAGGTCTTCTGCTTCGGATCGAGATCGGATTTGGCCAGGAGTTCGGCCATGCCCAGCACGCCGTTCATCGGGGTGCGAATCTCATGGCTCATATTGGCGAGGAATTCCGACTTGGCGCGGTCGGCAAGTATGGCGCGCTGGCGCGCCTCGCGCAGTTCCGCCTCGCGCAGCTTCAATTCGGTGATGTCGGTGGTCGACCCGATCAGGTAGAGCGACCCGTCGGACGCGATCATCGCGCCCTTGCGGGCGAACTGGTGGCGCACGCTGCCGTCCGGGAGCATCACCGTCTCCTCGACCTCCTGGGTTTCGCCGCTGCGTAGCACCGCGAGGTCGCCATTGACGAAGGCTTCGCCGTCGGGCCCGAAAATTTCGATATCGGTCTTGCCGATCGCGTCCTGCTTGCTGAAGCCGGTGAGATCGCACCAGCCCTTGTTGACGTAGAATTGCCTGAGATCGGAGCGTTTGGCATAGATCGACACCGGCACGTTGTCGATCAGGCTGCGGAACACCTCGTTCTCGCGCATGCTTTCTTCCAGCGCCCGCTCGCGCGCCTTGACCTCGGTGATGTCGGTGCTGGAGCCGACCAGATGCACCGATCCGTCCAGCGCCACCAGCCGGCTCTTGCGCGTCATCAACTGCCGCACCGTGCCGTCGCGATGGGTGACGGGCTCCTCGACCTCCCTGACGCTGCCCGTGAGGGCAACCTCGGTATCGTCCAGGCTGTAGCTTTCTCCATCTCCGTCGCCGAACAGCTGCCGATCGGTGCGGCCGATAACGTCTTCCTTGGCGAGCCCGGTGATCGCGCACCAGGCCTTGTTGACGAACTCGATGCTGAGGTCCTGCGCCTTGATGAAGGCGGCCACGGGCAGTTCGTCCAGCACGTGCCGGAACAGGTCGATCTGCCGCATCGAATCGTGCAGCGCCTTTTCGCGGCTCTTGATCTCGGAGATGTCGACGCGCACGCCGATGAACGTGCCGTCATCGGTGCGCATGTCATAAACCTGATACCAGCGGCCGTCGGGATTGAGACGTTCGAAGGATGAGTATGGCAGGTGGTAGCGGGCGAGGATGCTGTCCAGCCAGCCATCGAGATCGCCATCATAGAGCGCATCGACCCGCGGATCGCCGCTCGAGCGGAAATAGCCAGCCGAATGACCGAGTGCCAGCGCGTCGCGGAAGGTGCGGCCGGGCTGCCACGCCGGCTTCAACGCCGGCAGCGTGTCCTGCATCTTGCGGTTGGCGAAAACGAAATTGTCCTCGCGGTCGTAGATGATCACGGCGGCCGGCAGCGATTCCAGCACGCTGGCCAGGTGTTTGCGGGCGTCCTGCGCCTCGGTCTCACGGCCCTTCATGTCCGAGACGTCGAAGAGGAAGCCGGCCACGTAGTTGCGGCCGCTTACCATTCTAACGCGGTTCTTCCTGACGACGCGCGAGCGGTTGACGCCGTCGACCTCGAAGCTTTCCTCCACCTCGTAAGGCCGCCCGGTCGCCAGCACCTCGCGCTCGCTTTTCTCGAACAGCGCAACCTCGGCCGGCGCGAGAAAATTGCCGCCGGGCTTGCCAAGCATGGTTTGCGGGGTCTGGCCGAACAGGCCCGCAAACGCCTCGTTGACGAAGACGAAGCGCAGATCGTCATCCTTGACGAAGATCGGATCCTTGACGCCGTTGATCACCGCTTCCGCCAGTCGCGCCTTTTCCAGCGCGTCGGCCAGCTCGGCCTCGCGATCCTTCATGTCGGTGACATCGACATAGGAGATGAGCCGCTTGCCGCCGGCCAGCGGGGCCAGCGACGCAACCAGGGTACGCCCGTCATTGCGCGGCAATTGTCTCGAGCCGGCGACGCCGGCCCTGATCTCGGACTCGCGCTCGGCGGTATGGCGCCGCCAGGCAACGTCGTCTGCGCCGTAGGAATCGACGGCGCGGCTGGCCTCCATCAACTCGCGGAAGCCCGAGCCGATCCCGGCGCGCTGGGGATCGATTTTCCACAAATTGTAGAAGGCCTGGTTGATCACTTCGGCGCGCAGGTCGGCGTCGAGGACCATGATCCCGATCGGCATCGAATCGACCATCGTGCGAAGGTCGGGAAGGCCTCCCGAAGACGCCTCTCCTTGCTGCTTCTGCTCCAGTTCTTCGAAGGCGACGGCCAATCCCGTGACATTGCGTCCAATGCCACGATAGCCGGCGAATTTCCCCTCGTCATCGAAGCGTGGAAAGCCTGAGGTCAGCACCCAGCGGCAATCGGCGCGACCTCCCTTCAGTTCGTAGACAAAGTCACGGAACGGCCGATGTGCCTGCAGATCCTCCAGATGCATTGCCGCGCTGCGGTTGCCGTTCAGGACCTGCTTCAGGAAATCGAAACGGAAGCGGCCGAGCACGGCGGCCGGGTCGATGCCCGTGACCGCCTGGTAGTTGTGCGAAAGCCAGGAAAAGCGCAGCTCGGCGTCGGTCTCCCAGATCCAGTCCGAGCCCGTTTCGACCAGCTGGCGTAGCATGGCCAAATCCATGCCTGCGGTGAACGAAGCCGCGTCGTTCACCGCCATTTCGCCCGACCCGCGCTCGCCGCGCACGCCGGCTGTCTCGTTCGCTTCAGCCATGCCGTCCCCACCCCGAATCCAAGGCCGAACCCTCCCTCCGCGGTTCGTCGGCGGAATGTGCCCGAGAAGCATTAACGATCCGCTAACCTTAACAAGCCGTTGCGCACCGGACGGGCCCTGGCCTGCGCCATTGCGCCCGGTTGTCGGCCTGATCGAAGCCGCGCTATAAGCCAATATTGGGGTGTTGCTGATGTTTGGACGGATTGTGCCTTGCTTGCTGAGCGCGGCGCTGCTTTTCGGCAGCGGCTGTTCGCGCAGCTATGACGGCACCGTCGTCATTCCGCGCCCGCTCGATGCCCGGCGTTTCTGGGACCGGCCGCCGCCCAATGTGGAATACGGGCCGTCCGGAATGGAAAACGGCGCTTTTCCGGCGCCGCCACAACCGCCAACCCGGTTTTCCGAGCGCAGGCCCGCGCCGCGCGCCGCACCGAGACGTCATCTTTCAAGAGTTTCGAGGCCACCTCCGCCGTCCTCCGATGAGGAAAAGCCCCTGGCATGCAGGAATGTCAGCGAACCCGGAAAGAGGGTTCGCATGGTCTGCGACTGATGGGTGCCACCCAAAACTGACCTTGGCTGAGAAACCGGCGCCTACAACCGGGGGCGGATGATCATTCGGCTGGGAAGAAGGCCGGGCCGACTATTCTCACCGGCCGCTTGCCGGCCTCTATCGACTGATGCTGGGCCGCCCCGGAGGCTTCGGCGTCCGCCGCGGGAATTGCCGCGACGCTGCCGAGGTCCGGCTTGGCCGACGGCAAGGGGATGATGGCATTGGTCATGTTTGTGGGCGTTACCGTTCGGGCCCTCAATTCGGCGACCCTGCTGTAGTAGCGTTTTAGGTCACATGCCTTGAAATTGACGTCGTCGCGGTAGCGGAATGCGGTCGGCAGATCGGTGTAGGGCTTGCGCGTGTCGAGAGAGACCATCTTTTCGGTTTCGAGGCTGACGTCGCTGAGCGTATAGAGGTCGACGCCCGGCTCGTCGCAGATGTAGCGGCATTGATCGGCCATATCCTTCACATCGTCGCTGCCGGCGAACTGCGACTTGGGTGCTGGGAAGAAATATCCATCCGAAAGGCGCACGCAGAACAGCATCGCGTTGCCGGCGCCCGTTGCCCTCGCCGCTGGCGCCGCCGCAGACACCGATTGGGTCTTCGCCGCCGCGCGCTTTGCCGCTGGCGCGCAGCCAAGCGCGACAAAGCGTGCCCGCAGCCCCGACATGTCCCGGCCTGAATTGGAGGCCGCAGCGATCTGGCGCTGCACCTCGCTCCTGTTCCTGGCAAGATCGGCGCATGCGTTGAAGAAACCACCGAGGGAATTTTTCGCCGTACACTTGCGCTGCCTCTCGATGCCTTGGATCGCGGCAAGCTGGCGGTGCAACTGGGCAAGCTCGGGGCTCGTGCCGCCGCCACGGCCGGCCGAAGACAACTGATTTCTTATTGCACTGCAACTGTCGGCATAAGAACTGGACATGCCGAGCGCGAGCACGGTCAGGGTGACGAACGCGATCATCATGGGGGACCAGAAACGGATCATCGGAAGGACGCGGTCCTTGTTGCTGAGAACCTGGAATGACAACTCTTTCGACTTCGGTAAGCTTTCGCTAAATGAGTTTTATCTAATCTTTCTAGTCTCCATGCATTGAGAGACTTGTCTTTAGTTTAATAGAAGAACCTCTGTGAATTCAATATTGCATTTTTATTTCAAGATTGAGACGAACTGCAAAACAATGCAGCCGGACCGACGGCTGGCAGGCCTGCCGAATCACTCCGGCGTTACCGGAAACGGGCCCTGAAACCTTTGCCCGTCCTTTCGCGTTGAAGCGCGAAGGAGAACGCAGATGTCGATCCAGGTCACGGTATCGGAACTGACAAGAAATCTTTTTCATTCCCTGGGACTTGATCCGAGGCCCCTGAGCGCCGAGCAAAACCTGCTGCTGGAATGCTATCTGGCCGGGCAAATCCCGGAATCGGCCTGGAACGACTACGTCTTCGAGACACCCGACCTGGCGCGGCACGCCGAGGCGCGGCGTACCAGCCACTGACCGGTGAAGGCGGTGCTGGGCGAGATGGTTTGGTGGTAGTCGCTACCTGAGCGGCTGGCTGGCAGACGTTTTCCGTCAGGATTGCGTAAAAAATTGAAGCGGGATCGGCGATCCGAACGCCGAACGGCTCTAGCGCATTAAGCCGCGGCGCGCCCTGCGCGGAGAGTTGCGGAAAACAGCTATTGGCCGATCTTGGGAGATACGAATTGCAAGGTGAACACGTTGCCGGCAATCCCTTGCGCCAGTTGCGGCGAAAGGCTGAGCGGCGTGCAATTCTTCACCGCGGTCATTGCGGCGTCGATGAACGACTTTCGCGCCTTGTCGTCGCCGGCCACCTTGGCGGCGGTCGGCCGTGGCGGACCAAGCAGCGTGCCGTCGCGCTTGAAGCTGAAGCTCAGAGTGACGATGGAATTTCCAGCATCCGCCGGCGGCGTCCAGCATGCCTGGATCGCCGTGCCGACTTCGTCCATCGTGTTGAGCTGGGCGGCAGCCGACGGGCAGGTGGCGCCAATCGCCAATGCGCCGCTAATCAGGAGCATTCCAGCGGTTCTTTTCATTGCAATTCCTCCACCGTCGACCCTTCCGGCCGCCCGCGTGCGATCGTCAGGATTGATGGTAGGGCTGGAGATGGCAAGGGCAATATGCTTTGGCGAAAGCTCTTGCCGAAAGCATTGGAGGCAGCCCTGCCCGCAGCGGCCGGCCAAAAAACAAAAGGCCGGCAGTGGGCCGACCTTTGTTTTCACCGCAGCGCCAGTACATCCGTGGTCGCGGGTGAATTGTCTCCAATAGACAGATTATAGGTAAACGAAACGTTAATCGAAGCCGCCATGCCATAGCTCCGAGCCCGGCTTTTGCCAGCGCTCCATGCGGTCATATGCGCGCATATGACGAAGCTTCCGCGGAGGCCTTGAACATTGTTTGATGCTGGAGGGATCATCAACGGCTGAGCCGTCGCCTTCTTGGTACGCCCAAGGGGAATCGAACCCCTGTTCCCGCCGTGAGAGGGCGGTGTCCTGACCGCTAGACGATGGGCGCGTTCAAGAACCGGCGATATAGGCTGGCGGCGGAGAAAAAGCAACTGGGGTCCGCCGGCTTTCCCGGGATCAAGAAAAAGCTGGCTGCTGCTAGCGTTTTGGCTCGATCAGGTCCCATAGATTGCCGTGGAGATCGGCGAAAACCGCCACCGTGCCGTAGGGCTCCAAGCGCGGTGGCTCGCGAAATTCGACGCCCTTCGCCACCATCGCCGCATGATCGCGGGCAAAGTTGTCGGTTTCCAGGAAGAGAAAAACCCGCCCGCCGGTCTGGTTGCCGATGCTCTTCCTTTGTGCCTCGTCGGAGGCCTCGGCCAGAAGCAGCCGCGCGCCGCGCCCGCTGGCCGGCGCGACCGTCACCCAGCGCTTGCCGCCGCCAAGGTCCACATTCTCCAGGAGCACAAAGCCCATTCGCTCGACATACCAGTCGATTGCTTCGTCATAGCTGTCGACGACCAGCGCAACGGTGGCGATATGACGGTTTTCGGCAAAGCCGGTCATTGCGCGCCGGGCTTCATTTGTTGCGGATTGCGAAGCGGCCGATTATGCGCCGCTCGCCCATATCGTAGACGAAGATCGTGCGGCTGCCATCGACAAGTTCGGCCTCGATCGAGACGCGATTGCCGGATAGCGACTGGCTGACCACCCTGGCGCCGACCGGCAGCACGATGTCTCCGCTGAGCGGTTCGCCGGCGGGCACCTGGATGTCGCCGGCCAGCGGCGGGCTCACCGGCGCTGCCTTGCGTGATTTGTAGACAATCGCCGCGATCACCACCATAAGGGCCAGCAAGAGCAGGCCGAGATTGATGGCCATGAAGCGGATGAGCCTGCCGCGCACCTTTTCGATCTCGGGGTTGAGCGGCTTTTCCCCGCCTTCAACAACGGCGTCTTCGTCGGCGGCGGGGCGGGCCATGGCAAACATTCCGGAACGATTCTCGATGAGCGCTCATAACGAAGAGGCCCCCGGATTGATAGAGGACCAATTCATGCAGGCAGAACCGATCGTGCTCGTGGCCGGCGCCGACGATGCCGGCCAGCGCATCGATCAGTGGCTGGCAGGCAGGCTCGGCCCGGAAATGTCGCGCAGCCGCGTGCAGATGCTGATCAGGCAGGGCGCGGTCTTGGTCGACGGCAAGGCCGTTGTCGAGACCAAGCGCAAGATGTCGCCGGGCGAAACTGTCTCGGTCGCCATGCCGGAGCCGGAACCGGCGGAGCCACAGGGGGAAAACATCGCCCTCGATATCCTCTATGAAGATGACGAACTGATCGTCATCAACAAACCCGCCGGGCTTGTCGTCCATCCCGGCGCCGGCAATTGGACCGGCACGCTGGTCAATGCGCTGATCCATCATTGCGGCGACAGCCTGTCCGGCATCGGCGGCGTGCGCCGGCCGGGCATCGTTCATCGCCTCGACAAGCAAACCAGCGGCGTCATGGTCGTGGCCAAGACCGACCGCGCCCACAAGGCGCTTTCGGAGGCCTTTGCCGATCACGGCCTGACAGGCGATCTCGAGCGCGCCTACCTGGCGCTGGTCTGGGGCATACCGCAGCGGCCGGCCGGAACGGTGGATGCCCCACTCGGCCGCGCCGCCGACCGTGTGCGTCGCGCCGTAGTACCCGAAGGACGCGACGATGCCCGCCACGCCGTCACCCATTTTGCGGTGCAGGAGCGCTTCGGCGAAAACCAAAAGGAATTCGCAACCGCAAGTCTGGTTGAATGCCGGCTGGAGACCGGCCGCACCCATCAGATCCGCGTCCACATGGCCCATATCGGTCATCCGGTGCTCGGTGATCCCGATTACGGCCAAGCCTTTCGCACCAAGGCCAACCGGTTGCCCGAACCGCTGAGAAGCCAGGTCAAGGCCTTCTCCCGGCAAGCTTTGCACGCCTGGCTCCTTGAATTTCGCCATCCGACTACCCATCTATCGATGAGGTTCGAGGCACCGATACCGAGGGACATGGAGGAACTCGTCGGCGGCTTTCGCAGTCTTTGAATCCGCCGCCCGGCAAGCTTCAAATCAACCATCAAAAAACCTGACTGGCGTTGTTCACTTCAGCGTGACACACTGTTTCGTGTTGAACAAATGCCTGTCTTTTCTGGTTTTGTTCCTGTATATATCTGATGTCGCGAGCGAGCCTTTGGTGCTCGCGTCACATGCCCGCCGCGTTTCGGGGGCATCACTCCAATAGAGAGGGGGCGCTATTATGGCCCAGTCACTACCCAGTATCGTTTCCGGCGAAGGCGGCCTCAGCCGCTACCTGGAAGAGATCCGCCGCTTTCCGATGCTTCAGCCGCAGGAAGAGTACATGCTCGCCAAGCGTTATGCCGAGCATGAGGACACTTCCGCAGCGCACAAGCTCGTCACCAGCCATTTGCGGCTCGTCGCCAAGATCGCCATGGGCTATCGCGGCTACGGCCTGCCGATTGGCGAAGTGATCTCGGAAGGCAATGTCGGCCTGATGCAGGCCGTCAAGAAATTCGAACCAGAGCGTGGCTTCCGCCTCGCGACCTACGCCATGTGGTGGATCAAGGCCTCGATCCAGGAATACATCCTGCGCTCGTGGAGCCTGGTCAAGATGGGCACGACCGCCAACCAGAAGCGTCTGTTCTTCAACCTGCGCAAGGTGAAGGGCAAGATCCAGGCGCTTGACGACGGCGACCTCAAGCCCGACCAGATCGCCGAAATCGCCACGAGGCTGAACGTCTCGGAAGCGGAAGTCGTGTCGATGAACCGCCGCCTGTCGGGCGACGCCTCACTCAACGCGCCGATCCGGGCGACGGAAGGCGAGTCCGGCGAATGGCAGGACTGGCTGGTCGACGACCACGAAAGCCAGGAAGAGATGCTGATCGAGCAGGACGAGCTGGAAAACCGGCGCGGCATGCTGTCGGGTGCTCTTGCGGTGCTCAACGAACGCGAACGGCGCATCTTCGAGGCGCGCCGCCTCGCCGATGAGCCGCTGACCCTGGAAGAACTGTCGGCTGAGTTCGACATCAGCCGCGAGCGCGTGCGCCAGATCGAAGTGCGCGCTTTCGAGAAGGTGCAGGATGCCGTCAAGGCCGCCGCCAAGCGCCAGACCCAGGCGCTGCGCACCATCGAGGCGCAGCCGGCGGCTTAAAGCCGGCATCGGCAACAAGATAAAACGGCGGCGTCAGGAGACTGGCGCCGCCTTTTGTATACCGCAGCGGGTGCTGTGATTGCTTCAAAGCCCATCCAGCGGAAATTTCAGATACCGTCGGCCATTGGCTTCCGGTTCCGGCAGGCGTCCGCCATTCATGTTGACCTGCAGCGCATGCAGGATCAGCCTCGGCATCGGCAATGTCCGGTCGCGCGCCTCGCGCAGGGCAACGAATTCGGCCTCGCCGCGCGCGGCGGCAAGATGTATGTTGTCGGCTTTCTGCGCGGCAACCGTGCTCTCCCATAACGCCTGGCGCCCGCCGGGCTGATAATCATGGCCGACAAAGACGCGCGTGTCCTCCGGCAGGGCCAGAATGCCCTGGATCGAGTGCCACAGGCGCGCGGCGCTGCCGCCGGGAAAATCCGTCCTTGCCGTGCCGCTGTCGGGCATGAACAGCGTGTCGTGAACAAAGGCTGCATCCCCGATCACATAGGTGATCGACGCCAGCGTGTGCCCGGGCGAGAAAAGCACCCTTGCTGGAAGCGTTCCCACCCGAAAAACCTCGCCGTCGCCGAACAGCCGGTCCCACTGCGAGCCGTCGGCGGGGAAATCCGGCCAGTTGTAGATCGCCTTCCACAATTTCTGGACCTCGACGATCCTCTCGCCGATCGCCGTCGGCGCCGCGGTCCTTTGCTTCAGGTACTGCGCGGCCGAGAAATGATCGGCATGCGGATGGGTGTCGAGAATCCATTCGACGCTCAGTCCCTCCGCCCTGACGAAATCCAGCAGCGCATCGGCATTGGCTGTCGAAACTGCGCCGGACTTCTCGTCGAAGTCGAGGACCGGATCGATTATGGCACACCGCTTCGTCACCCGGTCGGCGACGACATACTGGATGGCGCCGGTCGGCTTGTCGTGGAAACCGGTGACCTCAGGCTTTGCCGAACCTATGTCCAATCCGACGTCCCCTCCGTTAGCCAGACAGGAATGATTTTCTCTGCCAGAGCAACATAAGAGCATGCTTGTCTAGCGGGGCCCTGCCGTCAAGCACGCCTTGCCAGAAAAGCGACGGAAGTCGAAAAATGCCGGCCAGGCAACTGGAGCAATTCCAAGCGGTTTCCCGGGAAAGGCGCGTGGCGCTTTGCCCAAGGAATTGCGCAAAAACAAAGAGATGGTTCGCCGTTTCCGTGAACCGGAGAGCCGCTTTACGCGGAAGGCTGCTTGGTCTTCCTGAGATAGGGCAGGATGGTCTCGTAGGCGCCGAAGCGCTTGATGGCGTCCTCGTTGGAAACGGCCGCGGTGATGATGACGTCCTCGCCCTGTTTCCAGTTCGCCGGCGTCGCCACCTGGTGCTTGGCGGTCAACTGCATGGAATCGACCGCGCGCAGGATCTCGTCAAAGTTGCGGCCCGTGGTCATCGGATAGGTCAGCACCAGCTTGATCTTCTTGTCGGGCCCAATGACATAGACCGAACGCACGGTGGCATTGTCGGCGGGCGTGCGGCCTTCCGAGGTCTCGCCGGCACCGGCAGGCAGCATGTCGTAAAGCTTGGCGACCTTGAGATCCTTGTCGCCGATCAGCGGATAGTTCACCGAATGGCCGGTCGCCGTCTTGATATCGTCCTGCCATTTGCCGTGGCTTTCGACCGGATCGACCGAAATGCCGATGATCTTGACGTTGCGCTTCTTGAACTCGCCCTCGAGCCCCGCCATCGTGCCCAACTCGGTCGTGCAGACGGGAGTGAAATTCTTCGGGTGGCTGAACAGCACCGCCCAGCCGTCACCGATCCACTGGTGAAAGCTGATCGGTCCTTGCGTGGTCTCGGCGGTGAAATCCGGGGCGATATCGTTGATGCGAAGGCTCATGTTGTTTCCCTACCCTTGAAATGTTGCCGGCAACGGCTGGCGAGCGCTCAAATCTTTTTAACACCTCGGCGGCAACCCACAAATGCCTAAAGCCACAGGCGCCCGTCACGCCCGCGAAAAAATTTCTCTTCTTGCCGCCAAGTTCGGCAGGAATTTCCGAGGAGACCGCTTATGCCTTGTTGACGGCCAGCGTCGCCGCAAGATCTTCCATGCGCTGCGCCAGCGCGCCAAGCGCGTTGGTCAGCACGCTGTCGCTCTTGTCGGCCTTGGTCAGCGCCTCGTCGCGGGTCTTGCGCAAGGTCAGCACTTCGCTTTCCATGCCCTTGACGCGCTTCTGCAGCTCCGAGAGTTCATCCATGACCATGATGCCGGCCATGACCGTCAGCCGCTGGTCGCCGATCTCGCCGAATGAATCCTTCAGATGCGAGACGTAGCGGTCGAAACGCTCGGCGAGATCGATCAGATGCTCTTCCTGGCCTTCGTCGCAGGCCATCCGATACTGCTTGCCGTCGATGGAAACCGTGACCTGTGCCATCAGCCTACCTATCCAACACAGCGCGGATGGTTTCCATGGCGGTCACCAGTCGTCGCGACACTTCCTTGTTGGCATCCTCCAGCCGCTCGGCGCGCGCCTCGGAACTGTCGAGCTCCTGCGCCAGCCGCGAGCGGTCGGCATTCATCCGCTGCACCTCGGCCTCGGCTTCCGAATAATCGTGCTCATGCTCGAGCTTGGCCGCGACGGCGTTTTCCAGGCCTTCCATGGCCTTGCCCAGCCTTGCGATGACTTCCTTGAGTGTCGTTTCCCCGGTCATGGCCTCGTCCTGTGCCCTGCCCATCACCGAATCGCTCGCGTTCAGAACGCGTTATCTCTGAAACATTAGGCACCGGGTGAAGGCGACGTCAACAAAGCTCTCGCGACTGTCCCCTGCTAACGCTAATATAGGCCTGCCCGCGGCATCACAAGGCCGGCAAATGCGCACCGGTTTGTTGACTAAAAGTGCGCGCCTGCTATGTGTCGCGCACGCTTTTCAAGGGCTCTCCCAAGGCCCCAAACCCCACCCCGGAGGAACCATGACGTCGCGTGAACAACATGACCGGATGGCCAATGCGATCCGCTTTCTCTCCATGGACGCGGTCGAGAAGGCGAACTCCGGCCATCCCGGCCTGCCCATGGGCTGCGCCGACATTGCCACGGTGCTGTTCACCCGTTTCCTGAAATTCGACGCCAAGGCGCCGCATTGGGCCGACCGCGACCGCTTCATCCTGTCGGCCGGCCATGGCTCGATTCTGCTCTACTCGCTGCTCTACCTGACCGGCTACGAAGACATGACGATCGACCAGATCAAGCACTTCCGCCAGTTGGGCTCGAAAACCGCCGGCCATCCCGAATATGGCCACGCCGCCGGCATCGAAACGACCACCGGCCCGCTCGGCCAGGGCCTTGCCAATTCTGTCGGGTTCGCGCTCGGCGAGCGCATCATGAACGCCGCCTTCGGCAACGACCTCGTCAGGCACTACACCTATGTGCTGGCCGGCGACGGCTGCCTGATGGAAGGTGTCTCCCAGGAGGCGATCGCGCTTGCCGGGCACCTCAAGCTCAACAAGCTGATCGTGTTCTGGGACAACAACAACATCTCGATCGACGGCCCGGTGTCGCTGGCTGACAATACCGACCAGGTCGCGCGCTTCCAGGCTTCCGGTTGGAACGCCAGCCACATCGACGGCACGGATCCGGAAGCCATCGCCTATGCGATCGAAGCCGCCCGCCATTCCGACAAGCCGACGATGATCGCCTGCAAGACGACCATCGGCTTCGGCGCCCCGACCAAGGCCGGCACCAACAAGGCGCACGGCTCGCCCCTCGGCGCCGACGAGATCGCCGGCGCGCGCAAGTTCTTCAACTGGGAGTCACCCCCCTTCGAGGTTCCAGCCGACATCCTCGATGCCTGGCGCACGGCCGGCACGGCCGGCGCCGAGGCGCGCGCCGACTGGGAAGGTCGCCTCGCCAAGGCCGACGCCAAGCTCAGGGCAGAGTTCGAGCGCCGCGTTGCCGGCAAGCTGCCGTCCAACTTCGACGCCGTCATTGCCGACTACAAAAAGAAGCTCTCCGCCGACAAGCCGAAGGTCGCCACCCGCAAATCTTCCGAAATGGCGCTGGAAGTCATCAACGGCGCCGTGCCCGAAACCATCGGCGGCTCGGCCGATCTCACCGGCTCCAACAACACCAAGACCAGCCAGACCAAGAACATCACCCCGGACGACTACGGCCAGCGCTATGTCCACTACGGCATCCGCGAACACGGCATGGCTGCCGCCATCAACGGGCTGACGCTGCATGGCGGCCTGATCGCCTATGGCGGCACTTTCCTGTGCTTCTCCGACTACGCCCGCCCCTCGATGCGGCTGGCCTCGCTGATGGGCATCCGCTCGATCTTCGTCATGACCCATGATTCCATCGGTCTCGGCGAAGACGGCCCGACCCATCAGCCGGTCGAGCATGTGGCGGCACTGCGCGCCATCCCGAACCACAACGTGTTCCGTCCGGCGGACGCGGTCGAGACCGCCGAATGCTGGCAGTTGGCCCTTGAATCGGAAAAGACGCCGTCAACGCTGGCGCTGACCCGACAGAACCTGCCGACCGTGCGCACCGAATTCACAGAGAAGAACCTGAGCAGCCAGGGCGCCTATGAGCTCGCCGCCGCCAGCGGCGAAGCCGCGGTGACGATCTTCGCCACGGGTTCGGAAGTCGAGATCGCGCTCGGCGCCCGCGACCTCCTGGAGAAGCACGGCCATCCGACCCGCGTCGTTTCGGTTCCTTGCTTCGAACTTTTCGATAAGCAGAGCGAAGACTACCGCCGCAAGACGATCGGCAATGCGAAGGTGAAGATGGCGATCGAAGCCGGCATCCGCCAGGGCTGGGATCACCTCATCGGCTCCGATGGCATCTTCATCGGCATGACCGGCTTCGGCGCCTCGGGAACGATCGAGCAGCTCTATCCGCATTTCGGCATCACCGCCGAGGCGGCCGCCAAGGCGGCGGAAGCCCGCCTGCATGGCAAGTAAGGCCGTGCTTGTTGCCCAAAAGTGTATCTCGATTTTGGGACAGCGACATGTATGAAACAAGAACGCTCGGCGAAACCGCGTACAGCGGTTCCGCCGGACTGGCCTGACCTAATCGATTTAAATCCACGTCGCCGCGGCTGGATTCTTTCCGCTTCCGCCGCTATGAAGCTGCGGACCAATCGTCTGCCCTCCAGCTCCCAAGGAGAGAAAAATGACCGTCAGAGTTGCCATCAACGGATTCGGCCGCATCGGCCGCAACATCCTGCGCGCCATCCATGAATCCGGCCGCAAGGACATCGACGTCGTCGCCGTCAACGACCTCGGCCCGGTTGAAACCAACGCCCACCTCCTGCGCTACGACAGCGTACACGGCCGCTTCCCGCACGAGGTATCGGTTTCCGGCGACCAGATCACCGTCGGCAAGGAGACGTTCAAGGTCACCGCGATCAAGGATCCGACCCAGCTGCCGTGGAAGGAGCTCGGCGTCGACATCGCGCTCGAATGCACCGGCATCTTCACCGCCCGCGACAAGGCAGCCGCACACCTGACCGCCGGCGCCAAGCGCGTCCTCGTTTCGGCGCCCGGTGAAGGCGCCGACCTCACCGTCGTCTACGGCATCAATCACGACAAGCTGAACAAGGACCACATCGTCATCTCGAACGCGTCCTGCACCACCAATTGCCTGGCGCCGCTGGCCGCAGTCCTGCACGAGACGGTCGGCATCGAAAAGGGCATGATGACGACGATCCATTCCTACACCGGCGACCAGCCGACGCTGGACACCATGCACAAGGATCTCTACCGCGCCCGCGCCGCGGCACTCTCGCAGATCCCGACCTCGACCGGTGCCGCCAAGGCCATCGGCCTGGTGCTGCCCGAGCTCAAGGGCAAGCTCGACGGCATCTCGATCCGCGTGCCGACGCCGAACGTCTCGCTCGTCGACTTCAAGTTCATCGCCAAGCGCTCGACGTCGGCGCAGGAGATCAACGAGGCGGTGATCGCCGCCTCCAATGGCAAGCTCAAGGGCATCCTGTCGGTTACCCATCATCCGAACGTGTCGATCGACTTCAACCACGACCCGCACTCCTCGATCGTGGCGCTCGACCAGACCAAGGTGATGGACGGCAACTTCGTTTCGGTGCTGTCCTGGTACGACAATGAATGGGGCTTCTCCAATCGCATGGGCGATACCGCGGTCGCCTTCGGCAAGACCATCGCCTGATCGCGGGCCCATCTTCCAGAGACTTGAAACGCCCGGTTTCGTCCGGGCGTTTTCGTCGGAGTGCTCGGCAACGCGTCGCTTCGCTTCTGCTAAGCCCAAGGACGATGAAGTTGTGGGGCTTCGGCCCAAAAAACCGCTCTCCCGCCTTGCGCCGGCCATGCCTTCGCCCCACTCTTCCTTGAATCGAGAGAAGAGGCAGGGGACAAGTCACGGATGGAGCATGCGATCTATCTCGTCACGCTGGTGGGCACCGCGCTTGTCGTCGTCGCCGCGTTTTCGAGCCTGATCGCCTTCCGCTTCGGCGCACCGCTGCTGCTTCTGTTTCTCTGCATCGGGCTCGCCACCGGGACCGATGGCCTCGGCATCGAGTTCGACAATGCCCGCATCGCCTATTTTGCCGGCTCACTGGCGCTGGCGGTGATCCTGTTCGATTCCGGCTTCGGCACGCCTCTCAATGCCTTGCGGCAGGCAGCCGGGCCGGCGCTGTCTCTGGCCACATTCGGCGTGATCCTCACCACTGGCCTGTTCGGCGCCGCCGCCTACTATATGCTCGATCTCACCTGGCTGGAATCCTTCCTGCTCGGTGCCGCCGTCGCCTCCACCGACGCGGCCGCCGTGTTCTTCCTTTTGCGCGCCGGCGAGATCAATCTGCGCGAGCGCGTGCGCTCCACGCTGGAGGTGGAGTCCGGCACCAACGATCCGATCGCCATCTTCCTGACCATCACCCTGGTCGAGATCATAGCCGCCCATGCCGACCCCGAGGCCAATGTCCTGGTCACCAACCTCGTCCTCGGCTTCCTCATCAACATGGGCCTGGGCGCCATTGTCGGCGTGCTGGGGGGCCTCGCCATCGTGCGCCTCGTCGACCGGCTCAATCTCGACCATGGCCTGCTGCCGATCTTCGTGCTGACCCTATCGCTGATGGTCTTCGCCGCCGCCGGCGCCATCGGCGGCTCCGGTTTCCTGGCGGTCTATCTTGCCGGTCTCGTCGCGGGTAATTCCGACATCCGCGCCGTCACTATCCTCAAGCGCTTCCAGGACGGCATGTCCTGGCTGGCGCAGATCATCATGTTCCTGATCCTCGGCCTGTTCGCGACGCCCTCGCAATTTCCGGCAATCATGGTGCCGGCGGTGCTGCTCGGCCTGTTCCTGATGTTCGTCGCCCGGCCGATCGCGGTCTGGCTTTGCCTGATCCCGTTTCGTCTGCCGCGCCCCGAAGTCGCCTTCGTTTCTTGGGTCGGCCTGCGCGGCGCCGTCTCGATCCTGCTTGCCATCACTCCCTTGCTCGGCGGGCTGGAGAATGGCCGCACCATCTTCAATGCTGCCTTCATCATCGTCCTGGTGTCACTCGTCATCCAGGGCTGGACCGTTGGTCCGCTGGCGCGCCGTCTCGGCCTGATCGTGCCGGCGCGGCTCGGACCTCTGGACAAGGTCGAGCTCGAACTGCCGGGCTCGGCCCATCACGAGCTCCTCGCCTACCGCGTCGCGCCGGGCAGCCCGGTGGCGCGCGGCGAGCGCATCCCGCGCTGGGCGCGGCCCTCGCTGGTGTTGCGCGATGGACGCTCGATGCGTTTCCAGGACATGGGCAGGCTTGCCGCCGGCGACCAGGTCTACATCTTCGTGCCGGACCGCTATCCACGCCTGCTCGACAAGCTGTTCGCCAGCCGCGCCGTCGTCGACCCCGAGGACGCCGATTTCTTCGGCGCCTTCGCCGTCGATCCGGCGCGTTCCGCTGCCGAACTGGAAGCCGCATACGCGCCGGGCCTGAGCGAGGCGGAACAGAAGCTCACCGTCGGCGCCTTGGTCACGGCGCGGCTCGGCGGCCATGCCGAATATGCCGACCGCGTGCTGATCGGCCCGATCGAGCTGATCGTGCGCGACGTCGACGACAAGGGCAGGATCACAGGCCTGGGCCTCTCCTTCGAACCGACCGCGCCCGTGGCGCGGGTACCGGTCTTCCTCAGCGCCGGCGAGATCGCCGACCGGATCAAAGCCTTCGTCCAGACCTGGCGCAAGCCGGTGGAAACACCGATCACCGCCGCACGCGCAGACGAGAAAACCGAGCCGGCGGTGGAAAAGGCAACGACCGAAAGCTGACACGGCGATCCTTTGCGCCGCACCCATCCGCCTGCCGTGACGCTTCGCGACGTCGACGCCTTCGGCTTCGCCTTCGCCTTGAAAATTTCGCGCCCTCCCCAGCCAAGTCTTGCATCGTCGTCGGTGCGGGGTATGGTCCCGGCGATTTCTCAGCGAAAGGAACCAGCATGGCCAGCTTCAAGACACTGGACGATATCGGCAACATCAATGGCAAGCGCGTGCTGGTGCGCGTCGACCTCAACGTTCCCGTCGCTGACGGCAAGGTCACCGACACGACCCGCATCGAACGCATAGCGCCGACCATCGCTGAATTGTCAGGCAAGGGCGCCAAGGTCATCCTGCTCGCCCATTTCGGCCGGCCCAAGGACGGTCCCTCGCCGGAATTCTCGCTGGAGCCGATCGCCAGGGCGACGGCCGAGGTGCTTGGCCGTCCCGTGGGCTTTGCCGGCGACTGCGTCGGCGACACGGCGGGAAGCGCGGTCGCCGCCATGAACAAGGGCGACGTGCTGCTGCTCGAGAACACCCGCTTCTACAAGGCCGAGGAGAAGAACGACCCGGCCTTCACCGAACGGCTCGCCGCCAATGGCGATATCTTCGTCAACGACGCCTTCTCCGCTGCCCACCGGGCGCATTCCTCGACCGAGGGACTGGCGCATCTGTTGCCAGCCTTTGCCGGCCGCACCATGCAAGCCGAACTGGAAGCGCTGGAGAAGGGCCTTGGAAATCCTGTTCGCCCGGTGGTCGCCATCGTCGGCGGCGCCAAGGTCTCGACCAAGATCGACCTGCTGATGAACCTGGTCAAGAAAGTCGACGCGCTGGTCATCGGCGGCGGCATGGCCAACACCTTTCTCGCCGCACGCGGCACCGATGTCGGCAAGTCGCTGTGCGAGCACGACCTCGCCGCTACCGCCAAGCAGATCATGATCGAGGCGGCCGAGGCCGGCTGCGCCATCATCCTGCCCGTCGACGGCGTCGTGGCGAAGGAATTCAAGGGGGGCGCGGCCAGCGAAACCGTGGCCATCGCCGACGTGCCTGCGGATGGCATGATCCTCGATGTCGGCGAAAAGACCGTGAGGGCCGTTGCCGACTGGATCGATCGCGCCGCGACCTTGGTCTGGAACGGGCCGCTCGGCGCGTTCGAGATCGAACCCTTCGATCGCGCGACGATGGCGGCAGCCAGGCATGCGGCGGCGCGCACCAAGGCCGGCAAGCTGGTTTCGGTGGCCGGTGGCGGCGATACCGTGGCGGCGCTCAACCAGGCCGGGGTTGCCGACGATTTCACCTATGTCTCGACTGCCGGCGGCGCCTTCCTCGAATGGATGGAAGGCAAGCCGCTGCCGGGCGTCGACGTGCTCAAGCGTTGAGACGATCAACTCGAGGCGAGCGCGCGGCGTTGCCGGGAGTTTCGATCGATTCGAGCTTTCCGGCGTCATTCCTTTGGCGGTAGTGTTCTGTCAGGCGCAGAACAACACCGTCAAGGAGAAGCACGATGAGCGAACGTCTCGAAGACATTGCCGCCGCGATGGTGGCCAACGGCAAGGGCCTGCTGGCCGCCGACGAAAGCTCGGGCACGATCAAGAAGCGCTTCGACGTCATCGGCGTCGAATCGACCGCGGACAGCCGGCGCGACTACCGCGAGATGATGTTCCGCACTAGCGATGCCATGACCAGGTATATTTCCGGCGTCATCCTTTACGACGAGACCATTCGGCAGAAAGCGGCCGATGGCACGCCGCTGGTCGATATCATCAAGGCTTCAGGCGCCATCCCCGGAATCAAGGTCGATGCCGGCGCCAAGCCCCTGGCCGGCTTTCCCGGCGACACGGTCACCGAGGGCCTCGACGGCCTGCGCGAGCGGCTCGCCGACTATTATAAGCTCGGCGCCCGCTTCGCCAAATGGCGTGCCGTGATCGACATCGACAAGGCCAAGGGCGTGCCGTCGGTCACCTCGATCAGCGCGAACACCCATGCGCTCGCCCGCTATGCGGCCCTTTGCCAGGAAGCCGGCATCGTGCCGATCGTGGAGCCGGAAGTGCTGATGGACGGCGCCCACGACATCGACACGTGCTATGAAATCTCGAGGGCGACGCTGACGAAGCTCTACGACGAGCTCTACGCGGCCCGGGTGGTGCTCGAGGGCACGATCCTGAAGCCCAACATGGTGCTGGCGGGCAGGAAGTCGGGCGCGGTGAGCAGCCCTGAAGAGGTCGCGGAAAAGACCATAAAACTGTTCCGTGAGGCCGTGCCGGCGGCGGTGCCGGGCATCGCCTTCCTCTCCGGCGGCCAGGAGGACGAGGAAGCGACCGCCAACCTCAACGCCATCAACGCCATCGGCCCGCATCCGTGGAAGCTGACCTTCTCCTATGGCCGCGCCCTGCAGGCTGCCCCGCAGAAGGCCTGGAGCGGCAAGGCATCCAATGTTGCCGCGGGTCAGGCCGCCTTCACCCACCGTGCCCACATGAACCATCTGGCGGCGCTTGGACAATGGAAGCCGAGCCTGGAGCAGGCTGCCTGACCACGGTTTTCCGTCTCTATCGGACCCGGGCCATGCGCCCGGGTTTTGCTGCGCTTCGCCGGACTTGGGATGAAGCGCCTCCATCCCTATTTCTCTCCAGCGCAGCCGGCGCGATGTCGGCTCATGCCCGTCCCGAACGTCCTTGGGATGAAGCCAGGGAGAGGTTCATGCATCGCAACAAGGTCGTTTCACGCGAGGATTGGTTCCGGGCACACAAAGCGCATCTGGCGCGAAGGAATTGACGCGATTTCGCGAGCGCATCGCGGCGGAACGGCGCGAATTGCCTTGGCTGAAGGTGAGAAAGGACTACGTCTTCGAAACCGAGCAGGGTCCAAGATGCCTGGCCGAACTGTTCGCCGGCCGCAGCCAGCTGATCGTCTATCATTTCGTGTTCGGGCCCGGCTCGACCCATCATTGCGAAGGCTGTGCGTTCGTCGCCGACCACATGGACGGTGCCAATCAGCATCTGAGACACCATGACGTGTCACTTGTCGCGGTGTCACGCGCGCCGCTCGCCGAGCTGCTGCCCTACCGAGAGCGCATGGGTTGGAAATTCGACTGGGTCTCATCCTATGCCTCGGACTTCAACTTCGACATGCAGGTGTCGTTCACCGACAAGCAGATCGCATCCGGTGAAGCGATCTACAACTTCGAGACGCCCGTTCTGAAATCGAAAGACCTGCCGGGCACCACCGTGTTCTACCGGGACGAGACCGGCGACATCTTCCTGACCTTCATGTCGCGCGCCCGCGGCAGCGAACAGCTGATCGGCGCCTATCAATATCTCGACCTTGCGCCGAAAGGCCGCGACGAGACCGGGCCTTATAGAACCTTGATGGACTGGGTGCGGCTGCATGACCAGTATGGAAACAGGTCGCAAGCGGACAGGGCTTAGGCATTCAGCGATCCCATCGAACATTGGACGCTTGAAGGCGTCCGCCACCGGTGCAAGGATCGTTCACCTCCGGCGCAACATGCGTTAAATGCTGCTCGATGCGACGCTTTCCGGCTCTCCTCACTTGGCTCGCCTTCCCTGTCTATGTCTGGCAGGGGCTTGGCGTGCGCCGACGCACCTCGCGCATGCTGCCCGCGCAAGGCCCGGTCATGCATGAGATCGCCGGCGGCCAGCCGGCGGTCTGGCTGCTGGTGCTGGGCGATTCCTCCGCCGCCTCGGTCGGCATCGAAAAATCCGAGAATGGCCTGGCCGCGCAGCTGGCCGTCCTGATCTCGCAGCGAACCGGCCGCGCCGTGCGCTGGCGCGCCGCCGGGTTCAATTCGGCGACGTCGGGGCAGATCCGCGACCACGTCCTGCCCAATCTCTCGGCCGATCCGTGGACGCATATCGTGCTCGCCATTGGCACCAACGACACCAAGAATTTCCACTCCGTGCCCCGCTTCAAGAGGGCGTTCGGCGGTCTGCTCTACGCCCTGCGCGCCAAATGGCCTGAGGCCCGCGTGGTGTGGTCTCCTGTGCTGGAGTTCACGCAAGCGCCAGCCATGCCGCCGCTGCTCGGCAAGATCCTGGAAATTCGCGCCGGTGAGATGAACCGGATGGGCAAACGTCTTTGCCTCGAACGCGGTGCGGTGCCGGCGCCGCGCTTGCCGATCACCAATCCAGAAGCCGGCTTCGCCTCGGACGGATTTCATGCATCGGAAGCCGGTTACCGGGCCTGGGCCGAGCACCTCGTCGGCTGCGTGATCGAAGAGTGATTGCCGCCGGCTCGTGCCGGCCCGATATTCCATCCTGCGCATTCCGGGCGGGAAACCGCCAGACACCTTCCTGGAACTGCGCTACGTCCAATGTCCAAGCACGGCCGTTATCGAAATGGCCGCCATGGCCAGGAGCGCCAGCTTCCAGAAGTCGCTGCGCCGTTTCAGCCCCGGCCAGCCGAGCGGCTTGATCAACTGGATGACCATGATGCCAAGGATGACGAGGGCGAGGAGTTTCGACATGCCGCCTTTGACCAGCATCGCGGTCGGCTGTCAAAGCGCGTCGTTCGTCGCTCGAATAAAATAGGCGCCGCGATCCGGACTGGAACGCGGCGCCAGCCTTTGATCGGGGAACGATCTACTTCAGCGGCTTGAGGCCGGCCTCGATCGAAGCGCGCTTCGATTCCAGGAATGGCGGCAGGGCCAACTTTTCGCCCAACGTCTCCAGAGGTTCGTCGGCGGTGAACCCCGGCCCGTCAGTGGCGATCTCGAACAGGATGCCATTCGGCTCGCGGAAATAGAGCGAGCGGAAATAATAGCGCTCGACCTCGCCGCTCGACGGCAGACGGAATTCGGCCAGCCGCGCCGTCCATTGATGCAGCGTCTCCTGGTCCGGCGCCCTGAAGGCGACGTGATGAACCGCACCGGCACCTTGCCTTGCCGGCGCCAGTCCCGGCTGCACCAGGACGTGCAATTCCGCCGCCGGCCCACCCTCGCCCATTTCAAAGACCTGAACCTGGCCCTCCGGCGAGGCATAGTCTCGGACCTTGCGCATGTTCATCACTTGCGTCACCACTGCTTCGGTATTGGTGAGGTCGGGAACGCTGATGACGATCGGCCCGAGCCCGCGGATCTGGTGTTCGACCGGCACGCGGCTTTGCGCCCAGGGGCGGCTGTCGCCCTTGCCGTCATCGCTGACGAGGCGAAGACGCTGGCCCTCGGGGTCCTCGAAATCCAGGCTGGCGTAGCCACCGGTGTCTGCAATCTCACTCGTGACGATATTTTCGTCAGTCAAGTGTTGCTTCCACCAGGCAAGGCTGTCCTGGCCACCAACCCTGAGGCTGGTCCGGACAATGCTGTGGGTGCCGCGTCGCTCGCGGCCGACCGGCCAGTCGAAGAAAGTAAGGTCGGTGCCCGGCGTCGCTTCGCCATCGGCATAGAAGAGGTGGTAGGCTGAGGTATCGTCCTGGTTCACCGTCTTCTTGACCAGCCGCAAACCCAGCACCCTTGTATAGAAATGAAGATTTCCACGCGCATTGGCGGTGATGGCGGTCAGATGGTGAATTCCTGTCAGTTGAAGGCTCATGGTCGTCTCCCTGTTTTGGGGAAGAATTTTCTCCTTCCATATCAGAACTTCGGATCCCTGGCTGGAGACCACGTATCCTGACAGTCCGTCGCCAAACGCTGAACAATGGATCATGACCAAGCATTGCATTAGTGAACAATCTCGGCCTTCTAAACCTGCTTCGGGCCGCGGTCTGATGCAGTGAAAACGGTACCTTCACAGGGATAACGCACCGATCGCAACTATTATCCAGGCCCTGCCATCCTCCTGACAGACTGCTGTCAGGAGGGGTGTGCGATACTGTCTTCATTCACAGAGAGGAGACTAGCCATGACCGGTTCCACCATTCTGCGCGGCATGCAGCACTATGTCGGCAAGATTCGTACGATGCGCAACGAGATCCGCACCCAGCGGTTCATCAACTCGCTGCCGGCGGACATTCGCAAGGATATCGGCTGGCCGGACATGTATGCCGAACGTCGCCTTCGCGACAATTGAGACGAATTTTTCGGCAAAGCGGTTGGATGTAGGCGCCCAACGCCCAGATGATAAGTCCGGCACGCGAGGGGCGGAGCGAGCGTATGCCCAAGCAGAAGACAATCGGCCTTCTTTTCATAGACGGCTTCGCCGACTGGGAATATGGCCTGCTGGCGGCCTCGGCGGTCGAATGGTTCGGCGCCCGCGCGGTTTCGCTGACACCCGATGGCACGCCGGTGAGCGGGATCAGCGGTTTCCGGCTGACGCCCGACCGCTCGGCCGGCGCCGATGAAAATGCCGATCTCGATGCAATCGCCGTCATTGGCTCCGACCGATGGGCGGGCGAGGCGCCGCCCGAGGTGGCGGAATTGCTCAGGGATGTTGCGATGCGGGATGGTGTCGTCGGCGGTATCTGCGCTGGAACGCTGGCGCTGGCCCGGGCCGGCATGTTCGAGAAGGCGAGGCACACCAGCAATGGCCGTGACTGGATCAACCGCCACATTGCTGGCTATGCCGGCGATCACAATTATCAGGACGTGCCGCATGCCGTGTCCGATGGCAAGATCGTTTCCGCGCCAGGTTCGGCGCCCGGCACCTTCGCGCTGGCTTTCCTGAAGACGCTCTATCCTGAACGAAACGGCGAACTTGCCGAGATGCGGACGCTGTTCGCCAGGGAGTATGCTGAACCCTCCTGACAGAATGGTGTCAGGAGCGCCATGCCATAGATGCGAGCGGTGAACAGGACGAGCGATGAAGAGCTGGACCGACAGATTGAACACGCCGGGGGTCAACGGCATCAGACCGGCCCCGCGCACGGTGGCAGATGGAGTCGAAGACCAGACGACGCTGGTGCCGACGGCGCAACAGGTCGACGAATTCATCCGCTCGATTCCCGAAGGCGTCGAGATGGACGTTCGCGTGCTGCGCACGGCGCTTCCCTTTGAACGTGGCGCCGAAGTGACATGCCCGGTCGCGATCGGCTATCATCGGCGTACCGTTGCCGAAGCAGCCATTGAGTATCTCGGGCGCGGCATGACGCTGAGCGATGTCGCGCCTTTCTGGCGCGAGCTCGATGCCAATGACGCCGACAAGGAGGAAATTGTCCTTCGGCGCGGAATTTGTGGCCGCGCAGCGCAAGTGCGAAGGCTTGAAACCATGATGCATGCCGCCGAGTGTTCTGCGGTTTCGGAATAAAGGCATGCGCAAGAACACGATGCATGCAGCCCAACCGGTTTTGGGCGACATGCATAGGAACAACATCGAGGGACCATACGATGCGACGCGCCGACAGGCTCTTCCAGATCGTGCAGCATTTGCGCGGTGGCCGTCTGGTCACCGCGCAGAAGCTTGGCACATGGCTCGAGGTTTCCGAGCGAACCATCTATCGCGACATAGCCGACCTTCAGTCGACCGGAGTGCCGATCGATGGGGAAGCGGGCGTCGGCTACATGATGAGGGAGGGTTTCGACCTTCCACCGCTGATGTTCACGCGTGACGAGATCGTGGCGCTGGTCGCCGGCGCCCGCATGGTGCGTGCCTTTGGCGGTGCGGCCATGGCCCGGGCCGCTGATGAGGCTTTGGTCAAGATCGGCGCGGTGCTGCCCGATGCCGAAAAGGACCGTATCGCCCGCACTGAGATCCACACGCCGATGTGGGTGGTGAGCGACGCCGCGCGCGAAGCGATCGACCTGATCGAGCGCGCCATAGAGAAGCGCCAGGTGCTGACCATCGACTATTCGGACGAAGCTGGCCGCGGCACCGCCCGCGACATCAGGCCCTTGGGCCTTTGGTTCTGGGGCAAGGTGTGGACACTGGTCGCCTGGTGCGAGATGCGCGACGATTTCCGCGCCTTCCGCATCGATCGCATCGCCTCGGTGGTCATCGCAGGCCGCGTCTTCAAGCCGGAGCGCGGCAAGCAGCTCGCCGATTTTTACCGGGCGGTGGAACGCAGCGAGGATTACGGCATGGCGCCGGACCGTGCGGCGCGAAGCTGAGATCTCCAACCCGTAAGTAAAAAAGCCCGCTCGAAGCGGGCTTTTCGGTGGAGTTCGCGAGAATTCTACTCCTCGTCGTCGTTATCCTTGTCCTTCGACTTCAGAGCCGAGAGCTTGGCGAACACGGCGTTGGCGTCGAGTTCGGCATCCTCGTCCTTCGGCTTTTCGGGAGCCGGAACCAGGCGCTCGGTCAGCGCCGCCGGCAGCAGTGTGTCGCCGACCGGCTGTGCCTGCTCGCGGCCGCGCGATGCGCGGTTGACTTCCATGTCAAGATCGATCTGCGAGGCGAGACCGAGCGTCACCGGGTCCATCGGCTGCAGGTTGGCAGAGTTCCAGTGCTTGCGCTCGCGGATCTGCTCGATCGTGGACTTGGTGGTGCCGACGAGGCGCGAGATCTGCGCGTCCTTCAATTCGGGATGGTTGCGCACCAACCAGAGAATGGCGTTCGGTCGGTCCTGACGCTTCGACAGCGGGGTATAGCGCGGACCCTTGCGCTTGGATTCCGGCACCCGCACCTTGGGGTCCGAGAGCTTCAGCCGCTGGTTCGGGTCCTTCTCGGCACGCGCGATCTCGTCGCGGGTCAACTGGCCGGTCATGATCGGATCCATGCCCTTGATGCCTTGCGCCGATTCGCCGTCGGCGATCGCCTTGACCTCGAGCGGATGCAGCCCGCAGAACTGTGCTATCTGCTCGAAGGAAAGCGCGGTGTTGTCGACCAGCCAGACAGCGGTCGCCTTTGGCATCAGCAGCGTATTGGCCATTTTAAAAAATCCTTCTCGTTCGCCCGCGTTCCCGCGCGGGCGGTGGTTTAGAGCCACCAAAATGGGAAATTCGCAGGTTATATAACCGCTCTCCGGCGGTTCCGCAATGTTTTTGGGAAGGCGTGTCGTAAGCACATGAGTTGTCCGGATTAGGTAGCACGTGAGTTGTCCGGTTTTATCGCCAGCGGATGGAGGCTGGGGATGAAGCGGAC
>NZ_VFTX01000014.1:0-134012 GCF_006440955.1 Mesorhizobium sp. B2-8-1 | reverse complement strand
TGAGTAGTGAGTAGTGAGTAGTGAGTAGTGAGTAGTGAGTAGTGAGTAGTGAGTAGTGAGTAGTGAGTAGTGAGTAGTGAGTAGGTTTCTGCCGCGTATTCACTATCCAAAACTACTATTCACCATCCTCCCATTCACTATTCACTATTCACTACTCACTACTCACTACTCACTGCTCACTATTTCATTTCCCGCTGCCGGCGATCTGGTCGCCGTCGCGGGTCAGGTAGTAGGCGGCGAGGATCGGCAGCAGCGTCACCAGCACCACCACCATCGCCACGACATTGGTGACCGGGCGCTGGCGCGGGCGGATCAGTTCTTCAAGCATCCAGATCGGCAGCGTCTGCTGCTGGCCGGCGGTGAAGGTGGTGACGATGACCTCGTCGAACGACAGCGCGAAGGCCAGCATGCCGCCGGCAAGCAGCGCCGTGGCGATGTTGGGCAACACGATATGCCGGAAGGTCTGGAAACCATCCGCGCCGAGATCCATCGAGGCCTCGATCATCGAGCCCGAGGTGCGGCGGAAGCGGGCAACGGCATTGTTGTAGACGACAACCACGCAGAAGGTGGCGTGGCCGAGCACGATCGTCCAGAACGAGAACGGAATGTCGGCCAGCGCGAAAGCCGAACGCAGCGCAATGCCGGTGATGATGCCGGGCAGCGCGATCGGCAGGATGACCAGCAGCGAAATGGTTTCACGGCCGAAGAATTTCGTCCGTGACACCGCGGCGGCGCACAGCGTGCCGAGAACCAGCGCGATGGCCGTTGAGATGGCGGCGACGCGCACCGAGAGCGACAGCGCTTGCCACACGTCCGGCCGGTTCCAGGTGACGGCGAACCACTGCGTGGTGAGCCCCGGCGGCGGCCAGACGAAGCTCTTCTCTTCGGTCGTGAAGGCATAGACGAAGATCAGCAGGATCGGTAGATGCAGGAACAGCAGGCCGCAGGCCGCAGCGATCTTCAGGCCAAGCGGAGCCGATTGGGCACGGTCAGAGCGCATCGAAGGCCCCCATGCGCTTGGCGCCCCAGAGATAGAAGCCCATGATGACGATCGGCACCACCGTGAAGGCGGCGGCGAGCGGGATGTTGCCGGCCGTGCCTTGCTGCGAATAGACGGCCTGGCCGATGAACAGGCGCGACGTGCCGATGATCTGCGGGATGATGTAGTCGCCCAATGTCAGCGAAAAGGTGAAGATCGAGCCGGCGACGATGCCGGGCAGCGCCAGCGGGAACAGCACATTGCGAAAAGTCTGGCCGGGCGACGCGCCAAGGTCGGAAGAGGCTTCGACCAGATTGCCGGGCACGCGCTCGAGGGCTGCCTGCACCGGCAGGATCATGAAGGGCAGCCAGACATAGACGAAGACGATGAAGGTGCCGGTGAAGGACACCGACAGCGAGTTGCCGCCGACGACCGGCAGCGACAGCCACGCATCGAGCAACCCCAACAGGTTCAGCTTGGCGAGCAGCCAGGTGAGAATGCCTTCCTTGGCCAGGATCAATTTCCAGGCGTAGATCTTGACCAGGTAGCTCGACCACAGCGGCAGCATGACGCCGAGATAGAACAGCGCTTTCCAGCGGCCGCGCGCATAGCGCGCCGCGTAATAGGCAATGGGGAAAGCGACGACAGCCGAGGCCAGCGTCACCAGGGCCGCCATCGTCACCGTGCGCAGAATGATGTCCAGATTGGCGGCCTGCAACAGGTCGCCATAGGTCTTCAACGTGAACTCACGGTTGATAAGCCCGGAGAACTCGTCGATCGAGAAAAAGCTCTGCGCCAAAAGAGCGAACAACGAGCCGATATAGACGATGCCGAGCCACAGGACCGGCGGCAGCAGCATAAGCAGAAGGAGCAGTTGCGGCCTGCGCCAGAAGAGGTCGGAGAGCGCGCCGCGTATGCCGCCGCTGCCGGGCAGGATGGCAGGGGCTGGGCTGGGGTTGAGCGCGGCAATGGTCATGGGGCCGCCGTGTGCTGAAGAGAATTATATGAGAGGCCGCGTTCTGCGTCGCCCCCCTCTGTCCTGCCGGACATCTCCCCCTCACGGGGGGAGATTGGCAATTTCTCAGCCTCGCCAATTCTGCGACGTTGGAAATTGGCGAAACCCGGAAGGGCAGCCAATCTCCCCCCTTGCGGGGGAGATGTCCGGCAGGACAGAGGGGGGTGCTTCGCGCAAGCCTTCATCACACCGCCTCGTCCATCAAATGCAGGCTCTCCCGGTTGAAGGTGAGCACCACCGCCTCGCCTTCCCTGGGCAAGGCCGTGCCGGCAGGCACGATGGCGTGCAATTTCAGACCGTCGGCATCGAGCGCCAGCCTGGTGGTCGCCCCGAGATAGTTAGTTGAGACGAGGCGCGCGGCCACGCCGTCGCCTTTCGCGGCGCGGCCGACGCGGATCGATTCGGGTCGCAGGCTGCCCCAGCGGCGCTGGCCGCAATAGCGCTGGACGAAATCCGGCGGCAGCACGTTGGACGAACCGACGAAATCGGCGACGAAGCGAGTGCTCGGCCGCTGGTAGATATCTTCCGGCGTGCCGATCTGCATGATCCTGCCGTCGTTGAAGACGGCGACGCGATCGGCCATCGACAGCGCCTCGCCCTGATCGTGGGTGACGAAGACGAACGTTATGCCGAGCGCCTTTTGCAGCGACTTCAGCTCTTCCTGCATGTTCTCGCGCAATTTGAGGTCGAGCGCGCCGAGCGGCTCGTCGAGCAGCAGCACCTTGGGCTGGTTGACCAGTGCGCGGGCCAGCGCGACGCGCTGGCGCTGACCGCCGGAAAGCTGGCCAGGGCGGCGGGCGCCGTAGCCGGGCAGCCTGACCAGCGACAGCGCCTCTTCCGCTGCCTTGTGCCGCCCGGCCTTGCCGACGCCCTTGACCATCAAACCATAGGCGACATTGTCGAGCACATCGAGATGCGGGAACAGCGCATAGTCCTGGAAGACGGTGTTGACGTTGCGGCGATAGGGCGGAACACCCTCGGCGCGCTCGCCGAAGATCGAAATCGAACCCGCCGTCGGCTGCTCGAAGCCGGCAATGAGGCGCAGGCAGGTCGTCTTGCCGGAGCCCGACGGCCCGAGCATGGCGAAGAACTCGCCAGGCACGATTTCGAGGTCGACCGTGTCGACGGCGCGCACGCTGCCGAAATGGCGCGAGACTTTTTGAAAGGAAACGGCTGAGGTCATGGGGTGTCAGTCTCTTGCCGATTGGGTTCTCTTCGGTCGCCCGCAATCGTGGCTGGACGGCGAACGCGCGCCACTTACCTCCTCTCGATGCGGGAGGTCGCGGCGAAGTCGCGGGTGGGGGTGCTCTGGCACAGACCGCCGCGACGCCCCGCCCCGACGCTGCGCGTCGACCCTCCCCACAAGGGGAGGGTGAAGAAAATCATCGCCCGCCGATGACGCCGATATAGTCCGACACCCAGCGGTAATAGGGCACGCACTGGTCGTTCTGGGTGGCGCATTTGGTCACCGGCGTCTTCCAGAACTTGATCTTGTCGAAGTTTTCGTAGCCGTTGGTCTTGCAGCCTTCGTCGGTCAGGAGCTCGTTGCCCTTGCAGGCGGCGGGGACGACCGGCAGCGAGCCGAACCAGGCCGAGACGTCGCCCTGCACCTTGGGCGAAAGCGAGTGTTCGAGCCACATATAGGCGCAGTTCGGATGTGCCGCGTCGGCCTCCATCATAGTGGTGTCGGCCCAGCCGGTGACGCCTTCCTCCGGCACGGTCGAGGCGATGGGCTTCTTGGCCGCGATCAGCGTGTTGACCTGGTATGGCCACGAGCCGGAGGCAACCACGCCTTCGTTCTGGAAATCGTCGACCTGGATGGCGGCATCGTGCCAGTAGCGGCCGACCAGCGTGCGCTGGACGCGCAGCAACTCGAGCGCGGCCTTGTACTGGTCCTCGTTCAACTCGTAGGGGTCCTTGATGCCGAGCTCCGGCTTGTGGAACATCAGGTAGTTGGCGGCATCGGCGATGTGGATCGGGCCGTCATAGGCCTGGACGCGGCCCTTGTTTGATTTGCCGTCCGGCAGCTTCATCTCCTCGAAGACGATGTTCCAGCTCTTGGGCGCTTCCTTGAAGACATCGGTATTGTACATCAGGACGTTCGGCCCCCACTGGTAGGGGACGCCATAATGAACCTTGTCGACGGTGAACCAGGGGGCGTCCTTGATGCGGTCGTCGACCGTCTTCCAACTCGGGATGAGGTCGGTGTTGATCGGCTGCACGCGCTTGCCGGCAACGAGGCGCAGCGATGCATCGCCCGAAGCGGTGACGAGGTCGAAGCCGCCCTCGTTCATCAGCGAGACCATCTCGTCCGACGTGTTGGCGGTCTTGACGTTGACCTTGCAGCCGCTTTCCTTCTCGAAGGCGGTGACCCAGTCATAGCCCTTGTCGGTTTCGCCACGCTCGATATAGCCCGGCCAGGCGACGATATCGACCTCGCCTTCACCCTTGCCGAGTTCCGTGACCTGAGCGATGGCCTGGCCGGAGAAGGTCAGCGCGACCGTCAATGCAGTGCATGACTTCAGGAATGAATTCATCATCGATCTCCCATTGATAGGCCCGCGCTTCGGCGGCGGCTTTGTTCCCTGAAGCGAAGTTGCTGTGAAAATCCCGGTTTCGCAAATTCATTTATCAGAAGGGGGATATCGGTTTTTCCGATAGATCAGCGGCCGTTCTTGTCGGGGCGCTGGCGAACCATGCGCTGCGACTGCGCCAGGCCGATGAAATCGCGCGCAGCCTGCGGCAGGCCGGAGCCGCGGCGCCAGACCATCCCGACCTGGACGACGGGTAGGGCACCGGAGACGTCGCGCGACTCGATGCGGTCGCCTTCCAGCGACCACGGCCGGTAGACGAGGTCGGGCAGCAGCGCCACGCCCGCGCCGGTGGCGACGAGGCTGCGCACCGCTTCGACCGAACGGGTGCGGAAGGCGACATGCGGCTTGGCGCCGATTGCCGTCAGCAACTTGCCGGTGTTCTCCTCGATCTCGTCGACGGTCAGCATGATCAGCGGCTCCGAAGCGATGTCGCCGATGCCGATGATGTCGGCGCCGGCGAGCGGATGCCCGAGCGGCAGCCACAGGCGGTAAGCCGAGACTTCAAGGATTTCCGATTGCAGCGCGGTTCGGTCGCGCAGATTGGACGTGACCATCACGGCGATGTCCAGCTTGCCGCCGATCAGCAGATGCTCGAGATAGTCGCCATTGTCCTCGATTGCCGAGACCTCGACGCCGGGATAGGCACGACGGTAGCGGGAAAGCAGGTCCGACAGCACATAGCCGGCGACCAGCGAGGTGACGCCGAGCTGCAGCCGGCCGCCCGCTGTCGCCTGCTCGCCGAGGAAGGCGCGGCGCGCATCGGACACATCGGCCAGGATCTTGGTGGCATGACGCAGGAACTGGTGGCCCTTGTGGGTGATGTTGAGGCCGCGCGGATGGCGGTCGAATAATTCGACGCCGAGATCGCCTTCGAGCTCCTTGATCGCTTCGGTGACCGAGGATTGCGAAATGGAGAGGTTCTGCGCGGCACCCGACACCGTGCCCTGCTCGGCGACGGCGATGAAGAACTGCAACTGGCGGATGGTGAAAGCCATGGCCGGACTAAACACGGCGGGGACGACACTGGGAAGTGGAAACGGATCGGCAACTTGACGGCCCCCAGAATTGTAACTAAATAAGTTACATGAAACGCAACAGCCGGCTGTCTTCCACCTTGCACATTCTGGCCCACATGGCCGAGAAGCCCGAGCGGGCGCTGACCTCGGAGCAGCTTGCCACCTTCATCCATACCAATCCGGTCGTGGTGCGCCGCACCATCGCGGGGTTGCGGGATGCCGGCATCGTCACCTCTTCACGCGGACATGGCGGCGGCTGGCTGCTCGGGCGCCCGCCCGACGAGATCTCGCTGGCCGAAATCAGCGCCGCGCTTGGCGAGACGCTGCTGCAGTTCGGCACCGAGCCGGAGAGCCCCGGCTGCCTTGTCGAGCAGGCCGTCATCGCCGTCCTCGACGATTTTCGGATCGCGGCGGAGAAGCTGCTGGCGGAGAAGCTCAGCCGTATCACGCTGGCCGACCTGACCGCCGACTTCCGCCGCCGTTACGACCTCATCGGAGTCTCCAGCCATGCAGTATGATCTTGCCGTCGTCGGCGGCAGCTTTGCCGGCTTGTCCGCCGCCATCCAGGCGGCCCGGGCCCGGCGCAACGTCCTGGTGATCGACGCCGGCCAGCCCCGAAATCGGTTCGCCGCGCATTCGCACGGCTTCCTCGGCCAAGACGGGCGCACGCCAGGCGCCATCCTGGAGGAGGCAAGACGGCAGTTGCTAGCCTATCCGACGGCTCGCCTTGTCAAGGGACGTGCGGACAAGGCGGTCGCCAATAGCAGCAGCGACTTCGAAATCAGCACAGAGGGCGGCGAGACCTTTGGCGCCGCGCGGCTGGTTCTGGCCACCGGCGTGCGCGACATCCTGCCGGAAGTTCCCGGGCTTGCCGAGCAGTGGGGCAAGACCGTGCTGCACTGCCCCTATTGCCACGGCTACGAGGTTTCCGGCGGGCCGCTTGGCGTGCTGGCGACCGGGCCCATGTCCCTGCATCAGGCGCAGTTGATCGCCGACTGGGGCGACGTCACGCTGTTCGGCAATCGCCTGATCGAGCCCGATGCCGAACAGATGTCTGTCCTGGAAGGCAAGAATGTGAGGTTCGAACCCGCTGCGGTCGCCGAACTGCGGGAGGATGGCGCGGGCGGCTTGACGGTGATCCTCGACGGCGGCCGAAAGGCGGGGGTTCGCGCGATATTCACCGCGCCGCGCAATACAATGGCGAGCCCGGTGGCCGAACAGCTCGGTTGCGGCTTCACGGACGGTCCCCTTGGCCCGGTGATATCAATCGATGACAGGCAGCAGACGACGGTTCCCGGCGTCTACGCCGCCGGGGACGCGTCACGCGCGATGTACAACATCGCCTTCGCCGTATCGGGCGGCGCCTTCGCCGGCATATGCGCCCACCAGTCGCTGGTATTCGGTTAGCTCAGGCTGCCTCGCCCGCGACGCTGAGCCGCGCGCCGGCCTGCGCCAGGCCAGCAGCGATGTCGCGCGGCGGCGGCCGGTCGGTGGCGAGCTCGGAAAAGCCATCGAAGCCGCAGACCTGGACCAGGCCTTGGCGCCCGAACTTGGAATGATCGGTGACGACGAGCGAACGCTGGCCGCGCGACAGCACCATGCGGGCGAACTCGGCCTCGTCGAGATCGTAATCCATGACACCCGTCACCGCATCGACGGCACCCGTCGAGATCACCGCATGGCTGACCGAGAAGCGGCTGACGAAGTCGATGGCCGAGGCGCCGAAGGCGGCGCCGGAATCGCTGCGCAGCTCACCGCCGGCCATGTAGACCTTGTTGCCGTTGACGGTGGCCAGCGTGCGGGCGATGTCGGATGAGTTGGTGACGACCGTCAGCCGCCGATGGCCGAGCAGTTCACGCGCCAGGAACGAGGTGGTCGTTCCCGTGTCGAGCATGATCGATTCGCCGTCGCGGATGGTGGCGGCGACCATGCGGGCGATGAGGCGCTTGGCCTCGGCGTTCTCGCGCATGCGCCGTTCGAACGGCGCTTCGCCGATCGTCGACGGCAGGCCGACGGCGCCATGCATCTTCAGGAGCGAGCCGTCGCTGGTGAGGGGCTTGACGTCGCGGCGAACGGTTTCCAGCGAGACGCCTAGCCGGTCGGCCAGGCTGGCGATGGTGACGGTGCCTTCCTCCTGCAGAAACCGCAGGATTTCGCCGTGCCGCTTGGAATGGCTCATCGGGTCATTTCCAGTCGCGCCATGATGCAGTGACCGCTTCTATGGCAAATCTGCCGCATATTACAAGGAATCTCGAAAGAATACGGGCAGGAAAGCAGAAAAAGCCACAGAATCTCGTTGACAACGTGGCTTACCCGGCGTGACACTGATGCCGTGTCAGGCTCGCACTGCCACGGAAAAGCGATAGCGGAGCCTGATCCGAATTTGTGTGCCCCAAGGTCTGGAAACTGCCTGACGCGAGGGCGACTGGAAGAATTTTCTCATCCGCGGGGGCGGATGCCGGCCTCGAAGAGCCCGGCACGTGGGGCTCGTCGGTGCGGCGCGGGATACCGATCCCGAATGCCGCGCCGGCGAGGTCTTTGCCAGAACGAGCGTCCGGACAAACGGCGGGTCGCCACGGTGGTGCCGCCCCGTCGGCGCCTTGCCGGACGAAGGGCGAATTCATGACGGCCGAGGACCGCATCCGCGCCCTGCCTTGCTGGACAGGCAGCGTCGAGATCGAGCCGCTGCCCGGCGGGCTGAGCAATGCCAATTATCGGGTTAAGGACGCGGCCGGGAGGCATGTCGTGCGTTTCGGCAGGGACTATCCCTTCCACCACGTCTTTCGCGAGCGTGAGGTGATGACCGCACGCGCCGCGCATGCCGCCGGTTTCGCGCCGGCGGTCCGCCATGCCGAACCCGGCATTCTCGTGACGGAGTATCTCGGCGCCAAGACCTGTCTGGCTGAGGACGTGCGCGCCAATCTCGGCCGTGTCGCCGCCCTGATGCGCGGCTTCCACCGTGAGATGCCCAACCACGTCTCCGGTGCCGGCTTCATGTTCTGGGTGTTCCACGTCATCCGCGACTATGCGCGCACGCTGGAGGACGCCGGCAGCCGCAAGGCGAGCGACCTGCCGCGTCTGCTGATGCTGGCCGACGAGCTCGAACGCGCCCAGAAACTGCTGCCGATCGTGTTCGGCCACAATGATCTTTTGCCGGCGAATATTCTCGACGACGGCAGCAGGCTATGGCTGATCGACTTCGAATATGCCGGCTTCAATACCGCGATGTTCGACCTTGCCGGCGTCGCCTCGAACGCCGGCATGAGCGACGAGGAATCCTTCGCCTTCCTGACCGCTTATTTCATGAAGGAGCCGGACGAGGCGATCCGCCGCTCGCATGCGGCCATGCAATGCGCCTCGCTGCTGCGCGAGGCGATGTGGAGCATGGTTTCGGAACTCTACCTCGACGTGCCCGGCATCGACTACGTCGCCTACACGGAAGAGAACCTGACGCGGCTCGATGCCGCGCTGGAAAACTACCGGACAAAATACGGGACCTGAATTCATGACCTTGCCAACCCAGGCAGCGATCGTCGTCATCGGCGGCGGCATTACCGGCTGCTCGACGGCCTACCATCTGGCCCGCGACCACAAGGCAGATGTGGTGCTGCTCGAACAGGGCAAGCTGACCTCGGGCTCGACCTGGCACGCCGCCGGCCTGGTCGGGCAGCTGCGCTCGTCGGCCTCGATCACCCGCGTGCTCAAATATTCGGTCAACCTCTACAAGGGCCTGGAGGCCGAGACCGGCCTTGCCACCGGCTGGAAGATGAGCGGGTGCCTGCGCCTTGCCACCAATGCCGACCGCTGGACCGAGTACGAGAGGCTGGCGACGACAGCGAAGAGCTTTGGCATGGACATGGAGTTGCTGTCGCCGGCAGAGGTCAAGAACATGTGGCCGCTGATGGAAACCGGCGATCTCGTCGGCGCTTCCTGGCTGCCGACCGACGGTCAGGCGAGCCCATCCGACGTCACCCAGTCGCTGGCCAAGGGCGCGCGCATGCATGGCGCAAGGCTTTACGAGGAAGTGCGCGTCACCGGCTTCGAGATCAAAGGCGGCCGCATCATTGCGGTGAAGACCAACATGGGCGACATCGCCTGCGACAAGGTGGTGAACTGCGCAGGACAATGGGCACGGCAGGTTGGCGCCATGGCCGGCATCAACGTGCCGCTGCAGCCGGTGAAGCACCAGTTTATCGTCACCGAGAAGATCGACGGGCTGGCGACCGATGTCCCGACCATCCGCGACCCGGACCGGCGCACCTATTTCAAGGAAGAGGTCGGCGGGCTGGTGATGGGCGGCTATGAGCCAAACCCGCAGGCCTGGACGACAGATCTCCCCGGAGGCGACGTGCCCAATGACTGGGAGTTCCGGCTGTTCGACGACGACTATGATCATTTCGAACAGCATATGAGCCAGGCGATCGCGCGCGTGCCGGCGCTGGAAACCGTCGGCGTCAAGCAGATGATCAACGGGGCCGAGAGTTTCACGCCGGACGGCAATTTCATCCTCGGCGTGGCGCCCGAATGCGCCAACATGTTCGTCGGCGCCGGCTTCAACGCCTTCGGCATCGCTTCGGGCGGCGGCGCCGGCTGGGTGCTGGCGCAATGGGTGGTCGATGGCGAGGCGCCGTTCGATCTGTGGGTCGTCGACATCAGGCGCTTTTCCAGCCTGCACCGCGACCGGCACTGGGTCCGCGAGCGCACGCTGGAAGCCTATGGCAAGCACTACACGATCGGCTTTCCGCATGAGGAGTATCTTTCCGGCAGGCCGCGCATCGTTTCGCCGCTGTACAACAGGCTGAAACAGCATCGCGCCGTGTTCGGTTCGAAGCTCGGCTGGGAGCGGCCGAACTGGTTCGCCCCCGAAGGCGTCGACCCGCGTGACGTCTATTCCATGGGCCGGCAGAATTGGTTTTCAGCCGTCGGCGACGAACATCGCCATGTGCGCGAGAAGGTCGGCATCTTCGACCAGTCGTCCTTCGCCAAATACGAGCTGACCGGGCCCGACGCGCCGAAGGCGCTGGACTGGATCTGCGCCAACGACGTCAACAAGCCGGCCGGCGGGCTGACCTATACGCAGCTTCTCAACACGCGCGGCGGCATAGAGGCCGATCTCACCGTGTCGCGGTTCGGCGAGGACAGGTTCTATATCGTTACCGGCACGGGCTTCCGCACCCATGACCTGTCCTGGATCAGCGACCATGTCGAAAAGGAGCTCGACATCACGCTCACCGACGTCACCGAGGATTTCGGCACGCTGTCGCTGATGGGACCGCGCGCCCGCGAAGTGCTGGCCGGCGTGACCGATGCCGACGTTTCCAACAGCGGTTTCCCATTCGGCCATGCCCGCGAGATTGTCGTTGCCGGCCACACCGTGCGGGCGTTGCGCGTCACCTATGTCGGGGAACTCGGCTGGGAGCTGCACGTGCCGATCTCCGCAACCGGCGAGATCTTCGACGCGTTGATGTCGGCAGGCAAGCAACATGATATCCGCCCGGTCGGCTACCGGGCCCTGGAATCGCTGCGACTGGAAAAGGGCTATCGCGCCTGGGGCTCCGATATCACCCCCAACGACACGCCGCTGGAAGCCGGCCTCGGCTGGGCGGTGAAGCTTCGCAAGAACACGGATTTCGTAGGGCGGCGCGCCTTGGAGAAAATCACTGGCGGGCCATTGAAGAAGCGTTTCGCCGGCTTCACGGTCGACGATCAGGACATCGTGCTCGTCGGGCGCGAGACGATCCTGCGCAATGGCGAGCCGGTCGGCTATCTCAGCAGCGGCGGCTATGGCTACACCGTGGAGAAGAACATCGGCTACGGCTATGTGCGCAATGCCGACGGCGTGAGCGACGATTTTCTCGCCTCGGGCCGCTATGAGCTGGTCGTGGCGATGCAGCGCACGCCGGCAAAGATCCATCTCGAGCCGATGTATGATCCGGCCGGGAACAGGATCAAAGCCTGATCAGTTCACACGCAAGGCGAGGCAGCGGCTGGGCACCGTGTCGGCCTCGCCCGGCATCGAGACGTACGGGCGCGTTTCCTCGATGCGGGTGACCAGCCCCTGAGCCTCCAGCTCAGCGACTCGCGCGTTAAAGCCCAGATCCCAGATCGTGTTCTTGACCGTCAGCACGATCACGCCGCCCGGCCGGCAGATGCGGATCAGTTCGTCCAGCCCTTCGGCACCGACATGGCCCGAGGTAAAGACGCCGGCCGAGATCACCCCGGCATAGGTATTGTCGGCAAAGGGCAGCGGCCCGCCAAGCGCAAGGCAATGCAGGGCCGAATAGACGCCCTTGCGCTCTGCCTGATCCAGCATGCCTTGCGAGATGTCGAGCGCCTCGACCTCGGGATAGCCGGCAATGTCCAGCCATTCGCCGATGAGCCCGGTGCCGGCCCCGGCATCGAGCAGCGGGGCCGAGCCACGCGGCAGATGCCTTGCCAGCAAGGCCAGGCAGATGGTGGGATGGCGATAGCCGGCAGCCGACATGTCGCTGTCGTAGGTCTGCGACCAACGGTCATAGAGCGCCGCCACTTCTTCCGGGCGCTTGGCCGCGTAGGCAGCGCCAAGCGCGCCCTTATGCTTGCTGTCGGTCACTTTCGTCCTGTCCGCCATGCCCTAAATTGGTCTCGCACGGATGATAGCCAAAGCACGAATTTTGTGGAACCGTCTCTGCGACAAATAACAGCGGGGGAGCGGGCATGACAATGGACGAGGCACGGACAAAACTTGCCGCCATTCCCATGCTGGCCGGCTATAACGGGACGCTGGAGCGGCTTGGCGGCCTCACCAACCTGGTTTTCAAGGCCGGGGACTTCTGCCTGCGCATTCCAGGCAAAGGCACCGAGGAATATATCAACCGCGCCAATGAGGCGGTGGCGGCGCGCGAGGCGGCTAAGGCAGGCGTCAGCCCCGAGGTGCTGCATGTCGATCCGGGCACCGGCGTGATGGTGACGCGCTTCATCGCCGGCGCCGTAACCATGTCGCCGGAAAAATTCAGGCTTCGGCCGGGCAGCCCGGCGCGTGCGGGAGAGGCCTTCCGCAAGCTGCATTCGTCCGGTGCGGTGTTTCCGTTCCGTTTCGAACTGTTCGCGATGATCGATGACTATCTGAAGGTGCTGTCGACCAAGGAGGTCGCCCTGCCCGCCGGCTATCACGACGTGGTGCGCGAGGCCGGTGGCGTGCGCGCGGCGCTGTCGGCCCACCCGCTGCCCGTCGTCGCCTGTCATTGCGACCCGCTGTGCGAGAATTTTATCGATGCGGGTGACAGGATGTGGATCGTCGACTGGGAATATTCAGGAATGAACGATCCGCTCTGGGATCTTGGCGACCTCTCCGTCGAAGGCAAGTTCGATGCCGCGCAGGACGAGGAGATGATGCGCGCCTATTTCGGCGGCGAGGCGAAACCGGCGGAGCGCGGCCGCATCGTCATCTACAAGGGGATGTGCGACCTGTTGTGGACACTGTGGGGACTGATCCAGCTCGCCAACGACAATCCCGTCGACGATTTTCGGGCCTATGCCGACGGCCGCTTCGCGCGCTGCAAGGCGCTGATGGAGACGCCGGAATTTTCACGGCACCTGGCGGCGATCCGCGAGGGCTAATTCACGCCCTTCGGCACGTTTTCAGGCGGCACCGTCGTGTCGACCACCTTCTGGCGATGGAAGATGAACAAGCCGGCCAGCACGACGATGACCGAGCCGATGAGGATGCGCGGGCCGGGAACGTCGCCGAAGAACGCCAGCCCGAAGACCACCGCCCATAGAAGCAGCGTGTAGTGCAGCGGCGCCAGCGTCGAGGCCGGGGCCAGCTTGAGCGCCCGCGTGATCATCAGATGGGCACCGCAGGAGACGATGCCGAGCAGCAGCATGGCGCCGAAATCGAGCGCCGACGGCGTGTGCCAGGCGCCGATGGTCAGGGCGCCGCCGACCAGCAGCGTGCCGATGGTCTGCCATGTCACCAGATTGGTGTCGCTGGTGCCGCGCAAGCGCCGGTTGAGGATGATGGCGAAAGCGAAGGCAATGCTGCCCGCCAGCGCGAAGCCCGACGACAGCGAGAAAGCCGCCGAGGAGGGCTTGAGCATGATCAGCACGCCGCAGAAGCCGAGCAGGATCGCCATCCAGCGGCGCCAGCCGACCTTCTCGCCAAGCAGGAGATGCGAGAGTGCCGCCACATAGATCGGCCCGGCCATATAGAAGCTCATCACATCCGCAAGCGGCAGATAGACGACGGCGGCATAGAAGAGCCCGGTATCGAGCGTGGTCATGATGACGCGCAGGACCTGCAATTCGGGCCTTTCCATGCGGAACAGCTTGGCGGCGCCCTGGTGGGCGATCATCGGACCGAGCACGAAAAACGCGCCGATCGACCTGATCAGAACCACCTGGCCGACGGAAAAGCTGGCGACCAGCCATTTGCCCATGGCGTCGTTGAGTGCAAACAGGAAGTCGCCGGCCAGCATCAGCAGAATGCCGGCCAGAAGCACGTTCCTGATTGTGGTATTCTGCGCCACGGGTTGCGTCATGCCGATCCCTTGCCTGTCCAGGCCGCGTCGTAGACGGAAGCGGCCGCTTTGACGAGGAGAAATCCGGGAATCGGCAAGGCCAGCGCCGGGAATCGGCTGGGTCTAGGACGATGTGTGCCGCCGGTTCACCAGTGCCGGCCTGCCGGGGATGGCAAGCCGGGTGTCCTGCCTGGTTCGTTCCGCCACCACTTTGCCCCTGGCGATGACGCAAATGCGTTCAGGGCGCAGGCGAATGGCCTCGACCGGATTGCCAGCGTCGAGGACGACCAGGCTGGCGCGCTTGCCGACGGCGAGGCCCAGATGATCGAGCCCCATGATGGCGGCATTGACGTTGGTGACCATGTCGAAACAGCGCGCCATGTCGGCAGGGCTCGACATCTGGGCGACGTGAAGCCCCATGAAGGCGACGTCGAGCATGTCGGCGGTGCCCAGCGAATACCAGGGATCGAGCACGCAATCCTGGCCCCAGCCGACGCGGATGCCCAGCGCCAGCATCTCCTTGACCCGCGTCATGCCGCGGCGCTTGGGAAACGTGTCGTGGCGCCCCTGCAGCATGATGTTGATCAAAGGATTGGGGATGACGGAGACGCCCGCCTCGGCGATCAGCGGCAGGAGTTTCGAGACGTAGTAATTGTCCATGGAATGCATCGAGGTAAGATGCGAGCCGGCCACCTTGCCCTGAAGGCCGAGACGCTGCGTCTCATAGGCCAGTTGCTCGATGTGACGCGACAGCGGGTCGTCGGTCTCGTCGCAATGCAGGTCGACCATCAGGCCGCGTTTTGCCGCGATCTCGCAAAGCTCGGTCACCGAGCGGGTGCCGTCGGCCATGGTGCGCTCGAAATGCGGAATGCCGCCGACGATATCGACACCCAGATCCAGCGCGCGGATGGTGTTTTCCCGTGCACCGGGCGAGCGGTAGAGCCCATCCTGCGGAAAGGCGACCAATTGCAGGTCGATATAGGGCGCCACCGTCTTCTTGACATCGAGCAGCGCCTCGACCGCCAGCAGCCTGTCGTCGCAAACGTCGACATGGGTGCGGATGGCGAGCAATCCCATCGACACCGCCCAGTCGCAATAGGCGAGCGCGCGATGGCGCACCGCTTCATGCGTCAGAAGCGGCTTCAGTTCGCTCCACAGAGCAATGCCTTCAAGCAGCGTGCCCGAGGCGTTTATCCGCGGAATGCCGTAGGAAAGCGTCGCATCCATATGGAAGTGCGGGTCGACGAACGGCGCAGAGACCAGATTGCCCCGCGCGTCAATCGTCGTGCCGGCGTTGCCATCGAGCTTCGGCTCGATCGTCGCGATCGTCTCGCCGACGATGCCGATGTCGGCAACCCTGCCGTCAGGCAATGTGCCGCCGCGAACGATAAGGTCGAAATCCATCTGTGTCGTCCCCGAAGAATCAGCACCTGTCGGCTGCCGCCGTGATCGCGGCGGGCGAAAAATCTTGCCACGTGGCGCCGCCCCTCATCCGCCTGCCGGCACCTTCTCCCCGTATAGAGACGGGGAGAAGGGAGATGCTGCGACCTCGCCGCCATTTTTGCAACGTCTACAATTGGCGAAATCTTTGGTTATAGCCCTTTCTCCCCGTCACTTACGGGGAGAAATGTCCGGCAGGACAATGAGGGGCAGCACGAACCTGGCCGATTCGAGCGCTATTCCGGAACGTGCCTCACCGCACCCTTGTCGGCGCTGGTGGCGAAGGCGGCGTAGGCGCGCAATGCGGTCGTCACCTTGCGCTTGCGTTTTTCTTCGGGCTTCCAGGCCAGGGCACCCTTGGCCGCCATCGCCGCCCGGCGGCTGGCGAGCTCCTCATCGCTCACGGCGAGGCGGATCGAGCGGTTGGGGATGTCGATCTCAATCGTGTCGCCTTCCCGCACCAGCCCGATCGTGCCGCCTTCGGCGGCTTCCGGCGAGACATGGCCGATCGAGAGCCCCGACGTGCCGCCGGAGAAGCGCCCGTCGGTGATCAGCGCGCAAGCCTTGCCCAAGCCCTTCGATTTCAAATAGCTGGTCGGATAGAGCATTTCCTGCATGCCGGGGCCGCCGCGCGGTCCTTCATAGCGGATGACGACGACGTCGCCGGCCTTGATCTCATTCGACAGGATCGCCTTGACCGAGGCATCCTGGCTTTCGAACACCCGCGCCGGGCCGGTGAATTTCAGGATCGACTCGTCGACGCCGGCCGTCTTCACGATGCAGCCGTCGAGCGCCAGGTTGCCCTTGAGCACGGCAAGGCCGCCGTCTTTGGAAAAAGGTGTCTTCGCCGAGCGGATAACGCCCGTCTCGCGGTCCAGATCGAGCTCGTCCCAGCGGCGGTCCTGACTGAAGGCGACCTGCGTCGGCACGCCGCCGGGCGCGGCGAGGAAGAAATCTCGCACGTTCTGGCTTGAGGTGCGCGAAATATCCCAATGATCGAGCGCCTCGCCGAGGCTTGATGTGTGCACGGTCGGCAGGTCGCGGTTGATCAGTCCGGCTTGGTCGAGCTGGCCGAGGATCGCCATGATGCCGCCGGCGCGGTGGACGTCCTCCATGTGCACGTCGGACTTGGCCGGCGCCACCTTGCACAGCACGGGCACCCGCCGCGACAGCCGGTCGATATCCTCCATGGTGAAGTCGACCTCACCCTCATGCGCCGCGGCCAGGATGTGCAGCACGGTGTTGGTCGAGCCACCCATCGCGATGTCGAGCGTCATGGCGTTCTCGAACGCGCCCTTTGAAGCGATGCTGCGCGGCAGCGCCGTCTCGTCGTCCTGCTCGTAATAGCGTTGGGCGAGATCGACGATCAAGTGTCCGGCCTCGACGAACAGCCGCTTGCGGTCGGCGTGCGTCGCCAGTGTCGAACCGTTGCCCGGCAGCGACAGGCCGAGCGCTTCGGTCAGGCAGTTCATCGAATTGGCGGTGAACATGCCCGAGCAGGAACCGCAGGTCGGGCAGGCGGAGCGCTCGATGACCTTGACGTCCTCGTCGGAGATCTTGTCGTCGGCGGCGGCGACCATGGCGTCTACCAGGTCGAGCGCCTGCGCCTTTCCGGCGAGCACCACCTTGCCCGCTTCCATCGGCCCGCCGGAGACGAAGACGGTCGGGATGTTGAGGCGCAGCGAGGCCATCAGCATGCCGGGCGTGATCTTGTCGCAATTGGAGATACAGACCATGGCGTCGGCGCAGTGGGCGTTGACCATGTACTCGACGGAATCGGCGATGAGCTCGCGCGACGGCAGCGAATAGAGCATGCCGTCATGGCCCATGGCGATGCCGTCATCGACGGCGATGGTGTTGAATTCCTTGGCGACGCCGCCGGCCTTCTCGATCTCGCGCGCGACCAGCTGGCCGAGATCCTTCAGGTGGACGTGGCCCGGCACGAACTGGGTAAAGGAGTTGACCACCGCGATGATCGGCTTGCCGAAATCGCTGTCCTTCATGCCGGTGGCGCGCCAGAGGCCGCGGGCGCCGGCCATGTTGCGGCCATGGGTGGTGGTGCGGGAGCGATAGGCAGGCATGAACTTTCCTTAGCTGGCTGGCTGCGCCCGATGCGGAGCGTCGCGGCCCTGAATATGGATCGCAGGCGTTATAGACCGGCAATTATTGTCTGGCCACATTTTTGCAATGCGCCAGATTCTCCAGAAAAATTCAGAGTTTGCGAAAAAAGATGGCCTTCCGTGTCGGATCGCCTACCGGGCGCCCGTCCTTGGATCAACGGCAAGGGAGTGGGACCATTTTCTCAGACAGCCGTTCCATTGTAGCAGCAAGAAGCAACCGAGGAGCACGACATGCAAAAGATCACCACCTGCCTGTGGTTCGATGGACAGGCCGAAGAGGCGATGAACCACTATGTCTCCATCTTCAAGAATTCGAAGGTGCTGAGCGTCATGCGTTGGCCCAAGGGCCACGCCGATGAAGGCAAAGTGCTGCTGACCACGTTCGAGCTCGACGGCGTGCCGTTCCAGGCGCTCAACGGCGGACCGCAATTCAAGTTCAACGAGGCGATGTCGCAGTCGATCGACTGCAAGACGCAGGAAGAGGTCGACTATTTCTGGGAGAGGCTCACCGAGGGCGGCGAGCCCGGCCCGTGCAGCTGGCTGAAGGACAAGTTCGGCGTCTCCTGGCAAGTCGTGCCGGAACAGCTGCCGCGCCTGCTCCAGGATCCGGACCGGGAAAAGGCCGGCCGGGTGATGAGTGCGATGATGAAGATGGGCAAGATCGACATCGCCAAGATCGAAGAGGCGGCGAAGGGGTGAGAAGTGGTCCGCGTAGCGGACGGAAAGCCAATTGCTGGGCTTTCCGAGCTTCGAACGCCCTGAGCCTGCGAAGGGCAGGGCTGTCCATTGATTTTTGAGGCCGGCGCTGCCCCTCATCCGCCCTTCGGGCACCTTCTCCCCGTGAGCGGGGAGAAGGGAAGACCGCGCCTCAAGCCGCCTTGTCGCGGACCTGGTAGTCCTTGATCGTGGCGAAGCGGATCGCCTTCCAGCGCTCGGCCTCGTAATTCAGCGAGAAGGCGTGCTGGGCGAGGAACACCGGGTCGTTATCGAGATCGCGGGCAATGTCGCCGCGATGGGCTTCGATGAAGCGTTGCACTTCCGTCTTGTCGTCAGCCGAGATCCAGCGGCAGACTGAAAAACGCGACATCTCGAATTCGACCGGCAGCGTGTATTCGAAGTTCAGCCGCTCCTTCAGCACGTCGAGCTGCAGCGCACCGACGACGCCGACGATGGCCGGCGAGCCGTCCTCGGGCGAAAACAGCTGCACGACGCCCTCCTCGGCCATCTGGTGCAGCGCCTCCTTCAGCTTCTTGGCCTTCATCGCATCGCCGAGGCGCACACGACGCAGGATTTCCGGGGCGAAGTTCGGCACGCCGCGGAACAGGATTTCCTCGCCCTCGGTCAGCGTGTCGCCGATGCGCAGCGTGCCGTGGTTGGGGATGCCGACGACGTCGCCGGCAAAGGCCTCGTCGGCGGTGACGCGGGTGCGGGCGAAGAAGAATTGCGGCGCAGACAGGCTCATCGGCTTGCCGGTGCGCACCAGCTTGGCCTTCATGCCGCGCTCGAGCTTGCCCGAGCAGACGCGCACGAAGGCGATGCGGTCGCGGTGGTTGGGATCCATGTTGGCCTGGATCTTGAAAACGAAGGAGGTCATCTTCTCCTCGGTCGCCTCCACCATCCGGGTGTCGGCATCCTGCGCGCGCGGCGGCGGCCCGAAAGCGCCGAGCGCCTCGATCAGGTCGCGCACGCCGTAATTGCGCAGCGCCGAGCCGAAATAGACCGGCGTCAGATGGCCCTCGCGAAAGGCGTCGATGTCGAGCGGACGGCAGGCTTCGCGCGCGAGTTCCAGCTCTTCGATGAAGGCCTCACGCTCGTTTTCCGGCAACAGGCCGGCGACGCGATTGGAATCGGGACCGTTGACCGGCGTGCGTTCCTTCTCGTCGTCGCCCTTGCGCACGGCGTTCAGCGCCAGGTGGTAAGTGCCCGAAAACGTCCTGCCGCGGCCGATCGGCCAGGTGATGGGCGCGGTATCGAGCGCCAGCTTCTGCTCGATTTCGTCCAGTATCTCGAAGGGATCGCGGCTCTCGCGGTCCATCTTGTTGACGAAGGTGATGATCGGGATGTCGCGCAGCCGGCAGACCTCGAACAGCTTCAGCGTGCGCGGCTCGATGCCCTTGGCGGCGTCGATGACCATGACCGCTGAGTCGACCGCCGACAGCGTGCGGTAGGTGTCGTCGGCGAAATCCTCGTGGCCGGGCGTGTCGAGCAGATTGAAGACATTGTCCTCATACTCGAACGTCATCACCGAGGTGACGACCGAAATGCCGCGTTCGCGCTCGATCTTCATCCAGTCCGATCGGGTCTGGATGCGGTCCTTCTTGGCCTTGACCTCGCCGGCAAGCTGGATGGCGCCACCGAACAGCAGCAGCTTTTCGGTGAGCGTCGTCTTGCCGGCGTCCGGGTGGGCGATGATCGCGAAAGTACGGCGGCGCGATACCGCCTGTTCGATGTCTTCAGCCAATTTATGGAATCCTGTCTGTGGCGCGGGCTTCTAGCAGCGCTTTCCCGGCCTGTCGAACAGATTTGCCCGGATCGGTCCGCCGGCTCTTGAGATAGGGACGACGCGATGGCATCAGAAGACCTGTTCGATGGAGATCCTGCATGAGCAAGAAAGTGATCGTCATCGGCGCCGGCATCATCGGCGCCTCGATCGCCTGGCACCTGGCCAAGGCGGGCGCGCAGGTGACGGTCATTGCCGACAGCGCTGCCGGCGGCGTGGCGACGCCGAACTCGTTTGCCTGGATAAATGCCAGCTGGGGCAATCCGGAACCGTATTTCCGGCTGCGCATCCGCTCCATGGCGGAATGGTCGCGGCTGGCGCAGGACCTGCCCGGCCTTCCGCTCGCCTGGTGCGGCGGGCTGTGCTGGGACTTGCCGGCGGACAAATTGGAGGCCTATGCGGCGGAGCATTCGTCCTGGGGTTATGGCATCAGGCGGGTCGACCGCGCCGGCGCGGTCGGCATCGAGCCCAATCTCGCCGGGCTTTCCGACTTCGCCTTGCATGTCGCCGAGGAGGGTGTCGCCGAGCCGGTCGCAGCGACGAACGCGCTGCTGGCCGACGCCGAACGGCGCGGTGCGCGCTTCGTCTCCAGCACGGTTACGGCGTTGGTCCAAACCGGCGGCAGGACGACGGGCGTGGACACGTCGCATGGGCTGTTTGCAGCCGACGAGGTGGTGATCGCGGCCGGCGTCGGCTCGCCGGAGATTGCCGCGACGGCCGGCATAAGGCTACCGATCGAAATGCCGCCCGGCCTGATCGTCCATTCGCGACCTTACAGAAAATTGCTCAACGGTCTGGTGCTGGCCGAGCGGCTGCACATGCGCCAGACGGCGCAAGGCCGCATCATCGCCGGGTCGGACTTCGGCGGTGCCGATCCCGGGATGGATGCGGCTGCGACGGCGCGCGAACTGTTTGCGGCGGTGCAAGCCATGCTGCGCGGCGGCGATGGCCTGGAACTCGATTTCCATACGGTCGGTTACCGGCCGACGCCGATCGACGGCTTCCCGATCATCGGCCGCGCCGAGGGCATGGACGGCCTCTACATCGCGGTCACGCATTCCGGCATCACGCTGGCGCCGGCGGTCGGCTTGTTCGCGGCGCGCGAAATCCTCGACGGCGAGCGCGATCCGCTGCTGGCGCCCTATGGATTGGGTCGGTTCGCTCAATAGCTTGGTGACGGCTCTCTACGGCAATTCGCGCCGCGAGGAGGCTACCCGGCCAGCGCCAGCTTCGCCGGGGCCGGCGCAAACGGCTGAATATTCACGCCATCCCTGGTCATGGTGACGAAGCTCGATGGCGGGATCGCCTGCCAGTCGCCGCCTTCACGGTCGAAGGGTTCGGAGACGATGCAGCGGCCGCCGCCCTTGGCAGCGGTATAGAGGGTGGGCGCGTGGTCATCCGTGGCGTAGCGGACCGCGTGGAGGGCCTGCCCGTCGGAAAAGGCGGCCGTCAGCTTCAGCGCCGGCTCGATGCCGGCACGCCGCGAAGCCTCCAGCACGCGGCTGGTGGCACGGGCGACGGCGCCTTGCGGATCGGCGGCCAACCCTTCGTCGATCATCAGGAGAAAAAACAGCTCGGAATCGGTGGTGCCCTCGCGCTGGTCGAAGACGGCGTCGGACAGCGAATTTTCCAGCGCGCGGCGGATCTTCTCGAAGCCGCCGATCTGGCCGTTGTGCATGAACGACCAAGGGCCCGAGATGAAGGGATGGCAATTCATGCGGCTGGTGGCGCCGCCGGTCGAGGCGCGCACATGGGCGAGAAACAATCCGGATTTGATCTGTCGGCACAAGCTCTTCAGATTGGGATCGGACCAGGCCGGCAGGATGTCGCGGTAGAGGCCGGGCTCGGGCCGGTCGCCATACCAGGCAAGGCCGAAACCATCGCCATTGGTCGGCGACTTGGCTTCCTCGGCGCAATGGCTCTGGGCGATCAGCGAGTGGCAGGGCGCCGTGAGGATGTCTTCGAGGAAGACCGCTTCACCGAGATAGGCCGCCCACCGGCACATCGCTTCGTCCGTTCCTAGGCGCGGTCCGGAAGGGCCTTGGGCTCCTTGACCGCGTGCGAACCTCTGTTGTGCGTCCGCTCGTAAAGTTCGCGGACGATTCGGCTGGCGGTAGTCTCGAACAGAAATGGCAAGAAAGCGTGAACGAGGGCGGCCCCGGCGGCCGTCAGCAGGCGCGAGGAAAACCAGGCGGCAAAGGCCATGTGACCGAAATAGGTTTCGCCGACCTTGGCCGGATGGGAGGTGAAAATCCGTGCGACCGACATGTTGCTTCCCCTTCAGCGCTTCAGGTTCTCGATAGGGGTATCCTGGCACGGTTCGTCGGTTCATCGGTCTCAAAATGTCCTTGTATTTTGCTTGTTCGTGGGACAAACATCCCACATGGCCATCGAAATCGACGAAATCGATCGGAAATTGCTCGCCGAATTGCAACGCGACGGCACGTTGTCGGTCGACCAGCTGTCGGAGCGGGTGGCCTTGTCGCGCAACGCCTGCTGGCGGCGCGTCAAGCGGCTGGAGGAGGATGGCGTCATCACCGGCCGGGTGGCGTTGGTCGATGCCGAGAAGCTCGGGCTCGGCCTCTCCGTGTTCATCCTGGTCCGGACCTCAAATCATGATCCCGAGTGGTTGCAGAAATTCCGGGCGGCGGTGACCGGATTTTCCGAGATCACCGGAGTCTACCGGATGTCCGGCGACCTCGACTATGTCCTGCGCGCCCGCGTCGCCGACGTGAAGGCCTATGACCGGCTCTACCAGCGGCTGATCGCCAAGGTGGCGCTGTCGGACGTTTCGGCGTCCTTCGTGATGGAGGAGATCAAGGAGACCACAGTGGTGCCGATGGAAGTGCGCTAAGGATTGGCTCCGGCCATAGTGATGCCCGAAAGAAAGCCGTTGATAGGGTCGAGGGCGAATTGACCGAATCGGCAATCGCGCCGATAGGATCGATTTTATGCGCGCAGCCATCCAAAATTCCTCCGTCATCGGTCCGACCGTCGGCTTCGTAAGGTTGCCGCATGGGGAAGGACTCCCCCTCCCTGCCTATGAAAGCCCCGGCGCCGCCGGCATGGACCTGCGCGCGGCGGTGCCCGACGATCGGCCGCTGCTGATCCTGCCGGGAAAACGTGCGCTGGTGCCGACCGGACTGATCCTGGAAATCCCCGAAGGCATGGAAGGCCAGGTGCGGCCGCGCTCCGGCCTTGCCTTCAAACACGGGCTGACCGTCCTCAACACGCCGGGCACGATCGACAGCGACTATCGCGGCGAGGTGAAGGTGCTGCTGGTCAATCTCGGCGACGAGGATTTTGCGGTGACGCGCGGCATGCGCATTGCCCAGATCGTGTTCGCCGCGGTGACGCAGGCGGGCGTCGAAGAGCGCGCCCTGGCCGGCGGCACGGCGCGCGGTTCGGGCGGGTTCGGCTCGACCGGCACGGCCTGATGAACATACCGAAACTTGTCATCTTCGACTGCGACGGAATTCTGGTCGATACCGAGAACCTGGCCAACCGGCGTCTCGCCGAATGGCTGAGCGAAGCCGGGTATCCCACCAGCTTTGAACATTGCCGCAAGAACTTCTCCGGCCGCAGCATGGTCTCGGTGCAGAAGCAGATCGAAGAAGAGACCAGCGTCAGGCTCGGCGCAGACTTCGTCGAGCGCTGGAATGCAGGGCTGCCGGACCTGTTCGCCCATGGGGTCGAGGCGATTCCCTATGTCCGGGAGTTCGTCGAGGCTGTCCGCGCGGCCGGCATCGCCTATTGCGTCGCCACCTCGGCCAGGGTGTCGAAAATGCACATCACGCTTGGCCAGACCGGCCTGCTGCCGCTGTTCGAACATGCGATGTTTTCCTCGACCATGGTCGCGCGCGGCAAGCCGTTTCCGGACCTCTTCCTGCATGCGGCCAAGACGATGGGCTTTGCGCCTGCCGACTGCATCGTCATCGAGGACAGCGTCGCCGGCACGCAGGCCGGCATCGCCGCCGGCATGCGGGTATTTTCCTATCATGGCGATCCCTACAGCGACCGTGACGGCTTGATGCGAGCCGGCGGCATCCTGTTCGACGACATGCGCACACTGGCCGGACTGGTGCCGATCCACTGATCGGCGCCGGTTTTGACGGGGTTGCAGGGACGCGCCGGACGAATTGTCAGCAGAGAACGCGAAACGCTTCTGAGCCAACCGCATTCGTTTGCCCGGGCAAGGCGGGCAAGCTAAAATCCGCGCCATCGCACTCAACACGATGGGGGAACTTCCATGGACAAGGGCAAGATCTTTCGCGACCTGCATGCCTCGACCTTCGTAATGCCCAACCCTTGGGACGTCGGCACGACGAAGCTGCTTGGATCCTTCGGTTTCAAGGCGCTGGCGACGACCAGCGCCGGTTTCGCCTTCTCGCGCGGCCTGCCGGACGGCGCGGTGACCTTCGACCAGATGATCCATCATTGCCGCGAGGTGACGGCGGCAACCGAGCTGCCGGTTTCGGCCGACCTCGAACGCGGCAAGGGCGACAGCGCCGAGCAGGCCGCCGAAACCATCTTCGCGGCTGAAGCCGCCGGCCTTGCCGGCTGCTCGATCGAGGACCACACCGGCGACCCGAACAAGCCGATCTATGATTTTTCGCACGCGGTGGAGCGCGTCGCGGCGGCGGCGGAAGCGGCCCGCGCGCTGAAACGCGATTTCGTCTTCACCGCGCGGGCGGAGAACTTCCTCTGGGGCAAGTCCGACCTCGACGACACGATCAAGCGGCTGCAGGCATTCGAGAAGGCGGGCGCCGACGTGCTCTACGCGCCGGGCATCGGCGACGTCGAGATGGTGCGCACGGTCTGCTCGGCGGTGAGCAAGCCGGTCAACGTCATGGCAAGGCCCGACTTCACCGTTGCCGATCTGACCGCGGCCGGGGCAAAGCGCGTTTCGCTTGGGCCGTGGCTCACCAACTTCGCCTATGGCATGCTGGAAACGGCGGCGCGCGAGATCCAGCAGGACGGCACGTTCGGCTTCGCCCGCGCCGCCATGCCCTTCGGCAAGTTGCAGGCGCTGTTTGGCAAATCGGGATAAGCGGGCCGAACACATGACGCTGACCGTCGTCGACATGCACACCGGCGGCGAGCCGCTGAGGATCGTCACCGGGGGTTATCCCGATATCCCGAAGGGCACGATCCTGGAAAAGCGCACCCATGTGCGCGAGCAACTCGATCATCTCCGGAAAATCCTGATGTTCGAGCCACGCGGCCATTACGACATGTACGGCGCGCTGCTGGTCGAGCCCGATTTGCCGGGCGCCGACCTTGCCGTGCTGTTCATGCACAATGAGGGCTATTCGACCATGTGCGGCCACGCCATCGTCGCGCTCGGCCGCTATGCCGTGGACGAAGGGCTGGTGGCCAAGCAGGAACCGGTGACGATGGTCAACATCGAGGCGCCCTGCGGCATGGTGATTGCCTCGGTCGAGGTGCGCGACGGCAAGGCAGGTGCTGTGTCGTTCGAAAGCGTGCCGGCTTTCTTGTTCGCACGCGACCGCAGGATCGAGCTGCCCGGCTACGGCGCGATCGGCTTCGACATCGCCTATGGCGGCGCCTTCTACGCGCTGGCCGACTGCCACCAATTCGGATTGGAATTCGGCCACGATCGGGTGCGCGATTTCGTCGATGCGGCGACGGCGCTGTCCGAAAGGCTGAAGCAGGAATTCCACCTGTCGCACCCCGACCATGCCGACCTCGCCTTTCTCTACGGCACCATTTTGACGGACGGGCGGGATACGTTTTCGGGTGAGCCGACGAAAAACGTCTGCGTCTTCGCCGAGGCGCAGGTCGACCGGTCGCCGACCGGCTCCGGCGTCACCGCCCGGCTGGCGGCGATGCATGCCAAGGGCGAGATCGCAACAGGCCAGACACGCACTTTCGAGAGCATCGCCGGCTCGCGCTTTTCCGGCGCGGTGGCGCGGACGGCGAAAGCCGGACCGCATGAAGCGATCATCGCCCGCGTCGGCGGCCGCGCCTACTATTGCGGCCGGGCGGAATTCATCGTCGAGCCCGACGACGAACTGGGGCGCGGCTTTCTGCTGCGGTAGGGACTGGCGCATCAACGGGACGGCTTGCTCCCCCGATCGGGCCGGGCCGAGATCGCCTTGTGCAGATGCACCATCATGGCTGCGGCGAAGAGCGGCGTCGCCAGGTTGAGCACCGGCACGGCAAGGAAGGCCGCTATCACCAGGCCGGCGAGAAAGACCGTCCCGGCATGGTGCCGGCGCAAGGCCCTGGCCTCTTCTTCCGGACGGAAGCGCATAGCGGCGAATTCGAAGAACTCGCGCCCAAGCAGGTAGCCGTTGACGATGAAAAAGGCGGCGATGTTGATGCCCGGCACCAGCAGGAGCAGCAGGGCAACGATGTTGCCCAAAACGACGACGCCGAAGAACTTTATCGCCAACACCAGCGAGCGCAGCGCCGGCATGGCGCGGCCGGGCGGATCGCCGGGATAGTCGGTACGCTCCACCACTTCGGCGACATCGTCGAGGAACAGCCCGGCGACGACAGCCGTGACCGGCGCGACGAGCAGCGCCATGCCGAAGGCAAGCGCGATGGCCGCGATGATGCCGCCCAGCCAACCGGCCCAGGACGGCAGGCCGGGAAAGAGTGTGTGCAGCCATGGCAGCGCCAGCCACTCGACGAGGCTGGTCAGCCCGAACCACAGGCCGACCAGAGCAAGCACAGTCAGGCCTAACGTCTTGAGGAAGACGGCGCGCAATTCGGGCGAGAACAACTGGCCGGCGGCGGCGCGGGCGGCGCTGGAGATCACGGTGCTTCCTCGCTTCGACGGATTGCCCCTGGGAGGATAGGCAGCAGGTTCGCCGGTCACAAGCTCTATTGCCTGCCGTGGGTCAAGGCGGTCGTTTCAGGTTTCGAACTCTCCGCATCACCCCTCTTGCGAGCGCCGGCGCCGCCCCTCACTGTCCTGCCGGACATCTCTCCCCGTAGAACGGGGAGAGATGAGCTGGCGGCAACCCCGGTGCCTCCATCGCAACGTGGTGATTGGCGAAATCAGTGATGACAGCGCCCTTCTCCCCGTCACTTACGGGGAGTTGGAGGAGCGGTCCGCGAAGCGGACGAAAAGCCAACTGCTTGGCTTTTCGAGTGACGAACGCCGGCAGGCGGATGAGGGGCGGCGCTACCTCGACAATCGGAGCCATTTGGTCTGAGGCGATTGCCCTGTCTGCCTATTGTGCGAGCGCCGGCTTGCGGGTGGGAATGGTCATGGCCGCGACACCGGCGACGACGAAGGCCATGCCGAGCCAGGCCGTCGAACCCAGGCTTTCGCCGAGGAAGACGGCGCCGATGCCGACGCCGATCGGCACGCGTAGATAGGCTTGCGACGTCGTGCCGACCGAGCCCAGCGTGTGGATCAGGCGGAAATAGATGACGAAGGCCAGCGCGGTCGAAAACACCGACAGGCCGAGCAAGGCCAGGATCGACGCCGTCGACGGCGCGAGCGTCCAGGGCTGGTCGACCGCAAGGCTGAGCGGCACCAGGATAACGGCGCCGCAAAGCATCGAGCCGGCGGCGGGCAGCATCGGATCGAGGCCCTTGAAGCCTCGGCCGAAGATCGCCGCCCCCGCATAGCAGACTGTTGCAAGGACGATGGCAAGCTGCGCCCAGAGTTCATGGCCGAGGCCGCCCAGCGCCTGTGTGCCCACGATGAGGCAGATGCCGGCAATGCCGGCGCCGACGCCGATCAGTTTGCGCAGCGTCACCGGTTCGTGGCAGGTGATGAGCGCCGTCAGAAGGAAGGTGAAGATAGGCGACGTCGCGTTGAGGATGGTGGCGAGGCCGGCATCCACCGAGCGCTCGGCGGCGGCGATCAGGGTGAACGGGATGACGCTGTTGAGGCACGCCTGGAAGGCGAAACGACGCCAGCTCGCCGCATCGGCCGGCATGGCGAGCCCGCGCCAGCGGATGATGGCGAACAGGATCGCGCCCGCGATCAAGGTGCGGGCGGCGATGAACGTCACCGGCGGGATCGTCTCGACGCCGATCTTGATGAAGGTGTAGGAGGCGCCCCAAAGCACCGCCAGGAGGGCGAGCAGCGCCAGATCGGTGTTCATGTCGTTTCTTTCAGGCATGGGCTTGCCGCCTTCGGGCCGGGATCGAACGGCCCTTTTTAGGCAAAGCCGCGGTGAAATGCTTCGGCCACGACCGAATTGTCGTAGCTCCTGGGCGTCACGCGATATGAACATGGCCTAGGCAAACCGGTTGCAAATCGCTAGACCCGCGCCCGGCCGGCATGGCAAGAAGCCGGCGCGGATTTTGGCGGAGACATTGATGCCGGACTATGACGTGCTTTGCATCGGCAATGCGATTGTCGACATCATCGCCCAGTGCGAAGAGGAATTCCTGGAGACCAATGGCATCATCAAGGGCGCGATGAACCTCATCGACACGCACCGCGCCGAGCTACTCTACAGCCGCATGGGCCCGGCGATCGAGGCGTCCGGTGGCAGCGCGGGCAACACGGCGGCCGGCGTTGCCTCCTTCGGCGGCCGCGCCGCCTTCTTCGGCAAGGTTTCCAACGATGCTTTGGGCGAAATCTATGCCCACGACATCCACGCCCAGGGCGTCGCCTTCGACACCAAGCCGCTTCAGGGCGAGCCGCCGACGGCGCGCTCGATGATTTTCGTCACCCCCGACGGCGAGCGCTCTATGAACACCTATCTCGGCGCCTGCGTCGAGCTCGGGCCGGAGGATGTCGAGGCCGACAAGGCGTCGGGCGCCAAGATTACCTATTTCGAGGGCTATCTGTGGGATCCGCCGCGCGCCAAGGAGGCGATCCGGCAGACGGCCAAGCTGGCGCACGCGGCGGGCCGCGAAGTGTCGATGACCTTGTCGGATTCGTTCTGCGTCGACCGCTACCGCGACGAGTTCCTCGACCTGATGCGCTCGGGCACCGTGGACATCGTCTTCGCCAACAGCCACGAGATCAAGTCGCTCTACCAGACCTCGTCCTTCGACGAGGCGCTGGCCCAGATCCGCAAGGACTGCAAAGTCGCCGCCGTGACGCGTTCGGAAAAAGGCTCCGTCATCGCGCGCGGCGACGAGACCGTCGTCATCCAGGCGACCGCCATCAAGGAGCTGGTCGACACGACAGGCGCCGGCGATCTCTACGCTGCCGGTTTCCTGCATGGCTACACGCAAGGCCGCGACCTCAAGACCTGCGGCGATCTCGGCTCACTGGCGGCCGGCCTGGTGATCCAGCAGATCGGGCCGAGGCCAAGGCAGAATCTGCGTCGCGAGGCCGAACTGGCGGGGCTGCTGTAGGGGGGCGGTGAAGCTGCCGATCTCCCCCCTCGTGGGGGAGATGGCCGGCAGGCCAGAGGGGGGCGCTGTCCCGCTGGCATCTCCAGGGTTCTACACTGCCGCCAAGCCCGAAATGAACGGCATGAGCGTACTGTCATGTCGGGGCGCCAGTTCGAAGAGTATGGGCACGCGGAAGGGAACCACCGCAACCTAGCGATCCTTCGCGCCCCCTCGCCCCTGCCGGGCATCTCCCCCACGAGGGGGGAGATCGGCAGCTTCACCGTCGCGCGGCTGTCACACATCGCACCTACACGCAATCGGGGCGTCCTTGACTGACATTTGGGCGCCCTCAGCCAGTTGGGGTGCCAAGATGCAAGACAGCAAGCTGTCGGGCCGCCGGATTTGTTGCCGCCGCGATTTCCGCTTTCCACATTAGAAATTCAGCAACGGGCCGCGATCGGGGAGGAGCGCTCGCGGCCAGAAGACAGACGCATGAACAGATTTCATACAACCAAACCAGACGACTTCGCGGACATGGTCGCGGAGAAGGTCGAGCGGGCGCTTGCCCACTATGACGAGGCCATCAACAAACCCACCATGGTCTCGGTCGGCAAGATCGCTGGCAGCATAGCGTCCGCCCTCACCTTGTTGCCGCCGAAGCATCAGCGCGCCATCGATGCCATCCATGCCGACCTTCCGGGGCTGGCGTCGAAATTCGTGCGTGCGCTGGCCGCGGAAGCCGCGCGCCGCAGCGAAGCCGGCACCGCGGGCGCCACAAATCCATCGGCGGGTTTCGACGGCCCCGCCTCCCCGCTTCCGCGCACCCAGTCCGACGATCTCGAATCGATGCTGATCGAAGACTGGGCCGGGCGGGTCGCCGGTTCGACCTATCTGGAGGAACACCTGCGCATTGCCCGCTCGACCCTGCACCGCTGGCAAAGGCGGGGCGAGGTGGTCGCCTTGCGCAAGGGCGGCCGCAAGCACGTCTTCCCGCTGGCGCAGTTCGTGGACGGCAGGCCGGTGGCGGGCATTCGAGACGTGCTGTCGTTGATCGGCAATCCGAGGCTGGCATGGCTGTGGCTGACCCGCCCCTCGGCGCTGCTCGACGAGCGCATTCCCATCGACCTGCTGCGGCAAGACCAGGTCAAGGAGGTCGTCGAGGCGGCGCGGGTGTTTTCCGCGGATTAAGCGCGACCAGATCCGCCGCAGCTTTCGCATCCGACGCGCGGACCTTCCTCAGGTCCCCGCCGTGTAGGCCGCGATCGCCGCCATGTTGACGATATCGCTGTCCTTGGCGTTCAGCGAGACGATCTGCACCGGCTTGTTCAGCCCGACCAGCAGCGGGCCGATGACCGTCGAGCCGCCGAGCTCCTGCAGCATCTTGGTGGAGATCGAGGCGGAGTGGAAGGCCGGCATGATCAGCACATTGGCCGGGCCGGTCAGCCTCATGAACGGGTATTGCGCCATGGCACGGGCGTTGAGCGCGACGTCGGCGGCCATCTCGCCGTCATACTCGAAATCGACGCGGCGCTTGTCGAGGATGCGCACGGCTTCCTGGATGCGCTCGGAGCGCTCGCCGTGGGGATGGCCGAAGGTGGAATAGGCGAGCATGGCGAGCCTCGGCTCATAGCCCATGCGGCGGGCAAAGCCTGCCGCTTCCTCCGCGATATCGGCGATCTGCTCGGCGTTCGGCATGTCGTGCACGGCGGTGTCGGCGACGATCACGGTGCGGCCGCGCGCCAAAACGATCGACACGCCGATGACGCGATGGCCCGGCTTGGCGTCGATGACGCGCCTGACATCGTCGAGCGCGGTGGAATAGTTGCGGGTGACGCCGGTGACGATGCCGTCGGCATCCCCCAGCGCCACCATGCAGGCGGCGAAATGGTTGCGGTCGTTGTTGATCAGGCGCTGGCAGTCGCGGAACAGGAAACCTTTGCGCTGCATGCGCTCGTAGAGATAATCGGTATAGACCGAATTGCGGCGCGACAGGCGCGCATTGATGATCTCCAGCCCCTGCTTGTCGAGGTCGATGCCGGCGTGCCTGGCGTTCTCCTTGATGACGTCGTCGCGGCCGAGCAGGATGGCGGTGCCGAGCCGCTGGTTCACATAGGAGACGGCGGCGCGCATCACTTGCTCCTCCTCGCCCTCGGCGAAGACGATGCGCTTGGGCTGGCGGCGCACACGGTCGTAAATGCGCTGCAAGGTCGAGGCGATCGGGTCACGGCGGGCCGACAGCTCCTGCGCGTAGCGGTCGAGATCGAGGATCGGCTTGCGGGCGACGCCAGAATCCATCGCCGCCCTGGCGACGGCCAGCGGAATGGCCGAGATCAGGCGCGGATCGAACGGCACCGGGATGATGTAGTTGGGGCCGAATTTCGGCCGGTTGCCCTGGTAGGCTGCGGCGACGTCGTCGGGCACGTCCTTGCGTGCCAGGTCGGCAAGCGCACGCGCGGCGGCGATCTTCATGTCGTCATTGATGGTGGTGGCCCGCACGTCCAGCGCGCCGCGGAAAATATAGGGGAAGCCGAGCACGTTGTTGACCTGATTGGGATAATCCGAACGCCCGGTCGCCATGATGGCGTCGGTGCGGATCTCCGCCACTTCCTCGGGCGTGATCTCGGGATCGGGATTGGCCATGGCGAAGATGATCGGGTTCTTGGCCATGGAACGCACCATGGCGGTGGTCAGCGCGCCCTTGGCGGAAAGGCCGAGGAAGACGTCGGCGCCGTCCAGCGCCTCGGCCAGCGACCGCGCGTCGGTTTTGACCGCATGCGCCGACTTCCACTGGTTCATGCCTTCGGTGCGGCCCTGGAAGACCACGCCCTTGGTGTCGCACAGGATGATGTTTTCGGGCGCAAAGCCCATCGCCTTCATCAGCTCGATACAGGCGATGCCGGCCGCACCGGCGCCGTTGCAGACCATCCTGGTGGTCTTCATGTCGCGGCCGGTGATCTCCAGCGCGTTGATCAGGCCGGCGGCCGAGATGATGGCGGTGCCGTGCTGGTCGTCGTGGAAGACCGGGATGTCCATCAGCTCGCGCAACCGCTGCTCGATGATGAAGCATTCCGGCGCCTTGATGTCCTCCAGGTTGATGCCGCCGAAGGAGGGCCCAAGGAAGCGCACGCAGTTGATGAACTCGTCGGCGTCCTCGGTGTCGACCTCGAGGTCGATGGAATCGACGTCGGCGAAGCGCTTGAACAGCACCGCCTTTCCCTCCATGACCGGCTTGGAGGCCAGCGCGCCGAGATTGCCCAAGCCCAGGATCGCGGTGCCGTTGGAGATGACGGCGACCATGTTGCCGCGCGACGTGTAGTCGAAGGCGCGGCTGGGATCCTCCGCGATGGCCAGCACCGGCACGGCAACGCCAGGCGAATAGGCGAGGCTCAAATCGCGCTGCGTGGCCATCGGCTTGGTGGCGACGATCTCGAGCTTGCCGGGCCGCCCCATGGCGTGGAATTCGAGCGCTTCCTGCGCGCTAACGGACGGACCGCTGTTTTCGGTTTTCCTTGCCATGATGCTTTTGATTTCCTCGCCATGCGGCACCTCCTTGAGGCGGGTGCCTTGTGTGATTCCGAATTAAGACTACGCGCCGCCGCGTGTAAACCGCCAAGCGTTACCGAACTGGCGTCGGAAGGACGCATGGCGTTCAATGGTGGTTGATCTCCGTTCTTCCCCTGCTTTTCCAATGGCCGGCATTAAACCCCGCCGCCACATCTGCTAGCGTGAGCGCATGAACATGCACATTCAAAACGAACCGGACGCTCCCGAGGCGATCACGCCGGCAGCCGCTGGCGGCGTCACGCCGATGATGGAGCAGTTCATCGAGATCAAGGCGGCGAACCCGGATTCGCTGCTGTTCTACCGGATGGGCGATTTCTACGAGCTGTTCTTCGAGGATGCGGAGAAGGCGAGCCGGGCGCTCGGCATCGTGCTGACCAAGCGCGGCAAGCATCAGGGACACGACATCCCGATGTGCGGCGTGCCAGTGCATGCGGCGGACGACTATCTGCAGAAACTGATCGCGCAGGGTTTCCGCGTTGCCGTCTGCGAGCAGATCGAGGATCCGGCCGAAGCCAAGAAGCGCGGCTCCAAATCGGTGGTGCGCCGCGATGTGGTGCGGCTGGTGACGCCTGGCACCATCACCGAGGACAAATTGCTGGCGCCGTCGGAATCGAGTTTCCTGATGGCGCTGGGACGAGTGAAGGGCGGCGGCGATCCAAGAAGTGGGGAGCGCGGCGGCGCGACCGGGACCCAAGGAAGCTTTGCCCTGGCCTGGATCGACATTTCGACCGGGGCTTTCCGGGTCACAGACACCACCGCCGACCGGCTGCTGGCCGACATCTTCCGCGTCGATCCGCGCGAGCTGATCGTCGCCGAGCCGGTGTTCCACGATCCCGAATTGCGATCGGTATTCGACGTGCTCGGCCGCGTCGCCAACCCGCAGCCGCCGAGCCTATTCGATTCGGCTTCGGCCGCCGGGCGCATCGCCCGCTTTTTCGAGGTGGCGACGCCGGACAGTTTCGGCGCGTTTTCGCGTGCCGAGCTGTCGGCGATCTCAGGCGCCATCGCCTATGTCGAAAAGACGCAGAAGGCAGAGCGGCCGCCGCTGTCGCGTCCCGAGCGCGAGGAGGCCGGCTCGACTTTGTTCATCGACCCGGCGACGCGCGGCAACCTGGAACTGCTGCGCACGCTGTCGGGCAGCCGTGAAGGCTCATTGTTCAAGGCGATCGACCGCACGGTGACCGGTGGCGGCGCCAGGCTGCTCGCCGATCGGCTGATGGCGCCGCTGACCGATCCGGCGGCAATTGCCGCGCGGCTGGATTCGGTGTCGTTCTTCCGTTCCGAGACGCGGCTTTGCCAGGCGGTGCGAGCGAGCCTGAAGAGCGTCGCCGACATGCCGCGCGCGCTGTCGCGGCTGGCGCTCAACCGCGGCGGCCCGCGCGACCTCGGCGCGCTGCGCGCCGGCTTCGAGGCGGCCGGCGCGATCGCGGAGGTCTTTGCCGCGACCGCCCTGCCCCAGGAATTGGCGGCGGCGCTCGCCGCCATCCGGGCGCTGCCGCACGCGCTTGCCGGGCATCTGACGCAGGCACTTGGCGAGGAACTGCCGCTGCTGAAGCGCGACGGCGGCTTCATCCGAGGCGGCTACAACGCCGAGCTCGACGAGATGCGGGCGCTGCGCGACGAGTCGCGAAAAGTGATCGCCGGGCTGGAGCGTTCGCTGATCGAGGAGACCGGCATTCGGTCCCTGAAGATCCGGCACAACAATGTGCTCGGCTACTACATCGAGGTGACCGCCAACCATCACGCGGTGATGACCGGCAGCGATGGCGCCAAGGCGCGCTTCATCCACCGCCAGACCATGGCCAACGCCATGCGCTTCACCACGACGGAGCTGGCTGAGCTTGAAACGAAGATCGCCAATGCCGCCGACCGGGCGCTGAGCATCGAGCTTGCCGCCTTCGATGCGCTGACGGCGGAAGCGGTCGGCGAAGCGGAGAAGATCCGCGCCGGGGCCGATGCGCTCGCCGTGCTCGACGTGTCGGCGGCGCTCGCGCTTTTGTCGGAAAGCGAGGCCTGGTGCCGGCCGCTGGTCGATGCCAGCCTTGCCTTCGAGATTTCGGGTGGGCGCCATCCCGTGGTCGAACAGGCGCTGCGACGCTCGGGCGAAGGGCCGTTCGTGGCCAATGACTGCGACCTGTCGCCGGAGGGCAGCGCTAAGAACGGCGCGATCTGGCTGCTGACCGGCCCCAATATGGGCGGTAAATCAACATTCCTGCGGCAGAACGCGCTGATCGCCATCCTGGCCCAGACCGGCTCTTTCGTCCCGGCGACATCGGCCCATATCGGCGTCGTCGACCGCCTCTTTTCCCGCGTCGGCGCCTCGGACGATCTGGCGCGCGGCCGATCGACCTTCATGGTCGAGATGGTCGAGACGGCGGCGATCCTCAACCAGGCCGGCGAACGGGCGCTGGTAATCCTCGACGAGATCGGCCGCGGCACCGCCACGTTCGACGGCCTGTCGATCGCCTGGGCCGCGGTGGAATATCTGCACGAGAAGAACCGCTGCCGGGCGATCTTCGCCACGCATTTCCACGAAATGACCTCGCTTGCCGGCAAGCTGGCGCGGCTCCACAACGTCACCATGCGGGTCAAGGAATGGGAGAACGACGTCGTCTTCCTGCACGAGGTCGGCAAGGGCGCGGCCGACCGCTCCTACGGCGTCCAGGTGGCGCGGCTGGCCGGCCTGCCGGAGGCGGTGGTGGACCGTGCCAAGGAAGTGCTGCACCAGCTCGAGGAAGGCGAGGTTTCGGGCAAGACCAACCGGCTGGTCGACGACCTGCCGCTGTTTTCCGTGGCGGTGAAGCGGGAAGCGCAGAAGCCGGTCAAGAGTGATGCGCTGGGCGCCGCACTCGGTGACATCAATCCCGATGAGATGACACCGAGGGAAGCACTGGAAGCGCTTTATCGGTTGAAGGGGCTGGCAGGGATGTAAATTGAACCTGCTGGCATGGCGGTATCGCCGAAACCGCCAATCTCCCCCCTTGAGGGGGAGATGTCCGGCAGGACAGAGGGGGGCCTCGTAAAGTGCCGGCCTTGATTAACTTGCCCCCTGACGATGCCCGCCGGAGCATGCCAGCGCGGAAGCCGTCGTTGTAAAAATTAATATGTTGGCGGGACAGCGCCCCCCTCTGCCCTGCCGGGCATCTCCCCCTCGAGGGGGGAGATTGGCAGCTTCACCGACAACGCTCAGATCATCTCCAGCCCGCGTTTGCGGCTCGGCGGCGGGAAGGCGCGGTCGAGGTCGGCGAGGTCTTCGCGCGTAAGCTCGATGTCGAGTGTCGCGACATTCTGGCGGACATGGTCCTGGCTGCTGGCCTTGGGAATGGCGATGACGCCATCCTGGTGCATCACCCAGGCCAGTGCGATTTGTGCCGCGGTCGCACCGTGGCGGGCGGCGACCGCGTCTAAGCTGGCATTGCGCGCCAAGGCGCCCTGCTCGACCGGCGAATAGGCCATCAAAGGAATTCCGCGTTTCCGGCTCCAGGGCGCCAGATCGAACTCAAGGCCGCGCCGGACCAGATTGTAGAGCACCTGGTTGGTCTGGACGTTGCCGCCGTCGGGCAGGCCGATCAGCTCTTCCATCTCCCCTGTGTCGAAATTGCTGACGCCCCAGTGGCGGATCTTGCCGGCTTTCTTCAGCGCCTCGAAGGCTTCGACCGTTTCCGCCAGTGGCACGCTGCCCGGCCAATGCAGCAGATAAAGATCGATGCGGTCGGTCGCGAGGCGCTTCAGGCTGTTCTCGCAGGCGCGCTGCGCACCGGCGCGCGAGGCGTTGGACGGCAGCACCTTCGAGACCAGGAAGACCTCGGCACGCTGCCCGGCAATGGCTTCGGCCACCACCTCCTCGGCGCCGCCGCTGGCGTACATTTCGGCGGTGTCGATCAGCTTGACGCCGAGATCGAGACCAAGCTTGAGGGCATTCACCTCCTCCGCGCGGCGGCGCGAATCCTCGCCCATTTTCCAGGTGCCCTGGCCGAGAACGGGGATGGCTTCGCCGCAGGGCAGCGTGGTGGTTCTGATGCTCGATGGCATGGCAGGCTCCCGTTGAGATCGGATCGCATCACAGGCCGGGCGAGAAATCCAGAGGCGTTCTCGCCGAGCCCAGAAAGCTTACTTCACCGGGTGGGCGGCGAGCCAGTCCTGCATCTGCTTGATCTCGGCTTCCTGCGCCGCGATGACCGCCTCGGCCAGCTTGCGGATCTCGGGGTCCTTGCCGTTGGCGAGTTCGACCTTGGCCATGTCGATGGCGCCCTGGTGGTGCGGGATCATGCCGCGGACGAAATCGACGTCGGCATCGCCGGTGTATTTGGAGGCCATCATGTCGGCGTGCATCTTGTCCATAGCCGCCTTGTAGCCTGCGGTCGACGGGCCTTCCGCCCCCGTCGCCATGCCGGCCATGTCGTGCTTCATCTCTTCGCTCTGTGCGGGAACGCTTTCGAGGAAGACGGCAACCAGCATTCCAGCCGCCATCAGCAGCAGCACGATTTTCTTGGCCAAGGTCATTGATGGTCTCCTGTTGATCGGGTTTCGTATTTGGGGGATCGGCTCAAAGTTTCAATGTCCTCAGCCGCAACGCATTGGCGATCACTGAAACCGAGGACAGGCTCATCGCCGCCGCCGCCAGCATCGGCGACAACAGCGTGCCGGTCAGCGGATAGAGCACGCCGGCCGCAACCGGCACGCCAAGCACATTGTAGAGGAAGGCGAAGAACAGGTTCTGCCTGATATTGCGGATGGTCGCCTGGGCCAGTGTGCGGGCACGCACGATGCCGTTGAGGTCGCCCTTGACCAAAGTGATGCCGGCGCTTTCGACGGCGACATCGGCGCCGGTGCCCATGGCGATACCGACATCGGCGGCGGCCAAGGCCGGTGCGTCGTTGACGCCGTCGCCGGCCATGGCGACGCCGGCGCCCTTGTCGCGCAATTCCTCGACCAGCGCGCCCTTCTGTTCCGGCAACAGGCCGGCGCGGACTTCGTCGATGCCGAGACTCCTGGCGATCGCGTTTGCCGTGCGCTCATTGTCGCCGGTCGCCATGATGATCCTCAAGCCGCTGTCGTGCAGGGCCTTGATCGCCTCGGCGGTGGTCGCCTTGACCGGATCGGCGACGGCCACGATGCCGGCCAATTTCCTGTCCACGACGACGAACATCGCCGTCTTGCCATCGCCTTGTAGCGCCTCGGCCGAGGTCGAAACGGTGGACACGTCGACGCCGAGATCGCGCATCATGGCGGCGTTGCCGAGCGCGATATTCCTGCCCGAAACGGCACCGGAAACACCCTTGCCGGTGACCGCCTCGAAGCCGCTGGCTTCGGCGACCCCTACACCGCGGGTCGCGGCGCCTTCGACAATAGCCTCGGCCAGGGGATGCTCCGAGCCCTTCTCCAGGCTCGCGGCGAGGCCCAGCAATTCCTCCTCCGAAAACCCATCGGCGGCCACGACATCCGTCAGTTTCGGCCGGCCTTCGGTGAGGGTTCCCGTCTTGTCGACGATCAACGTATCGACGGAAGCGAAGCGTTCGAGCGCGGCGGCCTCCTTGATCAGCACGCCGGCATGCGCGCCGCGTCCGGTGGCGGTCATGATCGACATCGGCGTGGCGAGGCCCAGAGCACAGGGGCAGGCGATGATCAACACCGAGACCGCCGAGACGATGGCGAAGATCAGGCTGGGCTCGGGGCCGAAGACCGCCCAGGCGACGAACGCGGCGATGGCGACCAGAACGACAGCCGGGACGAAGTAGAAGGAAACGCGGTCGGCCAACCCTTGTATCGGGGCGCGCGAACGCTGCGCCTTGGCGACCAGCTCGACGATGCGCGAGAGCGTGGTCTCGGCGCCGATCCGGTCGGCGCGCATGATCAGCGAGCCATTCTTGTTGAGCGTGCCGCCGGTGAGGACATCACCTTCGGCCTTCTCGACCGGCAACGGTTCGCCGGTGATCATCGATTCGTCGATGGAAGAGCGGCCTTCAAGTACGGTACCGTCGACCGGCACGGCATCGCCGGGCCGGATGCGCAGGCGCTCGCCGGCCTTGACGCTGTCCAGCGGCACATCGCTCTCGGAACCATCCTCTCCTATGCGGCGGGCGGTCTTGGGCGCGAGATCAAGCAAGGCGCGGATCGCCGAGCCGGTCTTTTCGCGGGCGCGCAGTTCCAGCACCTGGCCGAGAAAGACCAGCGCGACGATGACGGCTGCGGCCTCGAAATAGACCGGCACCGCCCCGCCATGGCCGCGGAACTGATGCGGAAAAATGTCCGGGAACAGCGTCGCGACGACGCTGTAGAGATAGGCCGCACCGACGCCGAGCGAAATCAGCGTCCACATGTTCGGGCTGCGGTTGCGGATCGAGTCCCAGCCGCGATGAAAGAACGGAAATGCGGCCCAAAGCACGACCGGGCTCGCGAGCGCCAGCTCGATCCAGACCTTTGTCCGGTCATCTATCAGGTTCTCGAGCGACAGACCGATCATCGGCGCCATGGCGACGATGAGAAGGGGCACCGAGAGCACCGCACTGACCCAGAACCGCCTGGTGAAATCGACCAGTTCGGGATTTGGCCCCTCGTCACCGGTCGGAACGCCCATCGGCTCGAGAGCCATGCCGCAGATCGGGCAGGAGCCGGGCTTGTCACGGATGATCTCGGGATGCATCGGGCAAGTGTATTGCGTGCCCTTCGGCATCGCTTCCGGCGCCGGTCTGTCGCCGAGATAGGTTTGCGGCGCCGCCTCGAATTTCGACTTGCAGCCGGCGGAGCAGAAATAGAAGCCCTGGCCGTCATGGCGCAGAAAATGCTTTGCCGTGGCGCGGTCCACGCTCATGCCGCAGACGGGGTCGGTGGCGGTCAGGTATGTTTCCGGCTTGGCCCGGAATTTCGAACGGCAGCTTTCGCTGCAGAAATGATAGAGACGGCCAGCATGCTGCGATGTCGGCTTGCCGGCGGCTGGATCGACGGTCATGCCGCAGACCGGATCGCGTGTGACGGCGCCCGCATCCACGGCCGCACCTTTTGCCGCGCAGCAACCACCATGCGCGTGATGATCGTGATCTGAATGCGTCATTTCGAATGCCTCTATCGAACTGCTTCGAGCCGGAGGTAGTCCTTCCAGTAACTGGAAGGTCAAGGACTGGCTTGAATTTTATTGTCGCGGGTGTCCCGCACCATGGAAACGCGTCAACCCGCCCCCATACCCAGCGCCGCGGAAACGCGCTATAGACGCCGCCCAAAAGGCAAGGCCAACCGGTACCATGGCGAAAATCTCCCTGAAGCTCGACGAACTGATCGACGGCGACGCCTTGCGCCGCGAGATGACCGCGCTGACGGCGGCCACGACCGGGGACGGCTCCGGATCGGCCGCCCGCGCCGGGGTTCTCCAGCTTCTCAAGGGCCGGCTCGCCGCGGGGCGCAAAACAGCCGAGGCCATGCTGAAACAGGATGGCGGCGGCAATGCCTGCGCCGAGCGGCTGTCGCATCTGATGGATGAGCTGATCCGGGCGCTCTACGATTTTGTCGCGACCCATGTCTACCGGGTAAAGAACCGGTCGGTGGCCGAACGCATGGCCGTCGTCGCGGTCGGCGGCTATGGGCGCGGCACGCTGGCGCCGGGATCCGACATCGACCTCCTGTTCCTGCTACCCTACAAGCAGACGCCGTGGGGCGAACAGACAGTCGAATACATGCTCTACATGCTGTGGGACCTCGGGCTGAAGGTCGGCCACGCGACCCGCAACATCGAGGAATGCCTGCGGCTGTCGCGCACCGACATCACCATCCGCACCTCGATCCTGGAAGCGCGCTTCCTGTGGGGTGAGCAGAAGCTCTACGACGAACTGATGCTGCGCTTCGACCATGAGGTGGTGCGCACCACCGGACCGGAATATGTGCAGGCCAAGCTCGCCGAACGCGACGAGCGCCATGCCAAGGCCGGCGAAAGCCGCTATCTGGTCGAGCCCAACGTCAAGGACGGCAAGGGCGGCCTGCGCGACCTGCAGACGCTGTTCTGGATCGGCAAATATTTCTACCGGGTGCGCACCGGCGAGGAGTTGGTCGAGAAGGGCGTCTTCACGCAGGCCGAATACCGCGAATTCCAGAAGGCCGAGGATTTCCTGTGGGCCGTGCGCTGCCACATGCATTTCCTCACCGGCAAGGCCGAGGAGCGGCTGCATTTCGACATCCAGCGCGAGATCGCGGAGCGGCTGGGCTACACCACGCATCCCGGCCTGTCGGCGGTCGAGCGCTTCATGAAACACTATTTCCTCGTCGCCAAGGATGTCGGCGACCTGACCCGCATCTTCTGCGCCGCGCTCGAAGAGGAGCAGGCCAAGCATGTGCCGGGCTTCAACCGCATCTTCCTCACCTTCCAGCGCCGCAAGCGCAAGCTTGCCGGCACGTCGGATTTCATCGTCGACAACCACCGCATCAACATCGCCGACGACCAGGTGTTCGAGCGCGATCCGGTCAATCTGCTCAGGCTGTTCTGGTTCGCCGACAAGCACGGGCTGGAATTCCATCCCGACGCGCTGAAGCTGCTCACCCGCTCGCTCGGCCTGGTCAACAAGTCGCTGCGGCGCGACGAGGAGGCCAACCGGCTGTTCCTCGACATCCTGACCTCGGACCGCAATGCCGAGCTCAACCTGCGCCGCATGAACGAGGCGGGGCTGCTGGGCCGGCTGATCCCCGATTTCGGCAAGATCGTCGCCATGATGCAGTTCTCGATGTACCACCACTACACGGTCGACGAGCATCTGATCCGCTGCATCGGCGTGCTGGCCGAGATCGAGCGCGGCGACGGCGAGAAGGTGCATCCGCTGTCGCATTCGCTGATGCCGGGACTGAGAAAGAGCCGCGAAGCGCTCTACGTCGCCGTGCTGCTGCACGACATCGCCAAGGGGAGGCCGGAGGACCATTCGGAAGCTGGCGCGCGGATCGCCCGGCGCATCTGCCCGCATATGGGACTTTCGACCGCCGACACCGAAACGGTGGCCTGGCTGGTCGAGAACCATCTGGTCATGTCGATGACGGCGCAGACGCGCGATCTCAACGATCGCAAGACGATCGAGGACTTCGCCTCGATCGTGCAGTCCGTCGAGCGGCTGAAGCTGCTTCTCATCCTCACCGTCTGCGACATCAGGGGCGTCGGACCGGGCGTCTGGAACGGTTGGAAGGGCCAGTTGCTGCGCACGCTGTACTACGAGACCGAACTGCTGCTCACCGGCGGCTTCTCGGAAGTGTCGCGCGCCCAGCGCACGGCGGCGGCGCGCGAGTGCCTGGCCGAAGCGCTCGCCGGCTGGCCCGACAAGATCCGCAAACGCTATGTCGGCCTGCACTATGAGAATTACCTGCTGACCGTCGACCTGCCGGACCAGCTTCGCCACGCCGAATTCATCCGCGAGGCGGATGCGTCCGGCAACAAGCTCGCCACCATGGTCAAGACGCACCAGTTCGAGGCGGTGACCGAGATCACCGTTTTGGCGCAGGACCATCCGCGCCTGCTGTCGGTGATCGCCGGCGCCTGTGCGGCGGCCGGCGGCAACATCGTCGACGCGCAGATCTTCACCACCTCGGACGGCCGCGCGCTGGACACGATCCTGATCTCGAGGGAGTTCGATCGCGACGAGGACGAGCGCCGGCGTGCCGAGCGCGTCGGGCGGCTGATCGAGGACGTGCTGTCGGGCAAAAGCTGGCTGCCGGAGATGATCGAGAAGCGCACCAAGCCCAAGCGCGGCGCCAAGGTCTTCCGGATCGCGCCGCGCGCCGAAATCCGCAACACGCTGTCGAACCGATTTTCGGTGATCGAGGTCGAGGGGCTGGACCGGCCGGGCCTGTTGTCGGAGATCACCGGAACGCTGTCCGACCTGTCGCTCGACATCGCGTCGGCCCACATCACCACCTTCGGCGAAAAGGTGATCGATACGTTCTATGTCACCGATCTCACCGGCCAGAAGATCGACAGCCCGTCACGCACCACCACCATCCGCAACCGGCTGACGGCGACGCTCGAGGGCACGGCCTCCGAACGCGGCAGCAGGACCAGGGCCGCCGCCGAGTGAGCGCCACCATCACTTTGTCCCAATCGCGCAGGCAGTCTCCAAACGCATGAGCCTCGTCAAGAAATTCGCTACGGTCGCTTCCGGCACGCTGATGAGCCGCGCGCTCGGTTTCGGCCGCGAGATGCTGATGGCGGCAGCACTGGGCACCGGACCGGTGGCCGACGCCTTCAACGCCGCCTTCCAGTTTCCCAACACCTTTCGCCGGCTGTTCGCCGAAGGCGCCTTCAATGCCGCCTTCGTGCCGTTGTTCGCCAAGGAGATCGAGACGCACGGCACCGACGGCGCCAAGCGCTTTTCAGAGGAAGTGTTCGGGGTGCTGTTCACGGCGCTGCTGGCGCTGACCATCGCCATGGAACTGGCGATGCCGCTGATCGTGCGCTACCTGGTGGCGCCGGGTTTCGCCGACACGCCGGGCAAGTTCGAGACGACCGTCACTCTGGCGACGATCATGTTCCCCTATCTCATCTGCATGTCGCTGGCCGCCATGATGGCGGGCATGCTGAATTCGCTACGCCGCTATTTCGCCGCGGCGATCGCGCCTGCCTTTCTCAACATCATCCTGATCAGCGTGCTTGGCTATGCCTGGTATCATGGGCTGGATGCGCATGCCGTCGGCTTCAGCCTGTCCTGGGGCGTTCTGGCGGCGGGCCTCGTGCAGCTCGCCATCGTCTGGGTGGCGGTTCGCAACGCCGGCATCTCGATCGGTTTCCGCCGGCCGAAGATGACGCCGAACGTGAAGCGGCTCCTGATCCTGGCGTTGCCGGCGGCGATCACCGGCGGCATCACCCAGATCAACCAGCTGATAGGCACCGCCATCGCCTCGGCGCAGGACAGCGCCGTCTCCTCGCTCGCCTATGCCGACCGCGTCTACCAGCTGCCACTTGGCGTGGTCGGCGTCGCCGTTGCGATCGTGCTGTTGCCGGAACTGTCGCGGGCGCTGAAGTCGGGCAATCTGATCGAGGCGGCCAATCTGCAAAACCGCTCGGTCGAATTCACCTTGTTCATGACCTTGCCGGCTGCGGTGGCGCTCTGGGTCATGTCTGAGCCGATCGTGCGGCTGGTCTATGAGCGCGGCGCGTTCGCCGCCAACCATTCGACGCCTGTCGTGGCGGCGATCCTGGCGATCTTCGGGCTCGGCCTGCCGGCCTTCGTGCTGATCAAGGCGTTCACCCCGGGCTATTTCGCCCGCGAGGACACACGCACGCCGATGATCTTCGCCGCCATCTCGGTGGCGGTGAACGTCGCCACCGCGCTGACGCTGTTTCCGAGGATGGGCGCGCCCGGCATCGCCGTGGCCTCGGCGGTAGCCGGCTGGGTCAACGCGCTGATGCTGCTCGGGGTGCTGATCCGGCGCGGCCATTGGGGCCGCGACGTGCCGCTTCTGAAGCGCATTCCGCGTCTGGTGCTCTCGGCGGCGGTGATGGGCGTCGCCCTCTATTTCGCCGAACACTGGCTGAGCGCCAGCCTCGGCTCCGGCTCGCCGCTGGTCGTCAAGGCTACGACGCTGCTGGGGCTGGTGGCCGGCGGGGCGCTGCTCTACTTCGTCACGGCCTTTGCCAGCGGCGGCGCCGATTTCGGCATGATCCGCCGCAATGTGAAGCGCGGCTCAGGCAAGGCGACACCACCAGCCGTAAACGCCGAGCTGGACGAGTAGGCCGGGCAGTCCGACTGCAATAGCAGTCTTGATCGCAGCGTCATGTTCGTCCATAAGCGCGCCGTCGCAAGACTTTCGCCGCACGCGGTTTCCAGCCGCGTGATTGGCTCCGAAAAGTCTGCAACTTTTCGGAATCACGCTTATACGGCCCTCCACAAGCCACGAGGAAACCATGTCCGCCTTCAAGCCACTCGTCTTCTCCGGCGTCCAGCCAACCGGCAATCTGCATCTTGGCAATTATCTCGGCGCCATCAAGAAATTCGTCGCCCTGCAAGAGACGTCCGACTGCATCTACTGCGTCGTCGACCTGCATTCGCTGACGGCCCAGCTGGTTTATGACGACCTCAAGGACCAGACGCGCTCCATCACCGCGGCATTCCTGGCCTCCGGCATCGATCCGAAGAAGCACATCGTGTTCAACCAGTCGCGGGTGATGCAGCACGCCGAGCTCGCCTGGATTTTCAACTGCGTGGCGCGCATCGGCTGGATGAACAAGATGACGCAGTTCAAGGACAAGGCCGGCAAGGACCGCGAGAACGCCTCGCTCGGCCTGCTTGCCTATCCCTCGCTGATGGCAGCCGACATCCTGCTCTACCGCGCCACCCATGTGCCGGTCGGCGAGGACCAGAAGCAGCATCTGGAACTGACGCGCGACATCGCCCAGAAATTCAACAACGACTTTTCGGACCGCATCGCCGGTCTTGGCGTCGGCGTCGAGATGCAGGTCGGAGAGGAAATTGTGAACGGCTACTTTCCGATCACCGAGCCGGTCATCGGCGGGCCGGCGGCGCGCATCATGTCGTTGCGCGACGGCTCCAAGAAGATGTCGAAGTCGGACCCGTCGGATCTGTCGCGCATCAATCTGACCGACGATGCCGACGCCATCTCCAAGAAGATCCGCAAGGCCAAGACCGATCCGGAAGCCTTGCCGAGCGAAGTGGACGGCCTCGCCGCCCGGCCGGAAGCGGAAAACCTGGTCGGCATTTATGCCGGTCTTGCCGACATATCGAAAGAGGCGGTGCTGAAGGAGTTCGGCGGCCAGCAGTTTTCGGTGTTCAAGCCGGCACTGGCCGACCTGGCAGTCGAAAAACTGGCTCCCGTCGCCGCCGAAATGCGCCGCATTTCCGATGACCGCGCCTATGTCGACGCGGTACTGCGGGACGGCGGCGAGCGCGCCGGCGTGCTGGCCGAAGCGACGATGAAGACGGTGCGCGACATCATCGGGCTGCTGCAGGACTGATCCGCATCCTTATGCCCCGCACCATACCGGCCAAAGACCGGCGGCTTGCCGCCGGTCAGCCGCAGTGGCAGATTGCGGCCGAAATGACATCGAGTAAATAGACATGGTCTCCAAACGCCTCAGCCGCGAAGCCGGACATCGCCGGAAGTTCCTGGCGATCATCGACGATACGCCCGAATGCGAGCGCGCCGTCGCCTACGCCTCGAAGCGGGCGCTGAGCACCAGCGGCGTGCTGGTGCTGCTCTATGTCATCGAACCGGACGATTTCCAGCACTGGCTGGGCGTCGAGAAGATCATGCGCGAGGAGGCGACCGCCACCGCACGCACCGCGCTCGACAGCTATGCCAACAAGGTGCGCCAGAAGCTCGGCATCGAACCGGAGATGGTGGTGCGCGAGGGCAAGCCCACCGAAGAGATCCACAAGCTGATCGAGGAAGACCAGGATATCGCCATCCTGGTGCTGGCGGCCGGCGCCGGCAAGGAAGGGCCCGGGCCGCTGGTCGGCGCGGTGGCAGGCAAGGGCGCCGCCTTCCCTATCCCGGTGACCGTGGTGCCGCAAAACCTGTCGGACGAGGAGATCGACAGCCTCGCCTGAAGTGTATCGGTATCCGGGTGATGCCGGCCTGCAAATGCCGGGTTCCTGCGCTTCCGGTGCTCACGTACTTCAAGTACGCTCCGCTCCGGTTCTCGGAAACCACCATTTTCGACTCGGCCTGACCCGAATCTCGGCGCACTTCATAATGCTTGGCAGGAGTCGCAAAAACATTCCGCCAGCCAGCCATTCGGGCGATGCGTTTCGCTTGAATGTCCAGCCGATAGAGCTTATTTAGAATTATTCCAAACTATCTGCCCGAGACGGGCACGGAGACGGCCATGTTCATCCAGACCGAATCGACGCCAAACCCGGCGACGCTGAAATTCCTGCCCGGCAAGGAAGTGCTTTTGGAAGGTACCGCCGATTTCCGTGATGCCGACAGTGCGGCGACGGCCTCGCCGCTGGCCGGCCGGCTGTTCGAAATACCGGGCGTCACCGGCGTCTTCTTCGGCTACGACTTCATCACCGTGACCAAGGACGGGCCCGACTGGCAGCATCTGAAGCCAGCGATTCTGGGCGCCATCATGGAGCATTTCATGTCCGGCGCGCCTGTCATGGCCAATGCCGGCCCGGCCGCGGAGACCAGCCAGACCGGCGAGTTCTATGACAAGGCCGACGAGGAACTCGTCATCACCATCAAGGAGCTGCTCGACACACGGGTGCGCCCGGCAGTGGCCCAGGATGGCGGCGACATCACCTTCCGCGGCTTCGAGAACGGCACTGTGTTCCTGCACATGAAGGGCGCCTGCGCCGGCTGCCCGTCATCGACGGCGACGCTGAAGCACGGCATCCAGAACCTGCTCCGCCACTTCGTTCCCGAGGTCCAGCAGGTCGAACAGGTCGCCTGACCGCTCGCCTTCGCCGAGCGCGGCGACGTTTCTCAAATGCAAGCAACAAAAAACCGGGCCGAATTGCCCGGTTTTTTGTTGGGGACGTCCGTTGTTGCCTAGACGGTCCGCGTACGAACGGTTTTGACCATGAACCTCGCGGTCACGGTCAGAGAACGATGACCTTGGCGCCGACCTCGGCGCGATCGTAAAGGTCGATGATGTCCTGGTTCATCAGCCGGATGCAGCCCGACGACATCGCCTTGCCGATCGAGTTCCATTCCGGGCTGCCATGCAGGCGATAGCCCATGTCGCCGCCCTTGTTGAACAGGTACAGCGCGCGCGCGCCGAGCGGGTTCTTCAGGCCCGGCTCCATGCCGCCGGCGAACTTGGCGAGTTCCGGCTGGCGCTTGATCATCTGCGACGGCGGCGTCCAGGTCGGCCATTCGCGCTTGATGGCGACATGGGCGGTGCCATGCCACTCGAAGCCCTCGCGGCCGACGCCGATGCCGTAGCGAATTGCCCGGCCGTCACCCTCGACGAAATAGAGGAACTTGTTCTGCGTATCGACGATGATGGTGCCCGGCTTTTCCTTGGTGTCGTAGTTCACCTCCTGCCGGTGATACTTCGCGGGCACCTTTTCGATCGGGATGCGCGGCAGCTGGTAGCCGGCGTCGGTCACCGCGCCATAGTCGTTGGAGAATATCTGCCCGCCAATGGTGCTGCAACCGGCGAGTGCGGTGGACAGCGCCAGTGCGGCAATTACTGCAAGCGACTTCATGCGCATGAGGTGATCCGTGCCCCGCCAAACATCCGCGGCACGAGTCGGCCGCTTTCTTGCCATCATTCATGCTGGCATTTGCTTTGCTTGCCAAGTACGCGATGCCTATATGCAAGACCTCACCTGCCGGTAAGCCAGCAACTGCGGCATTTCGGCAACAGCCTTCACCGGATTGTGAAGGAAATTCAATGGCCATGACTCTCGGGCCAGCAGGAATCGAGGAACAACCATGAATGTCGGCGACGCCGCCCAGCGTTCCGGTCTGCCAGCCAAGACCATCCGCTACTATGAGGAAATCGGCCTGATCGCGCCTGCGCGTGCCGGCAACGGCTATCGCGACTATTCGGGCGACGACATCCATCGGCTGACCTTCCTGCGCCGTGCCCGCAACCTGGGCTTTTCCATCGACGATTGCCGCCAGTTGATGGCGCTTTACCAGGACCGCAGCCGCGCCAGCCACGACGTGCGCGAGATCGCCACCGCCCATGTCAGGGCGATCGAGGAGAAGGTGCGCGAGCTGCAGTCGATGCGATCGACCCTGCAGAAGCTCGTCCAGGCCTGCCATGGCGACGACCGGCCGGACTGCCCGATCATCGATGACATTGCGGGAACCGCGCCGCTCGGCGATAAAGCCGTCACGGTCGCATAGATCCGTGCCGGCCAGGCCCGACGCCTCTCGGCTACGGAGGGAGGATGCCGATGGCCTCGATGACTGTCGAACTGCACAATGTCGAAGGCACCGAAGCCGCCATGGGCTGGGCCGGCGGCCACACGATCGTCGTCGACCGGCCCGAGGGCAAGGCCGGCGGCATGGGCCTGGGCTTCAATGGCGGCCAGCTGCTGGCGCTGGCGATCGGCGGCTGCTTCTGCAACGACCTTCGCTATGTCGCCGACGAGATCGGCGTGAAACTCGGCAGGATCGCCGTCTCGGTGAGGCTTGACCTCGACGGCAAGCCCCTGCTGGCGACCGCGGCAAGGATGACGGTTTCCTGCGAGACCTTGGACGGGTCCGATCCCCAAAGGATCATTGACCGTGCAAGCGTGGTTTCCACGGTCAGCAACTCGTTGTGCCAGGGCGTGCCGGTTACGATCGAAACGACGGGGCCTGGCCGCTCATAACGGGTTCAAACCATGAACAAAATCTGGCATGGTCCCGTCATGCCAATCATCTCACCGATTCCCCTGAACCCGCTCATCGATGGTCGCCAGTCCGAACGCGCCATGCTGGTGCGGCGCGGGGTGCAGCGGCTGCTTCGCGAAATGGGCGCGCATGTGCTGCCCGAACTGTCCCTGGCGACCGGCCGCCGCGCCGACCTTGTCGCGTTGACCCGCCACGGCGACATCTGGATCATCGAGATCAAGTCCTCGGTCGAGGATTTTCGCGTCGACCGCAAATGGCCCGACTACCGGCTGCACTCGGATCGCTTCTTCTTCGCCACCCATCCCGGCGTGCCGGCGGAGATTTTTCCCGAAGAATGCGGCTTCATCCTCTCCGACGGCTATGGCGCGGAGATTTTGCGCGAGGCGCCCGAGCACCGCATGGCGGCGGCTACGCGCAAGGCGCTGATGCTGCGCATCGCGCGGGCCGGTGCCGCGCGGCTTTTGGCGGCGGAACTCGCCGGAGTGGCCGTGCCGGCGCTGGAGGGGGAGAGCGAGTAGGCTGCCTCGCAGAACCTGCGCTTGTGGACCTCTACTCCTCGCCTTCATCCGCCCCGCTCGCCGCCGGCGCCATCAGCAGGACGGCCGCGCCGAGCAGCGCTGCGACCAGGGAGCCGGAGAGAATGCCGACCTTGACCGCGTCCTGCAGCGCCGTGTCGCTGGCGAAGGCGAGCAGGCCGATGAACAGGCTCATGGTGAAGCCGATGCCGCACAGCAGCGAGATGCCGATCATGTGCAGCCAGCCTGCATGGGCCGGCAGGTCGGCGAGACCGAAGCGGATGGCGAGCGCGGAGGAACCGAACACGCCGACCAGCTTGCCGACGACGAGGCCGGCGGCGACGCCGAGCGTCAGCGGCTCGAACAGCGCGCCGACGCTGAGGCCCGCCAGCGAAACGCCGGCATTGGCGAAGCCGAAGATGGGGATGACGACGAAGGGCACTATTGCGTGCAGGCCGTGCTCGAGCCGGTGCAGCGGCGAATGATCGAGATCGCGTTCGATGCCGGCGGTGCGTTCGAGCGGAATGGTCAGGGCCAGCGCCACGCCGGCAAGCGTGGCATGCACGCCCGACTTCAGCACCAGCACCCACAGGATCGCACCGAGCACGAGGTAAGGCACGAGGCTCATCACCCGCATGCGGTTGAGCACGACAAGCGCGGCGATCACCGCGAAGGCGGCGCCCAAATAGGCAAGCGACAGACCGCTGGTGTAGAAGATCGCGATGATGATGACCGCGCCTAGATCGTCGATGATGGCAAGGGCGGTGAGGAATATCTTGAGCGAGGCCGGTACGCGGCTGCCGAGCAGCGACAGCACGCCGAGCGCGAAGGCGATGTCGGTGGCGGTCGGGATCGCCCAGCCGGACAGCGCGCCCGCATTGTCACGGTTGATGGCGACGTAGGCCAGCGCCGGCACCACCATGCCGCCGGCCGCCGCGATGCCGGGCAGCACCCTGCGCGGCCAAGTCGAGAGCTGGCCGTCCAGCATCTCGCGCTTGATCTCCAGGCCGACGAGCAGGAAGAACACCGCCATCAGTCCATCATTGACCCAATGCGACACGCTGAGCGGGCCGAGATAGGCGTGGAGGACGGCAAAATAGGTTCCGGAGAGCGGTGAGTTGGCGACGATCAAGGCCAATGCCGCCGCCACCATCAGCATGATGCCGCCGGCCGCCTCGCTGTCGAGAAATTCGCGCAAGACGGAAACCGGCCGCTGTTTCAAGTCCCGCATTTCACCCTCCGTTATGCCGCCCTGTCCGGCAGGCCTTATTGTCGAGGCCGGCGCCGCCCCTCATTGCCCTCCCGGGCATTTCTCCCCGTATAGTGACGGGGAGAAAGAGGCTGGCCGCAGCGTCGGCGCCTCTTTGCAACGCTGGTGGTTAGCGAAATCGGCGATGACAGCGCCCCTCTCCCCGTCACTATACGGGGAGAGGATGCCGGCAGGCAGGTGAGGGGCGGCGCCGAGTTCGACAATTGGATGCTTCCCCGTAAGCAGAAACCGGTCCGAAGGAATGCTCAGCGCATCGCGCTCCTAGCGCGGCGCGCGCTTGGCCAGGATGCGCTGCAGGGTGCGGCGATGCATGTTGAGGCGGCGCGCGGTCTCGGAGACGTTGCGCTCGCACATTTCGTAGACACGCTGGATGTGCTCCCATCGCACGCGGTCGGCCGACATCGGATTTTCCGGGGGCGCGGCGCGCTCGCCGGCCGTGCGGGTTAGCGCGGCAAAGACGTCGTCGGCGTCGGCCGGCTTCGACAGATAGTCGACGGCGCCGAGCTTCACCGCCGTCACCGCGGTGGCGATGTTGCCGTAGCCGGTCAGGATGATCGCGCGGGAATCCTCGCGCTTCTCACGGATGGCGGCCACGACGTCGAGGCCGTTGCCGTCGCCAAGCCGCATATCGACCACCGCGTAGGCGGGCGGATTGGCGCGTGCCTTGCCGACCGCCTCCTCGACGCTCTCGGCCGTTTCGACCACGAACCCCCTGGTTTCCATGGCGCGGGCCAGACGGGTCAGGAACGGTTTGTCGTCGTCGACGATCAGAAGCGAGGTGTCCTCGCCCTCAACCATTGCGCCATTGTTTTCATCGCCTGTCATCGTCTTGAAATTCCTGCTGCCTTAATTTTACGCAGATATAGTTTTGCGTGGCGATTGTCCAATTTACGCGGTGTCAAACATCGTCGCGGGCGCCGATTCCGGGTTCAGGAAAACATTTCTGGGCCATGAAATCCGTACCATGGCGCCCTCGCCCAGTCCGCTCGAATTGCGAAAGTCGAGCGTGGCGCCCGATCGCTCGAGCAATGTCTTGGCGATGAAAAGGCCCAGCCCCAGCCCGCCGCCGGCCTCCGTGCCCTGGCGTGTCGACATATAGGGCTCGCCGATGCGGTCGATGATCTCGGGCGGAAAGCCGGGACCGTCATCGATGATCGAGAAGGTGACGGTGGCCTCGTCCCAGCTCCAGCGCACGGTGACGCTCTCGCGGGCGAAATCGACGGCGTTCTCCACCAAATTGCCAAGGCCGTAGATGACGCCGGGATTGCGGCGCCCGACCGGCTCGGGGCCGCTGCGCTCGCCGGGCCTGAGCTTGATCGAGATGCCGAAGTCGCGGTGCGGCGCGGTGACCTCCTCGACCAGCGAGGTCAAAGGCAGGCGGGACAAATGCGCCTCTCCCTCGGACGACAGGCTGGTCAGGCGCTTGAGTATCTCGCGGCAACGCTCGCTCTGGGAGCGCAGCAGCGTCACATCCTCCCCGTATTTCGCGTCCTTGCCGAGCGCCTTTTCCATCTCCTTGGCGACCAGCGTGATGGTGGCGAGCGGCGTGCCGAGCTCATGCGCGGCGGCGGCGGCTAACCCGTCGAGCGCCGACAGATGCTGCTCGCGCTGGAGCACCAGTTCGGTGGCGGCGAGCGCATTGGCCAGCAGGCGGGCTTCCGCGGCCACGCGGAAGGCGTAAATAGCGGTGAAGGCGATCGATGACAGCACCGCCATCCACATGCCGGCAACATAGATGAAGGGCATCGCCAGCGGCGCGCCTTCATGCCAGGGCAATGGCAAGTGGAAAAAGACCAGCAAGGTCGCCGCCGTCATCACCAGCCCCCCAAGCACCGCGGTCAGGCGCAAGGGCAGCGACGTCGCCGAAATGACCACGGGCACCGTCATCAGCAGCGAGAACGGATTGGTAAGGCCGCCGGTCATGTAGAGCAGGCCGGCAAGCTGGAGGCTGTCGAAGATCAGGATGCCGAAGGCCGCGAACGGCGTGAGCCGGTGCGCGGCCGGGAACCGAAAGGCAAGGAGCAGGTTCATCCAGGCCGAACAGGCGATCAGGGCAAAGCACAGGCTGACCGGCAGTGGGAATTTCAGGCCATAGGCGACGAAAAGCACCGTCACGCTCTGGCCGACAATGGCAAGCCAGCGCAGCCGGATCAGCGTGTTGAGGCGCAGTCGCTGGCTCTGCTGGAAGTCGGGAGAACGCAATACGTTGATCATGGCCATGAAATACAGCCGCGAAGCGGCGAGCGCTAGGTGGATGACGAAGCGATGGCGTTTGCGCCAATCGCCAAGCAACTACGTCCCGCGCGGCTTGGCGCGGCTGGTGGCGGCGGCGAGCAGCGGATTTTCCGGCCACACGTGCTTGGGATAGCGACCGCGCATGTCGGCGCGCACATCGGCCCAGGAGCCGCGCCAGAAGCCGGGCAGGTCGCGCGTCGTCTGGATCGGCCGGTGCGCGGGCGACAGCAGTTCGAGCGTCAGCGGCACGGTGCCGCCTGCGATTGCGGGGTGCCGGTCGAGACCGAACAGTTCCTGGACACGAACCGCCAAAATGGGCCACTCGCCGTCATAGCGGATCGGCACGCGACTGCCGGACGGCACGTCGAAATGGGTCGGCGCAAGTGCGTCGATCCGGCGCTGCAAATCGTGCGGCACAAGCGCCGTCAGCCCGGCCGGGACGACACCCGGATCGATGGCCGAGAAGGATGCGGCACCCGACAGGAACGGCAGCAGCCAGTCGTCGAGGCGATCGATAAGTGCCGTGTCGGACATATCGGGCCACGGCGCCCCAAGGCCGCGATGCAGCCAGGACAGGCGCTGGCGCAGCGTCTCGGCCTCCTTGCTCCAGCTCAGCAGCGAAAGTCCATGTTCGCGCAAGGCGTCAAGCATGGCGCGGTCGGCCTCATTGCCGGTTGGCGGAGGCAGCATGCGCTCGGCCAGCGTGATAGCGCCGAGGCGTACGGTTTCGCGCACGCGCACGGCGCGGCGCTCGCGATCGAAGCTCGTTTGCCTGCGGGTTTCGATCCTTTCCGCCAGTGCTGAACGAATATCGTCCTCGCTGATCGCCGCCGCCGCCGTGATGCGCGCATTCTGCGCCTTGCCCTGCAGGTCGGCGACAACCAGAAACGCCTCGCCGGCAAGCGGATCGGCAGCATCGAGCATGGCACCGGAGCCGTTGGCCAGCACGAAACGCCCGCGCTCGCCGCGCGCCTTGGCGACGCGGTCGGGCCAGGCATGGATGAGGAGAGGACCAGCGCTGCCACCCTCCCCCTTGTGGGGAGGGTCGGCGCGTAGCGCCGGGGTGGGGGTGCGGCGCCAAAGCCCCCCGCCCCGCTCCGCTTCGCGGATCGACGTTCCGGGGCGAGCCACGGGTCTCGCCCGTCCTTCGGACCCCCATAAGGGGGAGGGTGAAGAGGCCTGCCTCGCCAGGCGTTCGGCGAGTTGCCGCGCGGCGGTGGCGCGCGGCGATCTTTCCTGGCGAAAGCGCATCAGCCGGCGTTCGAGATCGGCGCCGTCACCGCCCAACCCGCGCTCGGTCAGCAGCACCGCGAGCATGGCCGCCTCGCCGGCATGGCCGCCGCGGGCCGCCTCGGCGACCATATGCGCCAGCCGCACCGGTAGAGCGAGCTTGCGCATCGCGGCGCCCGCTTCCGTCAGCCGCCCCGCCTCGTCGATGGCATCAAGCGCGCGCAGCAGCGCCCTTGCCTCGTTGAGCGCCGGGGCCGGCGGCGGATCGAGGAAGGCGAGGCTCGTCGGATCGGCGACGCCGAAGGCGGCGCAGTCAAGCAGCAGGCCGGAAAGGTCGGCCTCGAGGATTTCCGGCGGGGTGAAGGCTGGAAGCGACGCCGTCTGTTCGGCGCGCCACAGTCGGATGGCGACGCCGGCCTGCGTGCGTCCGGCACGGCCGGCGCGCTGGTCGGCGGAGGCCTTGCTGGCGCGCACCGTCTCCAGCCGCGTCAGGCCGCTGGCCGGCTCGTAGCGCGGCAGCCGCGACAGGCCGGAATCGATGACGACCCGCACGCCGTCGATGGTGATGGAGGTCTCGGCGATCGACGTAGCCAGCACCACCTTGCGGCGGCCCGCCGGCGCCGGCCTGATCGCCGCGTCCTGCGCCTTGCCATCGAGCATGCCGTAGAGCGGCACGATATCGGTGTCGGCGCCGACCTTGCCGGCAAGCCGCTCGGCGGTGCGCTCGATCTCGCGCTGGCCGGGCAGGAAGGCAAGCACGCTGCCGCTCTCGTCGGCAAGAGCGGAGCGGATCGCCTTGGCCATGGCATCTTCGATTGCGATGCCGGCCGGCCGTTCGTCGTAGCGGATGTCGACGGGAAAGGCACGGCCTTCGCTTTCGATCACCGGCGCGCCCGACAACAGCCTCGCGACACGGGCGCCGTCCAGCGTCGCCGACATCACCAAGACGCGCAGGTCCGGCCGCAGCGCGCCTTGCACGTCGAGCGCCAAAGCGAGGCCGAAATCGCCGTCGAGCGAGCGCTCGTGGAATTCGTCGAAGATCACGGCCGAGATTCCGGGCAGTTCGGGATCGTCAAGGATCATCCGCGCCAGCACACCTTCTGTGACGACCAGTATTTTTGTCCGGGCCGAAGTGCGGTTCTCCATGCGCATGGCATAGCCGACGGTGGCGCCGGGCTCCTCATCAAGCAATTCGGCCATGCGGCGGGCGGCGGCGCGGGCGGCGAGCCGGCGCGGCTCCAGCAGCACGATCTTGCCCGTGCCCAGCCATGGCGCAGCGAGCAGCGCCAGCGGCACCAGCGTCGTCTTGCCGGCGCCGGGCGGCGCCACAAGCACGGCGCCGTTGCCGGAGCCGAGCGCATGGCCCAGCGCCGGCAGCACGGCGGATACCGGAAGCTCCGGCAAGACTTTTGTCGTCATCGCGCCCGCATATCAGCGCTCGTGGTCGCCATGCAACCGGCGCCAGATCAAAGCCGGGTGCGCGAAAACGGGTTCCAGCGCACCGTGCCCAACCGTACTTCCTCGCGCACCATGGTGAGCAGGCCGGACCCACCGACGACCGCGAGGCCGACCAGCGACAGCCAGTCGGGATATTCCCGGAAGAACAGCGCACCGAGGGTGACCGCCCAGACCATCTGCGAGTAATGCGTCGGCGCGATCCGGTTGGCGGGCGCGTATTTGACGGCCAGCAGCTGCAGCAATTGTCCGCATGCGGTGAAGGCGCCGGCCATTATCAGCCATGCAAGCTGCCTTGCGTCGGGAAGCGTGAACGAGGTAGCGGCGATGCCGATGCCGTTGAACAACAGGCCGTAGCCGATCAGCACGCCGAGCATGGTCGTGCGCTTTTCCTGCTTTGCCAGCGAGCGCATCAGGATGACGCTGGCGGCTGCCAGAAAGGCCACGCCAAAGGCGGCGAGGTGTCCAAGATTGAGTTCGCGAAAACCCGGTCTCACCACCAGCATGACGCCGGCAAAGCCGGCGACCACCGCCAGCCAGCGCCATGGACCCACCTTTTCCTTGAGGACGACCGTGGAGAGGATGGTGACGCAGAGCGGCGCCAGGAAGACGAGCGCGTAGACTTCGGCCAGTGGAATGGTGGTGAAGGCATAGACGCTGAGCACGCCCGAGGCGATGCCGGCCCAGGCGCGCGCCTGCACCGCCCAAGGCCGTTTGGTGCGCCAGAAATCACGCCAACGCTCGTCCGCCGGCCGGGTGAAGAAGAGAAAGCAGCCGGCAAACAATATCGAGAAGAAACCGATCTCGAACACCGTGAACTGCCCACCCAGGCTTTTGACAACGGCATCGCTGCCCGAATAGCTTGCATAGGCGATCAGGGCGAGCAGGATTCCGTTCGTCACGTTTTTCCATTTCCGGGGAGAGAAGCGTTGAAAATACTGGCGCTCGGCGCGCATCCTGACGACATCGAGATATTCATGTTCGGTACGATGGCGGCCTATGCGGCGCAAGGCGCAGAACTGACTTTTGCCATAGCCACGGATGGTGCCAGGGGCGGCAAGAGCGATCCCACGGTTCTCGCCCGTGTCCGTCGCGAGGAGGCAACGGCCGCGGCCGCGCTGCTCGGGGCGGCGCCGCGCTTCCTCGACTTTCCCGACGGCAGGCTGGTGGCGGATAACGCGTTGATCGGCGCGCTGAAGACGCTGATTGGCGAAACCGGACCGGATCTGGTGATTACCCATGCGCCAAACGACTATCACGCCGACCACCGCGCGCTGTCGGACGCCGTGCGCATCGCGGCGTCGTTCGCCGTACCGGTGCTGCATGCCGACACGATGGGCGGCACCGGATTCTCCCCGACCCACTATGTCGAGATATCAGCCCAGGCCGAGATCAAGGCCAAGGCGATCCGCCTGCACCAGTCGCAGGATCCGGAGCGCTTCGTCGACATCGCCCGGACGCAGAATTTTTTTCGCGCCGGCCAGTGCAACGGCGCGCCGGGATCGCAGGCCGAAGCCTTCCGCTTCGAGCCGATGTTTCCCTTCGCCGACATTCGCGACCTGCTGCCGCCGGCGCCGCCGATCCGGCCGGTGATGGTGAGCACAAAAAGGATCGACTGACCCGGAAGACGGCTGCTCGATCGCGGTGACCATGCCCGACGACGAGACCACCGGCCGACGCGCCGGTGCACACGGCCACATGGGAACGCCCGGGCCGGACCGTTGCTTTTCTTCCCGGAGGGCCACGATGTCGCACCTTTGCGACCAGGACCGGACCGGATCAGACGAATTGAGGGAAGACATCGCCGGAAAAAACAGCATAGGCTATTGCCAAGACGGCAAATCTTCCTGGGGAGGAAACGGATGGCTTCACGCTATCACGAGGTCTATGACAGCTGGAAACGCGACCCGGAAAAGTTCTGGGCGGATGCGGCGAACGCCATCGATTGGTACACGCCTTACGACAAGGTGTTCGATGCGGAAGCCGGCGTTTATGGCCGCTGGTTTACCGGCGCCACCTGCAACACCTGCTACAATGCCCTCGACCGGCATGTCGCCGGCGGGCGTGCCGACCAGATCGCGCTGATCCATGACAGCGCCATCACCGGCACCGTGAAGACATTCACCTATGCCGAGCTCAAACGCGAAGTGGTGGCGCTGACCTCGGTGCTGAAGAACCGCGGCGTCGGCAAGGGTGATCGCGTCATCATCTACATGCCGATGGTGGCGGAAGCGGCCATCGCCATGCTTGCCTGCGCCCGCATCGGCGCCGTGCATTCGGTCGTCTTCGGCGGTTTTGCCTCGCATGAGCTCGCCACCCGCATCGACGACGCCAGGCCGAAGGTGATCATTTCGGCCTCCTGCGGCCTGGAGCCCGGCCGCGTCGTCGCCTACAAGCCGCTGCTCGACAAGGCGATCGAGATATCCCGCCACAAGCCGGACGCCTGCCTGATCCTGCAGCGCGACCAGCTGCGCTGCGAGCTCAGGGACAATTACGACATCGACTATGCGGACGCGGTCGCGCGCGAGCGGGCGGCCGGCGCCAATGTCGACTGCGTTCCAGTGCTTGCCACCGACCCGCTCTATATCATCTACACGTCAGGCACGACCGGCCAGCCCAAGGGCATCGTTCGCGACAATGGCGGCCACATGGTGGCGCTCGAATGGACGATGGAAAACGAGTTCGGCGTCAAGCCCGGCGAAGTGTTCTGGGCGGCGTCCGACGTCGGCTGGGTGGTCGGCCATTCCTACATCGTCTACGGGCCGCTGCTGCATGGCTGCACCAGCATCCTGTTCGAAGGCAAGCCGGTCGGCACGCCCGATGCCGGCACCTACTGGCGGGTGATCGCGCAGCATGGCGTGGTCGCCCTGTTCACCGCGCCGACGGCGTTCCGCGCCATCAAGGGGCAGGATCCCAGGGGCGAATTCGTCGCCAGATACGACCTGTCGAAATTCCGAACGCTGTTCCTCGCCGGCGAGCGCGCCGATCCCGAAACCATCAAATGGGCGGAGCAAAAACTGAACGTGCCGGTCATCGACCATTGGTGGCAGACCGAGACCGGCTCGCCAATGACCATCAACCCCGCAGGCCTTGGCCTGCTGCCGGTAAAATACGGCTCACCCGGCGTGCCGATGCCCGGCTACGACATCCGCGTGCTCGACGATGCCGGCCACGAGGTGCCGCGCGGCACGCTCGGCAATGTCGTGGTCAAGCTGCCGCTGCCGGCGGGCTGCCTGCCGACGCTGTGGAACGCCGACGCCCGTTTCCGCCAGGCCTATCTCGACGAGTTCCCCGGCTTCTACAAGACGGCCGATGCCGGCATGATCGACGAGGACGGCTACCTCTACGTGATGGCCCGCACCGACGACATCATCAATGTCGCCGGCCACCGGCTGTCGACCGGCGCCATGGAAGAGGTGCTGGCAACGCATCCCGATGTCGCGGAATGCGCCGTCGTCGGCATCGCCGATTCGATGAAGGGCCAGGTTCCGCTCGGCTTCGTCGTGCTCAACGCTGGTGTCTCGCGCGAGATCGGCCTCATCGAGAGCGAAGTGGTGGGGCTGGTGCGCGAGCGCATCGGCCCGGTCGCCGCCTTCAGGACGGTGGTGACGATCAAGCGGCTGCCGAAAACGCGGTCGGGAAAGATCCTGCGCGGGACCATGCAGAAGATCGCCGACAAGGAAGACTGGACCATGCCGGCGACGATCGACGACCCGGTCATCCTCGACGAGATCACGGCCGTGCTGAAGGAGCGCGGCATCGGGGTCTAGATGATCGGGCGCAGCAGACACGATCCTTCCGTTTATTGAGCGGTCGGCGCCGCCCCCCCATCCGCCTGCCCGCACCTTCTCCCCATGAAGGACGGTAGCGACGTACTCCAGTGCCGACTTCCCCCACTCCCCGTCGTTCGCGGGTGAAGGTCGGCGCCAACTGTCACATCTGGCCAATCTTTTGTTGTGCAATGCAACAACAGACCCTAGGGTTTGGCTTGGGGGGCCATTCCAAAGGCACGGCATGGCTCAGCACAAGGCGACATTCGGCGGCGTCGACATATTGCGTTTCCTGGCCGCCGTCATGGTGATGTTCTATCACTATGGCTTCTGGGTATGGGCATTCCCTGACGGGGTTTCGGCGCGCGCGACCGGCGGCATCCCGCCCCATCCCGAAATGGCCTTGGTCGGCTCCGGCTGGGTCGGCGTGCAGATATTCTTCGTCATCAGCGGTTTCGTCATCGCCTTCAGCGCCGAGAATTCGACGCCGCTGCGGTTTTTCGAGGCAAGGGTGAAAAGGCTGGCGCCGGCGGTCTGGATCTGCGCGCCGGTGACCGCGGCGGTGCTGCTGCTCACCGGTCTGAGCTGGCCAACCGATGCCGTGATCAGGCTCGTTCGCACCGGCCTTTTCGCGCCCTACGGCCCTTGGGTGGACAGCGTCTACTGGACGCTCGGCATCGAGATCGCCTTCTACGCTGTCGTCTGGATCCTGTTGCGGCTTGGCCGCTTCCACCTGATGGAGACGGTGGCAGTCGTGATCGGCCTCGTCAGCACGCTGTTCTGGTGCCTCTATTATCCGCTCGGCTGGTCCGACCTCGCCGAGACACGCTGGCTGCAGCTCGTCCTGGTGCACCATGGCTCTTTTTTCGCCGTCGGCGTGCTCATCTGGCTGATGCGGTTCAAGGCGGTGACGGCCTCGCGCCTAGCCTTCTGCCTGCTGTTCCTGGGCGGGGGCGTGCTGCAAATCGCCAGCTCGGTCGACGTCCACAGCATTAAGGTCGGTGCCGCGATGCCCTATGCGCCGCCGATCCTTGTCTTCCTGGTCGCCATCGCCCTGATGGCATGGTCGCTGCGGCTCGACCTCAGCTGGAGCGGCTGGCGCCGGATCGGCTTGATGACCTACCCGCTCTATCTGATCCACGACGTCATCGGCGCGGCGGTGCTCGGCGCGATGGTCCGCGCCGGGCTGCCTTATCTGTTGTCCATGGCAACGGTCGGAGCGACCATGATCGCGGCAAGCTGGCTGGTGGCGACCGAAGCCGAACCGCGCATCCGGCTGCTGCTCGACCACACGGTGTTCCGCTACCGGCTCAGGGCCGCGTAGTCGCGATCTTGTTGACCAATGAGGATTGACCAAGGGGCACCTCGGTGCCTTCCTCGCAGGAGCGCACTGTCCAGCCGCAGGGTTCCGAGGCCTGGATAGGGAGTCGCGGCCCTGTACAAAGTTAGGGACCAATCGATGCGGATCGTCAGGATAGCCGAACTGGAAATCGATCCTGACCAGATCGACAGCTACAAGGCCCTGATTGCCGAAGAGATCGAGGCCTCCGTGCGAATCGAGCCGGGCGTGCTTTTCCTTCATGCCGTGTCGGAAAAAGGTGCGCCTGAAAAGGTGCGCGTGATCGAATGCTACGCCGATCAGACGGCGTACGAAGCCCATCTGACCACACCGCATTTTCTCAAGTACAAGACGCAAACGGCGAGCATGGTGCGGTCGCTTCGGCTTATCGAAACCGACCCGATCGCGCTGTCTGCGAAACCCGGTCAGAACTCAAACTGACCAGGGCTTGGATCGACACCGCCGTCCATCCAGAGCGGACGACCGACCTGCCGTCGAAATCGCTGGCAAGCGAAATAGACTGATCTGCTCTGGGGCCGACCTGCTTCCAATCCATGTCGCCAACCTCAAAGCGCGTCGATTCCGCACAATCCGATATTGCTCCGGATGTCATTTCATAGACATCGCCAATCAGCCAAGAAACCGGGCGTCACGGGCTAGCATGGCGTCTTTGGATCGGGCGGGGCTGCTTGAATCGCCAAGCAGTTCGGAAGCTACCTTGTTATAAATTCGACCCTTGAAGATGCCCGTACTTGTTTCGCCGGCTTGTTCGCTTTACGAACGGCAATGACCCTTATCTCTCGCATTGCCGCTCTTGCTTTGCTCGCCGTCATTGTGTTCGCGACGCTGTCGCCAATCCAGATGCGGCCCCACCTGGGTGATCCAGATTTCGAACGCGCCCTCGCCTACGTTCTGTTCGGCGTGGCAATGGGGCTCGGCTTTCCAAACCGCTTGGCTGGAACTGTCACTATAGTTGTCGTCGTAGCCACTGTGCTGGAGCTGATGCAGCTCCTCGAACCCGGTCGGCATGCGCGCCTTTCGGACGGCTCACTGAAGGCTTTGGCAGGCATCCTCGGAATAGTTGTCGTCCATCTCAGTCTTTTGGTGGCGAGCCGCTATTGGCCGCGTAAGCTGACATTGCCTGCCGGATGATGCCCGGGTTTAGACTCCCATTGTAGCCCGCCGCGGCCACATAGGCGATGACCTGCCTCGTCACTCAGGCACGGAAATCGCCACGGTTGAACTCAGACCGTTGTCTTGCTGCGCACTTCGGTCTTGTCGAGATAATAGCTCGAGTACTGGCCGAAGAATTTTTCGGACGCTCCGAACGAGCCGTATTTGGCGAGCTTCTTGAGATCGACCTTGTTCAGCACCGCGCCGACGATCTTGTTGGCGACATAGGGTTCGGATTCGAGCATCGATCTCACCATCGCGCGCGGCGTGCGGCCCCATTCGGTGACCAGCACGAAGCCGTCGACAAGCGGCGCGAAGGCCTTGGCGTCGACCACCGGCCCCAGCGGCGGCAGATCGACGACGATGTATTCGAAGGTCTCCTTGGCGTTGTCGATGAAGCGCCGCATGCCGGCCGAGGAGAGAAGCTCGCTGGTATGCGAGAAATTGCCGCGCAGCACGGCCGGAATGATCGCCAGCTTGGTCTGCCGGTCGATCTTGCCGACCGACTGCCAGGTCTGGCCGCTCACCACCGCTTCCATCAGTCCCTGCTCGGCCTCCATGCCGAGGCTGCGGCTCAAGCCCGGATTGCGCAGGTCGCCGTCGATCAGCAGCGTCCTGGCGCCGTTGGCGGCGAGCAGTCCGGCCAGATTGGCCGCGACCGTCGACTTGCCTTCGCCGGGAAGGACCGAGATGACGCCGATGACGCGGCTGCCTTGCCCTTCCATGACGACGTCGAAGGCGATCTTTGCGCTGCGCAGCGTCTCGGAGAACATCGACGCCGGAGCATCGACGCTGACGCGCATGCGCGCGCGCTTTTCGGCGGCGGCCGGCGATTTGGCGGTTTTGAGATCCGGGTCGGCCGGCTTTTCCTCCCTGGCGGTCTTGCCGCCGATGACAGGCAGATAACCGAGGAATTTGAGGCCGACGCGGTCGCGGACATCCTCGCCGGTCCTGAAGAAACGCTCGTTGAATTCGTTCAGGCCGCCGAGCCCGGCACCCATCAACGTGCCCAGCACAAGCGAGAGCGCCAGCACAACCACCGTGCGCGGGCTGGAGGCGCTGAGCGGCGTCGATGCATCCGAGATGATGCGGATCTTGCCGACCGGGAAGGATTGCTGCTGGGCGGCTTCCTCGTAGCGGCCGAGGAATGTCTGGTAGAGCGTGGAGAGCGCCGTCGCCTTCTGGTCGAGTTCACGCAGCTTGACCTGCGACTGGTTGTCGATGGCGCTCTTGCCTTGCGCCGCGGCGACATTGGCCCTGAGCGCGGTCTCGCGCGCCAGCGCCACTTCATATTCATTGCGATAGCTTTCGGTCAGCTGCTTCAGCTCGCCGAATATCTGCGCCGATATGTCGGCCTTCTCCTTGGCGAGCGCCACCGCCTGCGGATGCTGCGGCCCAAAATTGGCCTCGACATCCTGCTGCCGCTTGGCGACGGCGAGATAGCGCGTCTTGAGCGCCGCGATTACCGAGCTGCTCGGCTGGTCGCTCGATATGGCGGCATCCTTGAAGGCGTTCTCCGAACCGCTTTCAACGATGGACTTGTATTGCTGGTAGCGGGCGCTGGCCCGGGCCGTATCGGCCTGCGCCACGATAAGCTGGGCGTTGAGGTCGGCTAGCTGCTTGGCGCTCATCAGCTGGCCGTCGCTGTTGGCGGACAGGCCGTGCTCGGCCCTGAATTTCTCGACCGCGAGCGATGCCGCCTGCGAGCTTTCGCGCAGTTCCGTCAGCCGGCCCTGCAGCCAGACCGCTGCGCGCTCGGTGGCATCGAAGGAGGCGTCGAGCTGGTCGGCGAGATAAGCATCGGCATAGGCCTTGGTGATCGCGGTCGCCAGTGCCGGGTCCGTCGCCTGGTAGCCGAGCGCGATGACATAGCTTCGCCCGACGCGCTCCGCCTGCACCTCGTTCTGCAATTTGAGGATCGCGTAGTCGCGACGTGAGGTCGCGATCAGCGCATCGCGGGTGGCGGGGTCGAGCTTGGTGACGTCGCCGACGCCCGGCATGGGAGGACTGGGGCGAACATACTGGATCAGGCCACGGATCAGGCCGATGCCTTGGGCGAGCGCCGACTGGGGCGGGTTCATGAACGCGTCGTTGCGGTCGAGCTTCAGCTTGTCGACGACCACGGCGGCAAGCCGCGTCGAGGTCAGGATTTCGATCTGGCTCAGGATGGCCGAATCGGTCTGCATGGTCGTCGACGCCGCCGAAATGTCGTCGACGATCTTGTTCAGCCCCTCATCGATCAGCACGCTCGAGACCGATTGGTATTTGGGCGGCGTGGTCTGCAGATAGAGCAGGCCCAGGACAAGACCAATGACCGCGCCCAGGACAACCACCTTGGCCTGCCGCGCTGCCATGCCAAGCAGCCGCTCGACATCGATGAAGTCTTCGCCGTCTCCTGCTTCCGAATTCGGCAATGGCATCCTCTTGTCGAGAGGAAAGTTGGCATAGTTCATCTTCGGTCCAATTCCAGAGCCCGTCCATCCCAATCAGCGGGATGGGCTCTATCTCACTGTTTGAACATGATCTTTTCCGAAAACCGCCTTGCGCTTTCCGGGATCATGCCTTGGCTCCCCAGGCACGTCGAAGATCGGGAGCATTGCCAAAAAGCGACGCAAGTTCCATGCCGGACGCCACAGGGCGTTGCGCGCATCGCACCGTCAGCCGTCCGACAATGCTCCCGAAACATGGGCATTATGCGGCTTCTTCCTGTCGTTCATGCGACCGGACGAACTCCTGGAGCATCTCGAAAACCGGACCCTTCATGTCGTCGCGCGCCAAGGCGAAGGCGATGTTGGCCTGGATGAAGCCCTCCTTCGAGCCGCAGTCGAACATGCGGCCCTTGAAAGGCTGGGCAAAGAAGGACTGCTCCTGCGCCAGGCGGACCATGGCGTCGGTCAGCTGGATCTCGTTGCCCGCGCCGCGCTGCTGGTTGCCGAGCAGGGCGAAGATCTCGGGCTGCAGGATATAGCGGCCGTTGATGTAGAAGTTCGACGGCGCATTGGCCGGCGCCGGCTTTTCGACCATCGCCGTCACCTCGAAACCGCCGCCAATGTCGGCGCCGCGGCCGACAATGCCGTATTTGTTGGTCTCGGTCGGGTCACAGCGCTCGACCGCAATGACGTTGCCGCCGGTCTCGGCATAGAGGTCGGCGACCTCGGCCAGGCAGCCGCGGCCGCCGAACGAAACCATATCAGGCAAAAGCAGGGCGAAGGGCTCGTTGCCGATGACCTCGCGCGCGCACCAGACGGCGTGGCCAAGGCCTTGCGGGGATTGCTGGCGGATGAAGCTGGTGGCGCCGGCCACCGGCAGCAGGCTTTCCAACGACTGCAATTGCGCCTTCTTGCCGCTCTGCTCCAGTGTTCCGATCAATTCCGGATGCAGGTCGAAATAATCCTCGATGACCGCCTTGTTGCGGCCGGTCACGAACACGATGTGCTCGATGCCGGCCTCGAAGGCCTCATCGACGGCGTATTGCACGACCGGCCGGTCGACGACGGGAAGCATTTCCTTCGGCATCGACTTGGTCGCCGGCAGGAACCGCGTTCCAAGCCCCGCCACCGGTATCACGGCCTTCCTGATTTTCTTCATCGCAAATTCCTTCTGAGAAGATCGACTTCAGTCCATTCGCAGGCCAGGAAAAATCCCTCCATGTGCCTGCATCTTCACCTCCCCGCCCCCACGGCAAATTGTGCCGCTACTCGTCGCAACCGCACGGCGATCGGCATGCCCATATGCCTGACCGCCGCCGGGTCGCTGAGCGCCGTCCGGATCGCCTTGAGCGGGGACCGCGCCTTGATGTGCTGGACCATCGACAGGAACGAGGCTGCCTTGCGCAGGCTGCGGCTGCGCCGGGCGAAGGCCGCTTGCGCGGCCGCGTCCATCTGATGGCTTTGAGCGAAAATTGCATCGGCCTTGCGCATCGCCTCGACATGATGAGGCTCGAGCACGCGCGAAATGGAGCCGCTGCGGATGTGATAGGCATAGCCGATGTCAGGCTCGACCACGCACCTGCCGCCCTTGGCCAGGGCGTTGGCCAGGAATATGTAATCCTCGCCGATGATCAGGTCCTCGTCGTAGCGAAGTCCGTTTTCTTCCAGGAAGCGGCGCTCGAAGATCGGCTTGAGATAGCCGAGATTGAACTTCGATTCGAAGACGACGTTGCCGGCGATATAGCTGGCCAGCGAGATCTCGCCCAATTCCTCCAGATAGCGCGTCGGGAACATCGCATCCTCGATCACGCCGTCCTCGCGGACGACCTGGAGGTTGTCGACGGCGATTTGCGCGCCCGCCCTTCCGGCCCGCGCGATCATGGCGGCGATGCGGCCGGGATAGACCGCATCGTCGGAATCGAGGACCGCGACCCAGCGGCCGCGGGCAGCCTCGAGGCCGGCGTTCCTGGCGCCGCCGGGGCCCCTGTTCTGCGCGAGCGCCACGACGCGCACGATGTCCTGCGGATAGGCCCTTGCCACGTCGAGCGTGGCGTCGCGCGACTTGTCGTCGACGACGACGACCTCGACGCTGACACCCTTCTGCGCGATGGCGCTGGCGATCGCCCGGTCGAGGGTCGCCTCGGCGTTGTAGGCTGCAATGACGAAGGAAACGTCCGGGACGAAGCTGACGTCAGGCTGCACGCTTGCCTCCTTCCTGTGGCGAGGGCTGGCCGTAGAGACGAATCTCGCGGATGCCGACAAGGCCGCTGACGACGCCGACATGCATAATGCCGCGCAGCACGCTGCGGTTCCGCCGCACGGGGCTGGCAAGGAAGGGAAACGCCGCGGCGAAGCAATAGGCTGCCTTTGCCGAGGCAATGGCGACCTGTTTGAGCAGGCCAATGCCGCTCGCATTGCGCCCCAGGAGATGGCCATGCGTCTGCCCGACGCGGAAGCGGCGGCGGCCAAGCCAGTCGAACGCGGCCCTGGTCCGTGGCACGACCTCGTCCACCCAAGCCTCCGGAGAAAACGCGATCGTGCCGCCTGTCTTGTGCATCTGGTCGAAGAATTCGGTGTCCTCGCCGCCGGTCTGGCCACGCGCCAGGCTGAAGCGGCGCCCGCGCAGGCTGTCCGACCCCATGTCGAGCAGCACGTTGCAGGTGTAGCCGGTGCGGATCTCGCCGCGCACCCAGACCGGCAAGGTCGAATGGAAGTCGCCACGCCGCATCCAGTCCGGCGCATCGGCCCCATAGCGCGCCTTGACCGGGCCCAGCACGGCGGCGGCGCGACTTGCCTGGGCTGTTGCGACGAGCTCGGCAAGCCAACGCGGCGAAGCCGTCTCGTCGTCATCGATGAAGGCGACGAAATCCGACGTGCTGGCGTCAAGACAGGCATTGCGGGCGATCGAGATGTTGCGCGCCGGGCAGTGGTGATAGCTGATCGGCAGCGTCAGTTCGCGCGCCAGCGTCGTCACCAGATCCCTGGCGCTCGGCGTGTCGTCATTGTCGGCGACGATGACACGGACATCGAAACCGGCCAGCCTGTCCATGGCGTCGAGCGAGCGCAGCGTGTGGGCCAATTCCGGCCGGCGGAACGTGCACACGCCGATATCGATGCTGCGGTTCTTGCCTGGAACCGCCATCACGCGACCCCGCGCTGTTTGCCAAGGCCGAGAAGCTGCAGCCAGAAACCGACGGACCAGCCGAAATGCATGACCATCGCCGAGACGCCGGCAAGCGCGATGTCGGCATTGCGCTGGCTTACCGCCGTCCACAGGCCATAGCCGAGGCATACGGATGCCCAGATCAAAAGCGGCACCGCCGCCAGCCAGTGCACGAAGGAAAAGGCCGCGAGCACCACCACCGGGAACACCAGCAGCGGCACCATCTGCCGGACCTTCGGGATGACGCGGTGCTTCAGGACATTCTTGGCGCGTCCGCGGCCGTAGCCGAGATACTGGAAATAGAGGCCGCTGAGCGACGCGCGCGGATAGTAGACCATCTGCGTCCTGCCGCTCATCCAGATCCTGTAGCCGGCCTGTCTCAGCCGGTAGTCGAGCTCGGCGTCCTCATTATGGCTGAACGTCTCGTCATAGCCGCCGACGGCCCGGAAGGCAGAAATCCGCATCAGCGCGTGATGGCCGTGATCGACCCATTCTCCGGCGGACAGATGCCTGTGCTTGGAACCGCCGGTGCCGAGCTTTGAATTCTGTGCCGCCGCGGCCGCCTTCTGCACGGTGCCGCTGCCGCTGGTCAGCATCGAGACCACGACAGAATCGGCGCCCGTGGCCAGCGCTTCCTCGACCAGCCGGTCGCAATAGTCGGCGGGATAGCCGCCATGGGCATCGATGCGGATCAGATATTCGGCACCATCGCCGAATCTGGCGACGGCAAGATTGATCGCCGCGCTCTGGATGCGCTTTTCATTGTGGAGCAGGATGATGCGGGGATCTTCCTTCGCACGCTCGCCGACAATGGCCGGGGTACCATCGGTGCTGCCGCCATCGGCAACGACGATCCTGGCGCCGAGCCTCGCGGCCGCGGGGCTGAGCTGGTCGAGCAGCACACCGATATGGGCTGCCTCGTTGAGGCAGGGAATCACGATCAGGCTGGAGGGGAGCGCTTGCATCATCGGGCGATCTCCATCCTAGGCCAAAGCCTCGGCCGCGAAGGGTTGGCGCATGGCGGCCAGGCTGCGAAGCTTGTCGACCAGCGCCTGGCAATCGCTGCGATCATAGCTCCATATCCTGGGGTTGCGCGACAGAACGCGCTCCTTCAACGTGCTGAAGCGGCGCTCCTCCATCTTGCCGATGGCGGCTTCGAGCGCGTTGGGTGAGGCTTCGGGCAACAGAATGCCGATGCCTTGCCGGCCGAGGAACCGCCCAGTTTCCGTGTTGGCCATCGAGATCGGCACCGCGCCGAATCGGCAGCCTTCATAGAGGCGATTGGGCAGCAGCCATTCGGAATTCTGGCCCGCCTCGAAGAAATCGATCGCCCAGGAGAAATGCACGTCCCGGTAGATCGCCGCCATGTCCTCCGGGTTGCGGTAGGGTCCGCGAAACGAAAGCCAGGGCTCCGCCTCGACGAAGGCGTGGAAATCCGGGAATTCGGTCAACGCCGGGCGGCCGCGCAGCACGATCTCGAACCGGCCGTCGGCGCGGCGCGAGAAATCGGCCAGGAGTTCGAGCGAGCGGCGGCAGCGCAATGCCCCGAACCAGCCGATGCGCCAGGGTGGCGCGACAGGCGCCTCGGCCATCTCATGCTCGGCCGGCAGGATCGCCGCTGCCTCGAAATATTTGTTTTCGACCAGTTCGACCGGCGCCGTCACCTGGCCGTACGGCTCGAAATAATTGGCGGTGAATGCGGGCGAGCTGGTCACCAGCAGCCTTACGTCCCTGGCAAGGTAACGTTCCGTGGCACGCAGCGCCTTGCCGACCGCATCGCTGCGAAGCATCAGGCGATGGATGTCGAGGCATTCATAGACGATCGGCACCGCGGCGCCGAATGCCGTGTTGGCGCGGCGGGCGAGCGCCAGCATTTCCAGGTTGCGCGCGATGATGAGATCGGGCCTCGGCATGCCGCGGAGCCTGGTGCCGATCGAAACCGCCGCCTTGGCGACTGCCGTCAGGCGCTGGGCGAATCGCCCGTCACGCGTCGCGCCGAGATCCAGCGGCCGCAAACCCTCGACGTCGGCAATGCGATTTGCCGTGCGGCGGAAGCCTGCGAGCGTGACCTGGGCGCCACCTGCCCTGAGCATTGTAATCCGCCGGCGCACTGCCGGGTCGGAAACGTCATGCACAAGGTACAAGACATTCAGCATGAAAACTCGACCGCTGTTGGCCCACCCACGGCGAACCTAGTACAGGTCTTGCTGCATCGCAACATTTTTGGTGCAGCGTAGCAAAATCCACGTTTTTTGTTGCACTGCAAAATAAATGCCGTAATTTGGCCGCGGCGGCGGTTGCAGGGTTCCTGGTCGGAACCTGCACAAGAATCAGGAATCCTGAATTTGGAAGCCAATCCATTCGATCCGCCAGAAGGCTCGCTGCGCAAATCCGTCGGGCGCGGCGCGGTCGTGACGGCCTTGTCGCAGTCCGTGCGGGTCGCCACGCAGATCATTTCCGTCATCGTGCTGTCGCGTCTCCTGTTGCCGCAGGATTTCGGCGTCGTGGCGATGTGCGCGCCGGTGCTGGCCTTCATCGCGCTGTTCCAGGATTTCGGCCTCACCCAGGCGACCATCCAGAAATCGGGCATACGGCACGACGAGGTGAACTACCTGTTCTGGATCAATGTCGCCGTCAGCGCCATCCTGGCCTGCGTGCTTGCCGGCGCGGCACCGCTGGTCGCCGCCTTCTACGGCGAACCGCGTGTGGCTGGCCTGGTGGCGGCGCTGGGCCTGCAGATCATGGCCTACGGCCTCGGTGCGCAGCATCTGGCGCTCCTGACCCGCCGCATGCAGTTCGGCCGCCTGGCCATCATCGATGTCGCAGGCGCCGTGGCTGGTCTTGCCGTGTCGATCGCCTGGACCTTCATCGACCGCTCCTACTGGGCACTTTTCGCCGGCACCTTGACCGGAGCCGTGCTGCCGACGCTGTGCTACTGGGCCAGTTCGCGCTGGCGGCCCAGCCTGCCGCGCAAGGTCGCCGGGATCAGCGAGCTGATCAATTTCGGCGCCGGCATAACCGGCTTCAACTTCGCCAATTTCTTCGCCCGCAATCTCGACAACGTGCTGATCGGAAAATACTGGGGCGAGGCGCAGCTCGGCCTCTATGACCGTGCCTACAAGCTGCTCCTGTTCCCGCTGAGCCAGATCACGAACCCGCTGTCGAAGGTGATGGTGCCGGCTCTTTCCAGGCTGAAGGACGAGCCCGACCGCTACCGCAGCGCCTATCTTCGCGTCATGCCGCTGATCCTGCTGGTGGCGCTTCCCGGCGTCGCTTTCGCCACCGCCATGTCCGACATACTCATCCCCTTCGTGCTCGGTGAGCAATGGCGCGCAAGCGCCTCGATTTTCCTGGCGCTGGGCTTCGCCGGGCTGCTGCAGCCGCTCAACAATCCGGCCGGATGGCTGTTCGTCAGCCAGGGCCGCTCCGGCGACTTCATGCGCTGGGGCATCATCACGGCGGTGACGTCGGTGCTCGCTTTCGTGCTGGGCCTGCCTTATGGCGCGCTCGGCGTGGCGATCGCCTATGCCGTCAGCGAATATCTGCGCACGCCTTTCCTGTGGCTCTATGTCGGCAGGAGCGGGCCGCTGCGGGCAAGCCACGTGCTTCGCGCGGCGACGCCGTTCGTGCTCGGCGCGCATGTGGCGCTGGCGGTGGTCTGGTTGGTCAAGCCGCTGCTGCCGCAGCAGCATGTCATTGCCTTGGCCAGCGGCGCGATCCTTGCCTATCTCATCACCATCGTCATCGCGCTGGCCTTCGCAGCCGGCCGTGAAGCCTTGCGCGAGGCCTTGAAAATGCTGCCGGCAAGGCCGCCGGCGGCAGCACCGCGCGAGGCGCAATAATTTTGGCGCTTTCGACCCTTACCGTTCACCCGAGCATCAGGCCTGATCCATGCATTACCGATCGATCTCAGACATGAACGACGCGATCGTGAGCAACCTTCACCGGTTGCCGCGCGACATCGACCTGGTGGTCGGCGTCCCCAGAAGCGGGGTGCTGGCAGCGACGCTGGTCAGTCTCGCGGCGAACATACCGATGACCGACCTGGACTCCTTCCTCGAGGGTCGCGTCTACACATCGGGCATCACCAAGCGCCGTGCGGTGCTCGACCGCAAGGTCGCGGAAATGCGCAAGGTGCTGGTGATCGACGACAGCGTCTCCGGCGGCAACGCCATGCGCGACGCCCGCGCCCGCATAGAGGGTGCCGGCATCGAGGCAGACTACACCTTTGCCGCCGTGTTCGGGCTTGAGCCGCAGCATGCCGAGACCGATGTCGTCTTCGAGGTCGTGCCGCACCCGCGCATGTTCCAGTGGAACTTCATGCATCATAAATTCCTGGCGCAATGCTGCGTCGACATAGACGGGGTGCTGTGCCTCGATCCGACCGAGGCGGAAAACGACGATGGTCCGGCCTACGAGAAATTCCTTAGCGAAGCGCGGCCGCTCCACACTGCGACCCGCAAGATCGGCTGGCTGGTGACCAGCCGGCTGGAGAAATACCGCGCGCTGACCGAGGCATGGCTGGCCAAGCACGAGATCAAGTACGATCATCTGATCATGCTCGACCTGCCGAGCAAGGCGGAGCGTCAGCGGCTTGGCGCGCATGGCAGTTTCAAGGCCGAATTCTACCGCAAATCCGATGCCATCCTGTTCATCGAGAGCGAGCACGAGCAGGCGCTGAGGATCACCGAGCTGTCGGGCAAACCGGTGCTGTGCGTCGAAACGCACATGGTCAGCTTTCCCAACGCGCTGTCGCTCCCGGCGCTCGGCCAGGCGGCGCGCAACCTGCCGGCCAGGTTGCGACAGGCCAAATCACAGGAAGGCCGCAAGGGCGCCGCCAAGGCCCTTGCCCGCGCGCTGCTTGGCGCCCGCGGCTACGAGACGCTGAAAAGCCGGGTCAAGCGCCTGGCCTGATCCGCCAAGGCTGCGAATCCAGATTAACGGGTTCCTTCGGAGTGTTTCGCCGGCGTGCCGGTCGAGAAGCATCAAACGAAAAACCCGCCTGTGCGGCGGGTTTCCGGCGCAACTCAGCACCATGACCAAAAATCTACCATAGCTGCCTTCACCCTGTCAAGAAAAAATTCCTATTACAGGGCTGCCAGGTCCGGTGCCAGCCTGAGCCCTGGCTACGCCGCCTGTCGCGAACGCTGCTGTGTGGCCTTGTCCAGTATGGAAAAGAAGGTGAGGAACTGGCGGTCCGGATCGAGCTCCGGACGCTCGGAGAAGCTGCGCGCCGTGGCCGAGAGCCGGTCATATTCCTGGCGGTCGTTCCACAGCAGCCTGACAGCCGCGATCCAGTCGGCGAGCGGCGCATCGTAATCCAGCACCACGCCGCCCGGGCCGATCGCTTCGGGCAGCCCGCCGCGCCGCGAGCCGATGACGGGAATGCCGCTGCAATGGGCTTCCGAGGCCACACGGCCCCAGGCCTCTTCCCATTTGCTGGGCGCCAGCAGGATCCTGGTGCGGCCATAGACGGTCTTCATGTCGCCGGTGCGGTTCTCCAGCCTGATGTTGGAGAACGGGGCGATGGTTTTCTCGATGCGGGCGCGATGATCGTCGGCAAGCTTCCAGCTCTCCACGAACAGGAACGGAATCTCGGGGCAGGCGCCGGCGATGCGCACGGCGAGCTCGAAGCCTTTCTCCTCGTACGGATTGATCAAGGTGACGAACTGGCCCGTGGTCGGCGTGCTGTAGAGGGCGGCATTGATGGTCGGCGGCAGCACCGCCGCATCGATGCCGAACTTCTGTTTATAGGCGCGCGCGGTGAATTGCGAATTGGCGATGTAGAGCGCCGAATGCAACTCGCGCAGATCGCCGCCCAGCTCATGGAACTCGACGTTCCTGAGATAGACGACCAGCGGCACGCCTTCGGCCTGCAGCGCCTTGCCCACCGGAACCGACTTGTGGCATTGGACGACGGCCACATCCGGCTTCAATCTGCGGACGGCAAAATCGGCCGCCTTCCAGGGAAACCAGGCCCGCACCACCGGATAACCGGGAAAACTGTCGATGACCGCCGGCTGACGCAGCAGCTTCATCTTGGCGCGCGCCTTGAAGCCGAAGACACCGTCGCCGAACAGGGCGGCCAGTACGGCCGCCTCATGGCCGTGCTCGATCAACTGTTCCGCCAGATGATGGGTGCTCGACTGGACGCCGCCGCTGAATTCGGGCGTGTATCCGTTGCCGCCTGCAAAAAGAACTTTCATGGTTCCTGGCTCCTGGTTCTTTCGCGTTTCGTTCAATGTGGCCCGAGAGCTTGCTCCGACACCGCCTCAGGCACTCTGTTGCTCGAGATTGGCGAACGGATTGGTGCATGGCTGCCATCCGGTGAACCGGATCGGATCGCCCGGCGAACTGCGCCAGGCGTAGTCGGTCAGCATGTGGAATTCGGCGATCAGCCAGCGGTCGAAATGCAGGAGGTCCTGCTTCTTCTGCTCCGGCAGCAGAGCGCGGGCTTTGCCCAGCCTTGTCTCCTCGAGCAAGGTGACGGCGTCGCTGAGTTTCTTGCTCGGGAATATCCATGGGTTCCTGTCGCGGAACGCCAGGACGAACTGCTGCAAATGCTCGATGCGCATGTTGAGCTTGCCGAAATATTTCTCGAGCGTGACGCGCACCAGATCCTCATCCGAAAACGAGGACACTGCCGCGTAGGCAATGCCGGTCGATACCACCCCGCCCGCCATGACGGCCAGTGCGGAGCGTCGCGAGATCTCTATCATCTGGTTTGCTCCTCTCACGCCATCCGGCTCGCCGCCCGCAGGGACAGCGCTGCCGCGGTCAGGCTCGGATTGGCGCATGAACAGCTCGGATATGTGCTGGTGCCGACCACGACCAGGTTCCTGAGCTGGTGATGAATCATGCCGCTGTCGACCACCGAATCGGCCGGGCCCGTTCCCATCCGGAGCGTACCCTGGACATGCGATTCGGTTGGCCGGATGCCGCGATCGAAAAGCTGTTCGACCGGCAGCGGGGCGAGCAGCCCAGGCAGTTTCTCCAGCGCCCGCGCCATGCCCTTGACCGCGTAGTCCGACGGCGCCTTGAAGCTGACGAAGGCGTTGTCGTCCTCGTCGAGCGTGACGAAATTCTCATGGTCGAGCAGGTTCTCGGTCACCACGACGAGCGGCAGCGCCTGGCGCAACCGCCCCTTCTCGGCGCGCATGCCGTGTTGCCAGCGGTTCTCGAAATAGACCAGCGCCGCGGCGTGCTCGGACCGGTGCGGACCGTCATAGAGACCGAAATTCAAGCCGGTGGTGATGGTGCTGCCGTCGAAATTGTCGACACCGTCGAGATAGACCTCGAAATTCCAGCCATAGGATTCATGCAGGCCGCGGCCGACGAATTCGCCTCCCAGGCCGGACCGCAGCATGATCGCCGCGCTCTGGATGGCATTGGCGCCGAGAATGAAGAGGTCGCCGCTGACCTGATATTCCTTGCCGCCATGGACGAAGGTGACCGAGCGGACCGTCCCGCCGACATGATCGAGCCTGCGCACTTCCGAACCGAGGCAGACCGACACGTCGGGATGCTCGAAGACATGCATCAGGCCATTGTTGGCGGTGAACTTGGCGTCGACCGGGCATAGCCAGCATCTGAGGTTGGCACAGCACGAGGTGCGCTGCGCGGTCGGCACGCGGGCGCGCGCGGTGGGCATAACGAAATGCTGGCCTGGCTGCGCCGCCTTCATCATCCGGTCGGGCGTCGACATGCGGTGCGGCGGCTGCGGAAAGGGCTTCGAGCGCGGCAGCATCGCCGCCATGTCGGGATCGCCCGAGATCGACATGATGTCTTCGGCGTCGCAATAGAACGGCTCGACGTCGTCATAGCTGATCGGCCAGTCATTGCCGATGCCGTAAGTGCTTTTCAGCCTGAAGTCGTTGGGATGGAATCTCGGCGTCTGCGCGAACCAGCAATTGGTGCCGCCGCCCAGCCCGATCGTGTAGTTCCAGGGCTTGTCGGAATTGGTCTTGTAGGTCGACTCGTCCTCGATGTCGGTGTTGACGTTCTGCTTGAGCTGCCATTCATGCGTGTTGTGCCGGCCCCATTCCAGGAGCAGGATGCGCGCCTTACGCCGCTTCGTGAATTCGTGCAGGAAGAAGGCCGAACCGAAACCGGAACCGATCGCGACAACGTCAAAGTGGTCCCTGGTGATCTGCTCCGGCTTTACGTCCAGCACCATCAGCCGCAACTCCTTTCCGGGTCTTGTGCGTTCGTCATCGCAAGCAAACCGGCCGGTCGCGGCGATCCCACATTGGATTGCCCAAACCCGGTCTCATGCCGCCATCCTGCCGATCGAGTGATATTCGATGCCGTGGCGGGCGATGACCTTGGGATCATAGAGGTTGCGGCCGTCGAAGATGATCGGCGTGGTCAGCGCGTCTTTCAGCGCGTCGAAGGACGGCGCGCGAAAACTCTTCCACTCGGTGGCGATCAGCAGCGCATCGGCGCCACGCAGCGCCGCTTCCTTGGTGCCGCACAGAAGCAAATCGTCGCGCAGCCCGTAGATGGCCTGGCATTCCTGCATCGCCTCGGGATCATAGGCCTGCACGGTCGCGCCGGCGTTCCAGAGCGCCTCCATCAGCACACGCGCAGGCGCCTCGCGCATGTCGTCCGTGTTGGGTTTGAAAGCCAAGCCCCAGAGCGCGAAGGTCTTGCCCTTGAGGTTGCCCTTGAAATAGCGGTTCACCTTGTCGAACAGCACGGATTTCTGCTCGTTGTTGCGCTCCTCGACGGCGCGCAGCAGCTTGGCGTCGAACTTGACGCCTTCGGCGGTTTTGATGAGAGCGCGCACGTCCTTGGGAAAGCAGGAGCCGCCATAGCCGAGCCCCGGATAGATGAAGTGGTAGCCGATGCGCGGATCGCTGCCGATGCCCTTGCGCACCTCCTCGATGTCGGCGCCGAGCTGTTCGGCCAGGTTCGCCATTTCGTTCATGAAGCTGATCTTGGTGGCGAGCATGCAATTGGCCGCGTATTTGGTGAATTCGGCGCTGCGCACGTCCATCACGATCATCTTCTCGTGGTTGCGGTTGAAGGGCGCGTAGAGCTCGCGCATCACCGCCTCTGTGCCCTCGCTCGATGTGCCGACGATAATCCGGTCCGGCTTCATGCAATCGGCGACGGCGGACCCTTCCTTGAGGAATTCCGGATTGGAAGCGACGTCGAAGGTCAGGTCCTCGCGGCCTCTTTTCTTCAGCGTTTCGGCGATCCTGGCCTTGATCTTCTCGCAGGTGCCGACCGGCACGGTCGACTTGCCGACGACGATCTTGGGCGCATCCATTTCCCGGCCGATCGTCTCGGCGACCGCCAGCACATATTTGAGATCGGCCGAGCCATCCTCGCCGGGAGGCGTGCCGACCGCGATCATCTGGATCTCGCCATGCTTGACGGCGGCCGCCGCGTCGGTGGTGAACTTGATGCGGCCGGCGGCGTGGTTCTCCCTGACGATGCTTTCGAGGCCCGGCTCGAAAATCGGGACGAGACCCTGGTTGAGCCGCTCGACCTTGCCTGCGTCGACGTCGACGCAGACAACCTGGTGGCCGACTTCGGCAAGCACCGCGGCCTGCACGAGACCGACATAGCCGATACCAAACACCGTCAGATTCATTCTGTTTCGTTCCTGTCCAGGGCGGCGGACCGTGGTCGGCCCAACCGTTTCAAATCGACTTTTCCAATAGGTTCTACTTTACGCTGCATGCCAGCGATTCCGGAAACTGGCAGGGGTCGCCCTGCGCGGTGAAGGCGACGCGCTCGATCTGCAGCGAGAGCTTGCGGCCGGGATCGGCGAATGCGCCCAACCATCCGGTCATCGTATCGCTGCCCCAGAGGCTGAAGAAGATCTTCTGCGCATGACTGGGCAGCTTTGCCGGATCGGTGATGGTGTTCACCAGCTGGCCGTTGACGTACCAGCGCAAACTGTCCTTCTGCCAGACGAAGGCGTAGTCGTTGAAGGCTTTTTCCGTGCCGCCCGGCACGTCGACCAGCTTCTCGTTCTTGCCCTTGCCGGCGATGTAGGCATTGACCTGCACCTTGGACGTGTCCTTGGTCAGGATCTCGAAGTCGATCTCGTCCCAGGGCTGCTTGTCCGACGGGCCGATATAGGAGAAGAAAGCCGCGTTGAGGCCGGGACCGGTGTCGGTTTTCATGCGCGCCTCGTAGGTGCCGTAGCCGAATCGCTGCTTGGTCTGGATTTCGCCGCAAGCGTAGTCGCGATCCTTCGTCTTCTGCTTCTCGAAACCCAATGACAGCACGCCGTCCGCCAGGCTGACCTGCCCCTTCGCCCAGGTGCAATTCTGATGGCCGCCATTCGTCCAGCCATCGGAGACATACCAGCGCTGGCGGTTGAAGCTGGTGAAATCATCGACGAATGAGGGCGCCGACTTCAGATCCTGCGACCAGGATGGCGCCGGCCCGGCGAACAGGCCAGCGAGAGCGGCCAGCGCGACCAGGGCAGCCCTGCGTCCGGTGGAACCGCCCGGGCGGGCTTGCCTGGCCTGGCGCGTTGACGATATGCCGCGAACTGCGACGGTGAACGTGGTTCTCGGATCCGCATTCATACGAAACTCAACCTTTGCGCTGTGCATCCCCAACCCAAAGTAGCCATTCGAGCCGTTGCCAAACGGCGCTTTCTTTCTCTCGTCAGCCCCTCCCCAAGCTGCCTTCTCGCCTCGCGCCAAATCCACCCTTCAGCCTTCACCCTCTGCCGGCGCCTGCCGGTTTGGCGAGCCCCTCGCTGGCCGTCATATCGGACGACCCGTCCTCATCGAAAACCATATCCAGCGAATGACGAAGCTCCCGGACCATGCCGTTCTGGCGCGACAGCGCCGCGATGCGGCGCTCGCAATTCAGGATCGACGTCGTCAATTCATCGACCTCGGCGGAACGGCGCGCAGACGCCGAGCCGTTCTCCATGGCCTCGACCAGAAAGGCGGCGTTGGTGGCCGTCGCCTTGTAGCGATTCTCCAGCCCGTTTCGCTCGGCCTCGATCTCGGCCGCGATCTGCTCGAACAGCTTCGCCAGGCGGTCGAGGCGCGAGATGTCGGTCTGGCGGTCGCGGGCCGGATTCCTTGATCTGAAGCCGAATATCGAGGCCATGCGTTCAAAGTCCTGTGGTAGTCCGGCCGTCGGCCGGGCCCCTTACCGGTTCAATATCGGGCAGTCCGATCGGAGGCCGGTTCATTGGCCATCCTAATTGCTGCACCGCAACATAGACTGCCATCCTCCGGCCGGCTAGGCAACCACCCAATTCGTAAACTCATAAATCCGCCGGAAATGCTTTGCGCGACGGGCTGGCAAGAGCGCGGCCGGACGCCCGCATTCAAGGCTGCTTGCCCGTGCTGGTGCCGGCCATGAGAAAACGCATTGGCGGCACATGTTGACGACGGGAGGCGAACCCGACGCGGCGAAACAGCGCCTCGAGCTTGTCGGACGCCACGCCCTGGACGATGGGAACCAGGTTGGATTGGCTTGCGAAGGCATAGGCCGCGGCCGACGCCAGGCCCCGCTCGGCCTTGACGTCGAGGAAATTGCGCAGCCGGTATTTGTCGCGCACGTGGCGCTCGTGGCGGCGCAGCACCGCTTTGGAACCCTCAGGCAGGCTGTCGATCGCCAGCAGCGCCAGGTCGGCGTCGGCAAGACGCTTCAGGTCCTGGGTCTTGTGGCGGCCGCTCAGCGAATCGGCCCGCACGATGGCGCCGTAACCGCAGGAGCGGATGACCTTGAAGCGCGCGCCGCTGGCGACCGCGCGCGCGTAGAGTTCGTAATCCTCGCCCAGACGCAAGCTCTCGTCATAGCGCAAGCCGTGCCTGTCGAGAAAAGCGCGGCTGATCACCGGCTTGAGGAAACCGAGTTCGCCTCTGCGCACGTTGCGCCTGGAGATGTTGCCTTCGACGAAGCGCTCCAGGTCGAGGAATTCCGGCTCGGCCGCGAACTGCGGTGCGACGATCTGGGTGACATCGCTCAAGGCGTCGTCCCTGATGAGCATGATGTTGTCGGCCGCGAAATCCCAGTCCGCGCCGGCAAACAGATTGTGAAATCTGCCCGCGAGAAAGAAGTCGTCGGCGTCCAGAATGGCGATGAATGGCGATTGCGAGGCGGCGATGGCGGCGTTGCGGGCGAAGGAGGGGCCGCGATTGACGTCGAGACGGATCACCGCGAGCCGGTCGCTGCCGTCATCGGCGGCGCGGGCGACTTGGGCCGTGTCATCGGTGGAGGCGTCATCGACGACGACGACTTCGGCCACTTCCGGTTCGCGCAGCGCGGACGCGATGGCGACCGCGATTGTTCGCGCCGCGTTTCGGGCCGCGATGATCACGCAGACCTTTGATTCCGTCATCGACATGAATTTGCCTCTTGCACAGGTTCCATTCTGCCCTCGCCCTGTACGTGTTCGATGCCCGACAGGCTTCCCGTCACGGGCTGCCCTGCCGTTCGAAGATGCGGCGGCTGATGTCGGCCGATGCCGCCCAGCCGGCTTCCGCCAGATAGCGGACCGGCGCACGACCGCACAACTCCCACAGCACGGTGCGCCGCTGCGGCCATCGCAGGGATGACAGCCATGGCGCGATGACCATGTTGAGCAGATCCTCATTGCCGATGCGCGACAGCATCCGCGCGGCGCGCTGCGACAAGAGCGTGTCGGCGCCGCCGAGGAGCACGTCGGCGGCGCGCAGGCCAAGCAGCAGCGTGTCGTCCAGCCCCTGCGCCGCGGCGGCGTCGAGCAGGCGCTGCTGCTCGGCTTCGTCCAAGCGGTCGGCGCTGGCGCGCACGTCGCAGACGTAACCGGCGCAGGGTTCCCGGTTAAAAAGCGCCTTGGCGACGCTGATGCAGGACAACAGCAGAGTGTCGGCCACCGATGTGAACGGCACCTCGACGCCGGTGATCTCGACCTGCCGTTTGCGCCGCAGGAAGCCATCCGCGTCGCGCGGGCTGGGCGAGCCGGGTTGCTGGAGCCGATAATGCAGATCGACAGTGGATTGCGTCGGCCCGTCGCCGCGGATCATGTGCTGTTCGCCGAGGAAACGGACCCACCAGACGGAGCGCGACTTGCCGGCGATCTCGTATCCGATCGAGCGGAGCGCCTCGCGCGCCCTGAAAAACCCGGCCGGCGCCACCAATATGTCGACATCGCCCGAAGGCTTCATGAAATGATCGTCGTAAAGCAGATGCTGCTGGAAGGGACCTTTCAGGAAAACGAAATCGATCTGCCTGTCGCGCAGCGCCGCCTGGATCGCCATCGAATCCATGATGCAGGACGCGTTCATCGAAACGGTCTTCCGGCGGTAGGCGTCGAGCCATTGGGAGAGCTGGGCCGGCGGCCCGTTCGCGGGTGCGCTCGACAGCACCTTGAGGATAAAGGTCGCGACCTTGTTCAACCTGGCTATGTCGGTGACATTGGTTACGGAGAGGCCGGAGGCATCGCCGGGCGCGGCGCCGGATCGCGCCGCGAAGAACAGCCGCAGACAGGCCTGCACATAGGCGATCTCGCTGGCGCAATCGGCGGCGCGCAGTCGCTCATATGAACGTTCGGTCAGGGCCATCGGGCGCACGGTTCTCCAGAAGCGATCGGCGCGACGCCTATGCTGCAGGTGCGAAGCAAAGCATCGCCAAAAACTTTTGCGCCGTCCAGTTTTTCCTTTTGCAGCGCAAAAATCCGGCCCCGACGTTTATCGAAACCGGCTCGGGCGAACGATGAGGAGAACTGCTGGACCACAAGGGACGAGTGGCCTTTTCGGCGTTCCGTAGCAAACCTACCGGGAGACCCGGTGCTACGGCATTATTGTCGCCATGCCTTGAAGTGACAGGGCTTAAAAAGTTTATATATGCAAATCAATTTCTTATGCTGACCTAGTGCATTAGGCCCATATGCAGGGATCTCGAGGCGATCAAGGCCAAAGCTTGAGATCGTTACTCACGACTGTGTCTGCGCGCGCAGTCCATAATTGATTAATGCGCGGTAAATCAGGCTTGACTCATAAATGCTGCCATGCAGCTATTGCATCGCAGCATGAAAGTGCCGCCGGCAATCGACAGGCCGTTTCCAGTCCTTGATGGAGTGTAAAATGGAACAGAATGTTGAAAAACAGGAGTACGAAACGCCCAGCCTGACGGTTCATGGTTCGATTGAAACCATCACTCAGGGCGGTGGCGGCAACACGGCGCTCGACGCAGCATTTCCTGCGCACACGCCGATTGGCGACCTGACGTTCTCCTGAACCTGTCCTGATTCTGGAGGGACACGTTGGGCCTCTGGAATCCAAGAACCATACAGGGAGTCGGGGTGAAAATCCCGGCTTCTCTTCATTGCCTGACCCGGCTTTTCTTCATCGCCAGAATGGTCGGCACGCATTGCGGACAGTGTGTAGCAAACGAGGTTTTCGGATGAACTGGAACCCATCTGACCACGATCGCGTAAGTGCGACCAAGGAAGCGGTTGCCTGCGAATTCGGCAATGGCCTGGCGCTTCTTAACCTGAAATCCAACATCTACTACAGCCTCAACGGGGTGGGCACGTTCATCTGGGAGTTGATCCAGGAGCCGAAACCAATTGCCGAAATCCACCGGGCCGTGCTCGCGCGCTATGATGTCGACGCCGAGCGCTGCAGGGCCGATGTCGACGCACTGTTGAAAGGTCTGGCCGATAGCGGACTTGCGAGGCTGCATCATGAGGAACCTGTGTAAGCAGGTTCCGCAAAAGCGGGTCACGGTTTTGCGGCAAGAACCTGCGACGGAGAAAAGTCCCGGCCAGACGAAGCACCGGCGGCGCCTGCTTCGAGCTCTCTCCCTGAGCGGCCCGGAAATGCTGTTCCTCTGCCGCTGCCTGCTGGTGGTCGCGGCCGTTCGCCTGGGGCTGACCCTGTTCTCCTACAACCGCCTTCGCGGCATCGTCACCCGGCTGGAGGCGCGTGAATGCGCCAGCACGGGAGAACTGCGCCGTGTCGCCTGGGGCGTTGCCGCCGCGGCCCGCCTGGTGCCGCGCGCAAGCTGCCTCACCCAGGCGCTCGCCGGCCAGTACATTCTCGCCTGCCAGGGCAACGCCTCGAAGATCCGCATCGGCATCGAGCGCGACACCGGCCGGCAGCTGAAGGCGCATGCCTGGCTGATCAGCGGCAACCATGTCGTCCTTGGCGGCTCGATAGACAGGTTTGTCCCTCTCGTCGACTATGGTCAATGACCGATGAGCGGCGTGGCCGGTATCCTGCACGGGCACGAGGCGCCGGAGTCCGCAGCCGATATCCAGCGCATGCTGGCCCGCATGCGTCATCGCGCCCGCGACGGCAGTTCGTGGTGGACCGACAAGGCTGTCGCGCTCGGCCACGCCTGGCTCAACACGACCGATGAAGCCGGCCCCGGCCCGCTGACGATGGCGGGCGGCAAACTGGCCGTCACCGCGGATTGCCGCCTGGACAATCGCGACGAGCTGACGGCACGGCTCGGCGTCCGCGACGCATCGGTTGCCGACGCCGTGCTCCTGATGTGGGCCTATCTGCGCTGGGGCGAAGCCTGTCCCGTGCACCTGCAAGGCGACTTCGCCTTCGCCATCTGGGATGCCGAGCGGCAGGTGCTGTTTTGCGCGCGCGATCATTTCGGCGTCAAACCGTTCTACTATCACGCGGACGGGCAGCGCTTTGTCTTTGCCTCCGAGATCGGCCCGATCCTTGGCGTCACCGGGGCCGGCGCCCGCCTCAGCGAACATCAGATCTCGGGTTTCCTGGCAGGGCTGCCAGACGATCCGCAAGCGACGCCTTATACCGATATTTTCCGCCTGCCGGCGCGCCACAGCCTCACTGTGACGGGGCAGCGCGTGACGCTGCAGCGATACTGGCAGATCGAGCCGTCGTCGCGGCCTATGCGCCCGGACGCCGCCGAGGAATTCGCCCACCTCTTCTCGCAGTCCGTGCGCAACCGCATGCGCGGAAGCGCGGCGGTCGGGGCCATGCTGAGCGGCGGCCTGGACTCCTCTTCGATCGCCTGCGTGGCGGGCCGGCAAAACCTGTCCGAGGGAAAGCCGAGGCTGCCCACCTTTTCGCTGGTTTTCGAACGCGGTTCGGCGATGGACGAAACCCCCTTCATAGACGCGGTGCTGGAACAAGGGCGCGTCGACGGCACGCTGATCCCGGTCGGCAACTACGCGCCGTTCGCGGAATTCGAACGGGTGCTGGAAGAGCAGGAAGGAACGTTCCTGGCGCCGGGCCTTACGCTCACCCGGGAGGTATACAGGACGGCGGGCGCCAAAGGCGTCAAGGTGCTTCTCGACGGCCATGGCGGGGACGAAGTCGTATCGCAGGGGCACGGCCATCTGCACGAGCTTGCCAACGCAGGCAAGTGGCTGGAGCTGTGGCGCGAGATCCGCAGCGCTTCCAACACCTATGGCGACGGCATGCTCGGCATGTATTTCCAGTTCCTGACCATCTACGGGCCTGCCTGGCGCGTGGCCAGGCTCAGGCACGCCGCGAACCGGCTCCTGCACAGGCTGCGAAAGCCGGCCCAGGGCGGAAGCTGGCGCGACCTGATCAATGCCGATCTTGCCGGCCGCACCGAGCTCATCGAGCGGGTTCACCGAGCCGGCTACAAGCCGCCCGACGTCAGCGCCAGCGAGGCGCTGACCCACCGCTGGATTCTTTCCAACGGCTATGTGCCGCATGCTTTCGAAGTCCTCGACAAGGCGGCCGCCAATTTCGGCGTCGAACCTCGTTATCCCTTCTGGGACAAGCCGCTGGTCGAGTTCTGCCTGGCATTGCCGGGCGAGGAGAAGCTCAGCCGCGGTTTTGGCCGCTACGTGCTGCGCCGCGCCATGCAAGACGTGCTGCCGGCGGCGGTCCAGTGGCGGCGCGACAAGATCGATTTCACCGGCAATCTCGTCAACGGCATGCTGCGCAACCACCGCGACCTCCTGGAACAGGTGCTCGGCCCGGACGCCGGCCGCATCGAACCCTACATAAACCTGCCGGCCGTGAAGGCTGCCTATGCCCGGCTGCTCAGTCGGCCCGACCGGCCGGCGCCGCTCGATGTCCAGTATGTCTGGCGCTCGGCGTCGCTGTCGCTGTGGCTGCGGCAGGTGCAGCGCGCCGGGAGTGCCGCATGACGCCGTTGAACGAGCCGCTGGCCCTCCGCCCGCGCGCGCAAGGCTGGCCGCGCAGACAGCGCCGTTTTTATCGGGCCTACGGCCTGACCATCGCTTCCGAGGTGACATTGCCAGAACTGGAGCCGGCCGAACCCGCAGCGGCGGATATCGTGATCAGTGTCGGCGCGATCGATATGCCGAAGCCTTCGCCCGAGGCCGCGACCATTTTCCGCTTCGAACCGGATCGGCAATATCTGGCATGGCACGCCGTCGCCGCGTTCCTGATCAGCGACGCCTGCCGCATCGAGGTCGAGCCGGCGCCCGGCATCGACGACGCACTGATCGCGTTCCCGCTGCTGGGACCGGTGATGGCGCTCATCCTGCACCAGCGGGGCCTGCTCGTGCTGCATGCCAGCGCCGTCGCGATTGCCGGCAAAAGCGCCATCTTCATGGGCGACAAGGGCGCCGGAAAATCGACGACGGCAAGCGCCATGATCCGTGCCGGACACGAACTGCTTACCGATGACGTCGTGGCGCTCGATCTCAGCCATCCGGACGAGCCGATGATCGTGCCGGGTTTTCCCCAGATCAAGCTGGCGGCCGACGCCGCTGCCGCGATTTCGCTTGAAGGGGCACAAGTGCGGCCGCAGGTGCATCCGGCCATCAACAAGGCCCAGCACCGCTTGCAGAGTGCCTTTTCGCGCGACAGGGTTCCGGCGACCCGCATCTACATTCTCGAGCGCGGCCGAAAGGCTGAGATCTCGCCCATGCCTGGCATCGCCGCTTTGCCGGCCGTGATCAGATTTTCATATGTCACGCGCTTCGGCCGCGCCGCCCTGGTCGGCGATTTCGCGGCGGCGCATCTCGGGCATTGCGCGCGGCTCGCCGATCGCGTCGGCGTGTGCAGGCTCGAAGTGCCGACGGGCTTCGACAGAATCGGCGAGGTCGTGAGCCTCGTCGAGCATGACCTGATGGCCGGACAGGGATAGCAGGAGATGTCGAAATCATCGCTCCTTCGCCCGTCATTGTTTCGGGAAATCGCCGGGTTCGGCGCCGTTATCGCCCAGATAGGCGGGCGGCGGGCCTGGACGGCGCTGCTCTTCCTGATCATGGGCAGCCTGACCGAAGGCATATCCATCCTGTTGCTGGTCCCGCTGTTGCAACTGGTCGGACGCTCCGGCCAGGATTTCGCGATCAAGCTGCCCGACAATGATTTCATGCGCTGGCTGGTGCCGGACGGCACGCTGAAGCTGACCACGATGTTGTGCATGCTGGTGGCGCTGGTCGCGCTGCAGGCCGCCTTCAACCGCTTCAAGTCGGTCTACATGGCCAGGCTTCTCTTCGATTTCATCAACCGCCTGCGCATGAACCTGTTCGAAAGCATCGGCAAGGCACGGTGGGGCGTCTTCACGCGCATGCGCGGCTCCGACCTCGACCATGCGCTGACCGGGGACATAGACCGCGTCCAGGGCGCGGCCTTCTCGCTGCTGATGCTGGTGCAGATCGCCGTGCTTCTGGCCGGCTATCTCGTGATCTCCATGTTCATTTCGCCGGTCATGACGCTGTTCGCCGTGGTCATTGGCATCCTGATGTTCCTCGCGCTGCGGCCATTCCGGTCGCGGGCGACCGCCTTTGGCCAGGTCCTGACCACCAACCGGCAGGATCAATACCGGACGGTCTCGGAATTCCTCGGCGGCATCAAGGTGGCCAAGAGCCTGAACATCGAGGCGACCTATTTCGCGCAGTTGCAGGCGACACTCGAAAGGATGAAGGCCGACAACATCGCCTATGTGCGCAACAGCTCGACCGGCACCGCCCTGTTCCAGGTGGCGAGCGTGATCGGCTTGAGCCTGTTCATCTATGTGGCGCTGGTTCGCTTCGACCTCTCACTGGCCGAGATCGTGGTGCTGCTGCTGGTCTTCATGCGCATCGCGCCGCGCTTCATGGACATGCAGACGCAGGCGCAGCAGGTCTTGATCAACCTGCCCGCCTATGCCGCGATGCGCAGCCTGCAGATGCGTTTCGACGCCGAGCGGGAACCTGGCCATGCCGGGATCGAGGACGCTCGAAAGCTGTCGCTCGATTTCGGACTGAATGTTCGCGGCGTCTCCTTCGCCTACGAGGACGGCGCCGCCAAGACGGTGGTGAGCGACATCACTTTCGGCCTTCCGGCCGGCAAGGTCACCGCCCTTATCGGCCCTTCGGGATCAGGCAAGAGCACGATCGCCGACATGCTGCTCGGCCTGCTCGAGCCGACAGCCGGCACGATCCTCGTCGATGGCGTCGAGATCGACGCCGCCAATCGCCGGGGCTGGCGCGACCAGGTCGCCTACGTGCCGCAGGACGTGTTTCTCCTGCACGACACGATCGCGGCGAACCTACGCCTGGCCGCACAGCAAGCAAGCGACGATGAATTATGGGCCGCATTGCGGTCGGCCCATGCGACCGAATTCGTCGAACGGCTCGACCTCAAGCTCGAAACGGTGGTCGGCGACCGCGGCGTGCGGTTGTCGGGCGGCGAACGCCAGCGGATCGCGCTGGCGCGCGCCTTGCTGCGCAAGCCGTCACTGCTCATCCTCGATGAGGCGACCAGCGCGCTCGACTGGCAAAACCAGGCACTGATCGCGCAATCGATCGACGGGCTGCGCGGCTCGATGACGATCCTGACCATCGCGCACCGGCCATCGATGATCGCGTTCGCCGACTGGGTGGTCGCGATGGAAAACGGCCGTGTCGTCGAGGTCGGGCAATATCGGCGGCTGAAGGCGAAAGCAGGAAGCCGGTTGTCCCGGATGCTTTCGGGCGAACAATCTGAGTCCGAACCCGCCGACGTGGCCTGAGGCCAGCCTGGTCTGGGTCAGTGAAGGCTTCGCCCGGCGCCGCCCAGCTTTTCACCCTCGGCCACCTCGGCCGAACTCAACTTTCTTTCGGCCTCGCGTGTCCTGTCGGCCGGCGTCGGCGCGCTTTTGACGATCATGGCATAGACGAGCACGAAGTAGCCCGCCTGGATGACCACGGCACAAATGATGACGCGCAGCAGCGTCGTGCCTATTGAAGCGCCGCCCAGCCATGACCAGCCAACGACGATCGCAAGAGCGAAAATCATCCCAACGATGAATTTTGGAAGCGACATACCCAACAGCCCACAAACCGGCCCGGGTATATTCCAATCGTTGCCCCACCCGAGCGTCGTCCCTTGTTATGCGGGCTTGTTAAGTCGCCCGCTCCCGGCCGGTTGCTTCCGGCCTTTCAACCTGTCGCCACTTTGACAGGTATAATTTGCAATTCTATTAAGGCGAGCAAAAGGCCGCAAGGGCAACTGCATTTATTTTTAGGTGAGCTTTTGCGCTCGACTCGCTCATGCTGCAACGCACACGACGGGATTACGCGCAACTTCGGCTCTTTGGTGTTTTTCAGTAGAATCTACAATATTGAATAGTATTTTATGTGAATACGATCGAATATCATGCCACGCTAAAGCACCAACGAGCTCCACTCAGGGGCATAAAGAACGCCCCGCCTAGAAGTTGCCCCAAAAGCGCCTCTATTTTTCCCGCTATGCCCATTTATTGTCTTAAATGTGCTAAATATTCCGAAATTTGTGCAGGGCGCGCTTATTATTTAGTCAATTCATGACGTGACTATTTCAAAGGTGTGGGAAATTGTGTGTTGCGCTGCAACATTTTTTTGATATCGTGCCGTAAACCATCCGGTCAACGCATGGAGTTTTGGCATGAGGGATGTTGCCAAGTCGGCCACAGCGGAGTTTTCGCAGGCTGGCGTCGATTTTCCACCGCCGATCGGCGGCCTTATCAAGCGCAGTTTCGATATTGCCGGTTCACTGGCCGCCCTGATCGCTCTCAGCCCGCTGTTCGTGATGATAGCGCTGCTCGTCAAATTCTCCGATGGCGGATCGATTTTTTACGGTCACCGGCGAATCGGGCGTGGCGGACGGGTTTTCCCTTGTCTCAAGTTCCGCACCATGGTGCCGGACGGCGAAAGGGTGCTGGCTGCCTATCTGGCGGCCAATCCGGAAGCCAAGGCGGAATGGATAGCCACCCGCAAGCTGAAGAACGATCCGCGCGTCACCCGGGTCGGCGCGGTCCTGAGGAAACTCAGTCTCGATGAGTTGCCGCAGGTCATCAACATCCTTCAGGGCGACATGAGCCTTGTCGGACCTCGCCCGGTCGTGCGTGACGAACTGGAGATCTATGGCAGCGCCGCCGTGTATTACCTGAAGTCCCGCCCCGGCCTGACCGGCCTGTGGCAGGTCAGCGGCCGCAACGACGTCTCCTATGACAGCCGCGTCGCGTTCGATCGCCACTATGTCGAGAATTGGTCACTTTTTGAGGATATTCGCATCATCATCAAGACAGTTCCGGCTGTCTGGATGTCGCGCGGCTGCTACTGAGCGGTCGCGAACCGGATCGCACGCGGGAGATTTCTCCCGGCAGGCATCGGGCGCAGGCTCATCGGGCTGGTGGGGCCAAAGCGGATCGGAACATTCAGTTGAAGATAGACATGTTCGAAGTTTTTTGCAGCGGCCCGCATTCGGGCCGCTCGCGGCGTTTGCGGCTCGTGGCCAGCTGCCTGGCCCTGTCGCTCGCCCTGCCTCGGATCGCCATTGCCGACGAGTACCATCTCGGATCGCAAGACAAGCTCACCATCCGTATCGCGGAGTGGCAGACCGTCGAAGGCACGTTCCGCGACTGGTCGGCGGTGAATGGCGTATACACGGTCGGGCCGGCCGGAATGCTGTCGGTGCCTTTCGTCGGCGAGCTGCCGGCATCCGGCAAGACAACGGCCGAAGTCGCGGCGGCGATCGGCGAGGCGCTGCAGCACAAGCTCGCTTTGTCGGACCGGCCCGAGGCATCGGTCGAAATGGCGCAGTTCCGGCCGTTCTATATTTCGGGTGAGGTGCAGAACCCCGGCCAATTCCCCTATGTGCCCGATCTTACGGTGCTGAAGGCGGTCAGCATCGCCGGCGGCATCCGGCGAAGCGCCGACTACGGCCCGCAGCTCGGCAAGGACCTGGTCACCGCCAAAGGCAATTTCGACATATATGACGATCAGCGCGTTCGACTGATCGTCAAGCGCGCGCGCATCGATGCCGACCTTGCGGGCAAGTCGAGCTTCGACGTGCCGAAGGAGGTCGAGGGCGATCCGAGACTGCAGGCCATCGTCGCGGACGAGATGACGATCCTCACGGCTGACCAGAAGGCGCTGAAGCTGAAGCTCGAGGCGCTCAGCGATCTGAAAGGAGTTCTGCAGGCCGAGATCGAATCGCTGCAGAAGAAGATCGTCAACCAGCAGAAGCAGGTCGACCTGGCGCAGCAGCAACTCACCAGCATCGGTCCGCTGGCCCAGAAAGGTCTGGTCGCCAACGCAAGACTGTTGGATTCGCAGCAGTCCGTCACCGACCTTCAGGGCAAGATCCTGGACTACGAAACGGCCATCCTCACCGCCAAGCAAGCGATCAGCAAGGCAACGCAGGATGCCATCGATGCCCAGAACACGCTGAGCTCGAGCCTCGCCGCCGACCGGCAGCAGACCGAAGCCGACCTGAACGAGGCCGCGCTGAGGGTCAACATGCAGAAAGGATTGATGGCCCAGGCCACCGATCCCGCCACCGTGGCCGCCAGCGCAACCAACGAAGAGCCCACCCTGATCTATTCACTGCTGCGCGCTGCCGACGGCAAGACGAGCGAGATTGCGGTCAAGGAAGACACGCCGGTGCTGCCGGGCGATGTGATCAAGGTCAAGCTGGCGCCAATGCCCAGCCAGTAAGTGGTCGAACGGCCGAGATAAGAGCAGCTCACCGTTCACGAAAACGGTGAGCTGCTCTATCCCTTTGTTTTTGCGCAATTCCGGACGGAAAGCGCTGCGCGCGTTTCCCGGGGAAGCCGTACACACTTTCCTGAAATTGCTGGAGCGGGGCGGCGTTTGAGGGAATCGCCAGCCGCTCTATCGCCTTGCTTTGACGCAATCCCAAACGGGAAACCGATCGGTATTCATCGAGCGGCGTCCGTGCCAGGCTCGGGGCCGCTCCAGCCTCTGGCGGCATTTGCCTCTTCGATCCTTGCCGCAGACAGGCGAGGACGGGCAACGGGCAGTCGCGCCAGCTTGAAGAAGCTGAAATACATCAGGAAGGAACCCATGATGTAGGGGTTGAGGATCTCGACCTCGACGAAGGAGCGGATCAGGAGCAGCACCATGACGCCGGCCAGAACGACCGAATCCGCCCGCCATGTTCCGAACGCGACCGCCGAGACATGGCCGTAAAGCGTGCGCAGGATGACCAGCGAAACCAGCGTCGCCCCGACGAAGCCGAGTTCGACAAGGGCTTCGATGTAGGTGTTGTGGAAGTGGAAGCCGGTGCGGGTGGTGATGTAGAACTCGTTCCACAGGCGCTCGGCCTCGGCAAAACCCTGGACCCAGTATGCGGCATAGCCGACGCCGAGCATGGGCGCCCTCTGCGCGGCGTTCCAGCCCTGCTCCCACAGATAGGTGCGCCCGGTGAGCGTCGAATCCTTGCCGAACAGGCCGAGGACGAAGTCCATGAGGCCGAGATTCAGCGCCACAAGGATAGCGACGACCAGCATGCCTGTGCCGACCAGGAAGATCACCCGGCGGTAGCGTCGCGACAGCACCTTGCTCATGGCAAGCAGCATCACCAGCGCCAGCACCGCCGGTGTCGAGGCCATCGAGGTGGCCGAATGCGAGATGACCAGCAGATAGGCCGACAAAAGCACCACCGGCACGGTCAGGAACAGGCTCAGCCGGCCGTGCCTGAGGAAGGCGATGAAGACGACGCTGAAATAGATGCCGAGCGAGGCGACGAAGCCGATCTGGTTCTTTGAGGCGAAGGCGCCGACGAAATTATAGGTGCCGTCGAGGACGTCCTCGGAATAGGCCCCGACCTTGAGAGAGTAGAGCAGGACGACGAATATGCCGACCAGGGCGCCTATCGTCAGGGTCCGCACACTGACGGCTCGCGCCGCGACATAGGCGCAGGCGATGTGGGAGAAGTACTGGACGGCCGTTCTCGCGGTGATGCCGGGAGCGTCCGACCAGAAGACGGAGAAGCATACATAGGCCGCGAACGACAATGGCAGCCAGGCGCTGGACAGATGCCGCAGGAACCGCCTGTAGTCGACCATGATGAGGGGCAGCCACACCGCATAATAGGCCAGGATCAGCACCTGGCCGAATATGACGGAGTAGGAGAATGCCCAGACCGAAACGGCAACGGCAAAACTGCCGTAGACCGAGTTCCTCTCGGGATCGACCAGCAAGGACTTTGGAATCTTCATCTCAGGTTCTCGCCGAGCCTACCCCGGACCGCCGCGTAGCCGGCAGGCATCTCCGTAAGAAGGGTGCAATCGACGGCATCTCCATTGTGCAGTGCAATATAACCTATCGCGCCGCGCGCTCAATGGCAAATGCGGTCACCTTGTCTTACAGCCAGGCGAGCGCCGAGAGATCAGGTCCGGGACACGCCCGGACGGGATCGGACTTCTCTTTCCATTGCCGGCCTCTCCATCGAGGCCCGCAAACAGCCGTGCGCGCTACCAAAGTGCTCCGCCGGTGACCTGTATGTTTTCCATGGTGATGCCCTTGGCCATATCCGAGCAGAGGAACACGGCCAGCGCCGCGATCTCCTGCGGCTGGAGAATGCGCTGCTGGGGGTTGCCCCTGGCGATCTCGGCCATCGCGTCCTCGGCCGTGCGGCCCTTGCCCTCGCGCTCGACGACCTGCGCCACGTTGCGGCGCATCAGTTCGGTCTCGACCCATGTCGGGCTGATCATGACGCAGGTGACGCCATGCGCCGCCCCTTCGAGCGCCACGCAACGGGTGAGGCCGAGGAGACCGGCCTTGGAGGCGCAGTAAGCGGGATTGTCCTTCCAGCCGACCGAGGCGGCGGTCGAGCCGATGTTGACGATGCGGCCCCAGCCGCGCTCGATCATGCCGGGCAGCACAGCGCGGGTGGCGCGGAAGGCGCCGGTGAGATTGGTGTCGACGATCTTGTCCCACAGCGCGTCGGAATGGCCGCAGACCGGCTGCTCGGCCGTGGTGCCGGCGGCGTTGACCAGGATGTCGACAGGACCGACCGCCGCCTGGGCGTCGGCCGCGAAACGGTTCGTGACGTCGCTGTCGCGCACGTCAAGATGGGCGGCGTAAATCCTCGTTCCATGCGCGCCGAGAGCCGAACGCACGCGCTCTATCTCGTCGTCGCCGGGATAGTAGGCGGCGTCGGATCTCTCCACGCCGCCAGGTGCGACATAGGAGCCGACGGCGACATTGGCGCCGGCCTGCGCCAATGCCGTGGCAATCGCCAGGCCCATTCCGGAGAAGCCACCGGTGACGATTGCGCCGCGGCCGGAAAGGTTTGTCATCGGGCATGGCCTCCGCGCGGCACGGGACGGTCCATCAGTCCCGAGAGTATCTGAACTTCATAGGCCAACATAACCTTCGGAGCCGGTGACGAAACTTGTGTCCTTGCCATCAGCTTTCCTTGTCCATCGGCTCGAGCGGCTTGCCCAGCCAGTCGCGGTAGAAACCTTCCAGGTCGGGTTCGAAATCATGCACGATGGGATAACCCGGCGCCGCGGCCTCGACCTCGTGCAGCGTGCCGCATTGCGGGCAGATGAACTCGCGGATTTCCATCCATTCGGGATCCGGCAGGTCGCTGTTGGGATAGATCTCGCGCAGCGCCTCCTCGCTGTCGCGCACGAGGATCGAAGCCTTCAGCTTCCAGTTCTTGCGGTAGTCGCCGAAGGAATGGCCGCATTCGCAACGGGTTACCCGCCCATCGCCGCTCTGGCAGATGAAGAGGTGGTCGCCCACGGGGAGCAGTATCGGATCGCTCCAGCCGACGCGGTCCTGCAGCACCGCGACATATTTGAAGAACCGGTCGTCGTCCTTGTAGGCGCTCATGACGCGGCGCGTCTGCGGCCAAGGCAGGGTGCCCGCGACCAGATCGGCGATGACTTCCTTGCTGTATGAGGTCATGGTCCCTACTCCACGCCGAAGGTCGATTTGGCATCGACATCCCAGAAGGTTGAAAAATCCCTGGTGAAGCGCGGCGAAAGCTTGATGGCGCTGGCATACATCTTCTTCACCTCGGGCGCGAAATCGACCGCCTTCACCCGCTCGCGCTCCTTGGCCATCCACTCCGAGACCGGCCTGGCCCGAGCGAGCCGGCGCGACCGCATCTCGGCGCGGTGGCGCTTGGTGGCTTCGAGATTGGCGACGGGATAGCCGTCCTCATCCTCGTCAAGCACGATCCCGAAGACATTTTCGGCAGCTTCCCTGGTGAGATAGCCGTTCTCGACGTCCGATGCCGTCTTGAGCGGGTCGCGCTCCAGCACGTCGCCATAGCCGCCACCGCCATTGTAGGAATGGGTGAACACGTCGCCGGTTTTGTGGGGCGCGGTGATATAGGGCCCTTCCATCGTCACGTGCTGGCCTTCGAGCCGGACCTCGAGTTCGGAACGATAAGGATTGGTGCCGGTATGGTGCGCCAGCGGCGCGCCCTTTTGTGCGAGCTCGAAGATGTTGCTGTCGCGCACCGCACGGTGTTTTTGGCAGGTCGGCGCCGGATAGCCGCCGCAGAGCCCGCCATTGTCGAAGACGCGCGAGGAGTGTTCCGAGGTGACCAGCCGGAGATGGTCGGTCTTGCTGACCAGCCAGGTCGACAGGAAGGCGCAGCCGCCGCGATATTTGCCGGCGCCGCCGGAATTGGCAACGATCGAGCGGCCGATATAGACCATCGGCATGTTCTGTTCCCAGATCTCGATGTTGCCCATGTCGGATTCAGGGTTCCAGCCGACATAGGCGGTGTCCAGCCCGTCCTTGATGGCAAGCGCGCCGGAACCGGCGGCCGCGCATTCGAAATGCGCCATGCCGAACAGCGTGCCGTACTGGCTGGTTCCCCCCATCTCGATCATCGGGCTGTTGACCTGGCCGACGAAGGCCTCCTCGACGAAGCCGCGGGCGATGAATGATCTCGACAGGAGCCGCTGGAAAACGCCATAGGCCGGCAGGAGCAGCGCCCAGGACGTGGCCGTCGCCACCATCTCATTGTCGGGATTGGTCCAGGTGCCATGCGGCAGCTTGAGCTCCGTTGCCATCCAGGCGCCGTCATTGACCAGGCCTTCGAAATTCATGTGCTGGGTCAGCGTCACGAACATGCCGCCATCCATGCCGGCCGGCGTGCAGTTCATGGAATGGTAGCCCCAGGGCTGCGTGCCCTCGAAATCCATGATGATCTTGCCGCCCGTGGTGATCTCCATTTCGATCGGAATGTTGTAGAGCCAGTCGGGGTCGCCGAGCGGCTGGTAGCCCGGCTTGCCCTTGGTGACGTGACCGTAAAAAGTATGCCCCCGATAGATGCCGGGAACGGTCAGTTGCCGCGTGCGGGCGAGTTGCGCGCGGCGGCCCTCCTCGATGAATTCCTTGGACACCTTCATCCAGTAGTCGAGGCCGATCTCGTCGATCAGCGCCTTGACGCTTTCGCGCATGTCGATGCAGGAGGCGACCTTGGCCTTCTCGTCCAGCACCCAGTAGATGGGCATGCGCAGATTGCGCTCGCAGCGGATCACGTAGTCGCGCCGCAGTTCGTCGTTCTGGCCGACTTTTTCGGCACAGACGAACAGGCCTTCGGTGAAGCGCTCCTGGGCCAGCGCCACGTCGCCGCCCGGCGTGATGCCGCCGGCCTCCAGCTCATGGCAGACGGCGCCGGCCCAGCCGACGAGCTTGCCCGAGTGGAAGATCGGCACCACGTCCATCACGTCGGGCACCTGCACGGTGCCGATGAAGGCGTCGTTGTTGGCGAAGATGTCGCCGTCGACGATGCGGGGATTTTCCTCGTAGCCTTGTCTGATCATCCATTTGATGAAGCGGCTCATCGTGTGCACATGCACCATGATGCCGTTGGAGAGCGCGATCGCGTCGCCCTCGGGCGTGTAGATGGCGACGACCATCTCGCCGACCTCGCGCACGCCGGGCGAAGCCGAGATGCGACGCGCCATCTCGCGCGCCGAGACGCAGTAGGCGCGCAGCTTGGTGTGCAGCGTCTCGAACTTCAGCGGATCTTGGTTGCGCAGTTCGAGATCGGTGATGCCGTCATAGCAGCCGGTCTCGTCCATGAGCCGTTCGGATTCGATCAGCCGCTCGCGGAGGCGCAGGGCGGAGGCGGGTTTGTCCAGCATGGCGTTCGCCCTCTCAAGCGTGGGAGTAGTGGAGCAGCGTCCATTCGTCGACGAAGACACGGTCCCGCGGATGGACGACGAGGGTGGTGGCGGGGTGTTCGATGATGGCCGGGCCGGTCACCTCATGCCCCGGCAGCAGAAGATCCATCTCGTAGAGATCGGCCTTGTGCCAGCGGCCGCCAATATAGGCCTCGCGCACGCCCTTGTGCGCGGATGCGGGGCTTGAGGCGCCGAGCGGCCGCTTGAGCAGCACGGGCTTGACCTTGTCGGCGGTGGCGATGAGACCGAGTTCGGTGATCGAGAAGCCGGCTTCACCATAACGCGAGACGCGATGGTTGACCTTGGCGTAGACCGCTTCGAACTCGTCGATGACCTTGCGCATGTCGTCGGCCGAATTGATGGCCGATAGGGGCGCCATCACCTCGACGTCCTCGAGCTGGCCGGTATAGCGCATCATCAGGAACGGCACCGTCCTGATCTTGTCCAGCGCATGACCGTCGGCCACCATCTCGTCGACCGCGGCCCTGGTGAGATCGTCCCAGACCGCGGTCACTCTGGCACCGAAGGCCAGCAGTTCGGCCTCGCTTGCGCGCGCGCCGATGTCGATCTGCGTGGATACCGAATGCCGGCGCATGAAATCCGCCGTGGTGCAGCCGAAGGCGGAGAAAGCGGCCGCGAACTGGAAGGTGATGATATCCTTGAAGCCGATGCCCCTGGAGCAGCCGGCCAGATGCAACGGCCCCGAGCCGCCATAGGAAAGCAATGTGAACTCCGAAGGGTGGATCCCCTGGCCGGAGATGACGCGGCGCAGCGCGTTGTTGGCGTCGGCCTCCAGCATGTCGATCATGCCTTCGGCGGCTTCCTCCACGCCGACGCCGAGCAGACGGGAGCACTTCTCCTCGAAGGCCTTGCGCGCCTTCTCGACCTGCAGCACGACCTTGCCGCCGAGGAAATAATGCGGGTTCAGCCGGCCGAGGATGGCGTCGCAATCGGCGATGGTCGGCTCGGTGCCGCCCCTGGCGAAGCAGATCGGGCCGGGATCGGCACCGGCGCTTTCCGGCCCGAGCGAGACTTTCTTCGTCAGCGGATCGACCTTGAGGATCATGCCGGCGCCGGCGCCGATCGTGTCGAGATGCAGCGTCGGCACATTCAGCTTGAACCGGTCCATCAGCGGCTCGTTCTCGATCCGGGTCTGGCCGCGCGTGATGACGCCCATGTCGAAGGAGGTGCCGCCCATGTCGGAGCAGATCAGCGAGTCATTGCCGATCAGCTTGCCGACATAAGCCGCGCCCAGAATGCCGCCGATCGGACCCGAGATCATGGTTTCGTGCAGGCGCGGATGATTGATCGAGGTGAGGCCGCCGAAGGAGAGCAGCGTCTGGACGCCATATCTGAAGCCGTATTTCTTCGAGACGTCCTCGATCCCCTTGAGCTGCTTGCGGCCGCGCGAGGTGGCGTAGGCCTCGATCAGCACCGAGTTCAGCCGCGACTGCTCGCGGATGACCGGGCGCACCTCATGGCTGCTGTAGACCAGGATGTCGGCTTCGGCGGCGGCGATCTCCTCGCGGCAGATCTCGGCGATGCGCTTCTCATGCACCGGATTGACATGCGAGAAGATCGTCATGATGCAGACCGCCTCGACCTTGTCGGCGATCAGCTTTTTCGCCGCGGCACGGACCTCATGTTCGTAGAGCGGCAGGATGATGTCGCCGAACTGATCGATGCGCTCGGTGACGCCGTGAGTACGGCGGCGCGGCACCAGCGGATCGGGATGATGATGTGTCACAGCGTGCAGCCGGTCGGCATAGGAATAGTCAGCCCAGGCCTGCAGGCCGCGACCCATCAGGATCATGTCCTCAAGGCCCTTGGTGGTGATCAGGCCGAGTTTCCTGCCGGTGCGCGACAGCAGCGTGTTGAGCATGCCGGTGCCGGAATAGAGCACCACATTGACGCCCGAAAACAGGGCCTCGAGCGAGATGCCCCAGGCGTCCGCCGCGTCCTCGGCCGAGGCGAGGAACCCCTCGGCCTCGTTCCTCGGCGTCGTTGCCGACTTGCCGATCTTGAAGCGGCCGTCCTGATCGACAAGGATGGTGTCGGTCATGGTGCCGCCGGCGTCGATGCCGATGACGATGGGATTGGTAGAGATATGGTCCACGGGTCGCCTTCCCTTGCCGAGCATGACCACAGGCTAGATTCGCGGGACCGGGTCGCGCCATATGCCTAAAGGCACAATGACGGGCGGGAGCTCGTCGCCGAAAAAGAGGCATGCGCATGGGCAACATCTGGGCGCCGCTCGCCATGGCGATCGCCGCCACCGGCACCGACAGGCATGTCGACTGCCTGATCGACCTGATCGGCGCCGACATCGCGCATGACCTGGTGACGGTGACGCGCTATTCGGCGACGCAGACGCCGCAATTCGTCAAGCACCGGCGCTTCTCCGACGAGATGGTGCGGCGCTATCTTGATAATTACTACGTGTTCGACCCCTTCTACGCTTCCTGGCGGCGCGAGCGCCGGCTGGGCATCATGCCGCTCAAGCGGCTGGCCGACGACGAGGCCAAACGCGGCCAGTACATAGCCGGCTTCCTCGCGCAATCGGAGATCTGCGATGAAGTCGGCATCATGCTGGCCGATGGCGGCGACTGGTGCCTCGGCATTTTCCTCGATCGTTCGACCACGGCGTTCAAGGACAACGAGATCGCCCTGCTGGCTGAGCGGCTGCCGGTGTTCGAGGCGCTGCACGCGCTCGACATCAAGACGCGCGGAAGCGATTTCTCGCGCAGCTCGGCGCCGTCCAGCCCCGGCGCCTCACCGCGCCAGCAGCCCACAATCCCGGCGAGCCTGTGGCCGGAACTGTCGCTCAGGGAAAGAGAGCTCGTGCAATTGATCCTGGCCGGCCATCCGACCGCCAACATTGCCGAGCGGCTCGGCATCACCGTCGGCACGGTCAAGAACCATCGCCGGCGCATCTATGAGAAGCTCGACATCACCACCGAGCGGGAATTGTTCCTGCAGTTCTTCCTGTTCCGCTCGGACAAATAGGCCCGGCGCTGGTGGCGATGGTGCAAGCGCTGGGCAGGCAGATTGAGGGGAGCCCGGCATAACGCGCCTCAGGGATTGGCCCAGACGATCGAGGTGCATGCCGGCTTGAACTTGGCCGGCGGCGACCTCACAGTCACCCCCGAACATGGTTTCGCCGAGCGGAGCCGATTTGCGCCAGGACAGGGGAAAATGAGATGCCGACGATTTTCGCGGAACGGTTTGCCGGACGCTCGGCGGTGATTACGGGCGGCGCATCCGGCATCGGCCTCGCCGTCGCACAGAGGCTGGTCCAAGAAGGCGGGCGCGTTTCGGTTTGGGACCGCGATCCCGCCCAGATCGAAGCGGCCAGGGCTTCGATCCCAGCGCTGCATGGCCAGACCGTCGATGTCGCCGACCCGGCGGCGGTGGATCGGGCGGCGCGGTCGACGATCGAGGCGCATGGCGGGGTCGACATCCTGATCACCAGCGCCGCCATCACCGGTCCCAACATGACCGCCTGGGACTATCCGGTGGAGGACTGGCGTCTGGTCATCGACATCAACATCAACGGTGTCTTCTACTGCAACAAGGCGCTCGTCCCGCACATGCTGGAGCGCAATTACGGCCGCATCGTCAACATCGCCTCGATCGCCGGCAAGGAAGGCAATCCCAACGCTTCCGCCTACAGCACATCCAAGGCCGCGGTGATCGGCCTGACCAAATCGCTCGGCAAGGAACTGGCCAAGACCGGCATAACCGTGAACTGCGTCACGCCGGCGGCGGTGCGCACGGCGATCTTCAAGCAGATGAGCCAGGAGCATATCGATTTCATGCTCTCCAAGATACCGATGGCGCGCTTTGGCGAGCTCGACGAGGTGGCGGCGCTGATTTGCTGGATCGCCTCGGAGGAATGTTCGTTCACGACGGCTGCCGTCTTCGACGTCTCCGGCGGCCGCGCCACCTACTGATGTGGTGCGGCGCTTTCCGGCTGGCGGCAAGCCACTACAATTGCGCGTGAGGAAGCAACCAACGGAGCTGGACAAGCGTACAGTGGCCGAAGCCGGAACCCGGCAACGGCAACAATGAGGGCGAAGACATGACCAGGCGTGACAGTTCGGCCCGCGCGCAATTCCTGCACCTTTCTGCGACAATCGCGACGACCGGACCGGAGCTTGCCGCATTTGCTTAAGGTCGAGCCTGCCATCCTGTCGGACGACGACCTTCTGGATCGTTTCCAGCGCGCGGCCTTCGGCTATTTTCTGGAAAACGTGAACCCCGAAAACGGGCTGGTCGCCGACACGTCGCGGCCGAATTCACCGGCCAGCATCGCGGTCGTAGGCTTTGCGCTCTCCTGCTATCCGATCGGGGTCGAGCGCGGCTGGATGGCGCGGGAAGCAGCGGTGGAGCTGACGCTCGCCGCGCTGCGTTTCTTCTGGACCAGCACGCAAGGCAGTGGCGCTGACGTCACCGGCCACAAGGGTTTTTACTATCATTTCCTCGACATTCGCACCGGACTTCGGGTGTGGCGCTGCGAACTGTCGATGGTGGATACGGCATTGCTGATGGCCGGCATTCTCGTGGCAGGCGCCTATTTCCGGGGCGACGATGACGAGGAAGCCGAAATCCGCCGGCTGGCCGAGGCGCTCTACCGGCGCGTCGACTGGCGATGGGCGCAAGGCAGCAGTCCGACGTTGCGACAGGGCTGGAAACCGAAGAGCGGCTTTCTCCACTATGGCTGGGAAGGCTACAATGAGGCGACGATCCTCTATGTCCTGTCGATGGCCTCGCCCGACAGCCCGACGTCCGACGACAGCTACGCGGGCTGGACGGCGACCTATCAGTGGGAAAACATCTACGGCTACGACGTGCTTTATGGCGGTCCGTTGTTCATGCACCAGTTCTCTCATGCCTGGATCGATTTCGCCGGCATCCGCGACGCTTTCATGCGCGAGAAGAATTCGGACTATTTCGAAAACAGCCGCCGCTCGACCTACCTGCACCGCGACTATGCTCGGCACAATCCGTATGGCTATGACGGCTACGGAGAGAACCTCTGGGGGCTTTCGGCCGGGGACGGACCGGGCGGCTTTCGCAGCAGCATACAACGGCGGCGGCGCCGGTTTTCCGGCTACGTCGCGCGCGGTGCGCCCTTCGGGCCGGACGACGGCACGATCGCGCCGTGGTCCTATCCGGCGTCGCTGCCTTTTGCGCCTGATATCTGCATGGCGGCGCTGCGCCATCTCGCGGATCGCTACCCCCAGGTGATCGACAATTTCCGGCTGCCGAGCGGCTTCAACCCGACGCTGGCCAACCGGCGAAAATTTGGCCGCGACGGCTGGGTGTCGGAAGGCCATTTCGGCCTCGACCAAGGCATCGTGGTGATGATGATCGAGAACCACCGCTCGCGCCTGGTGTGGGAGCTGATGCGTTCCAACCAGTACATCCGCCGCGGCCTGAACAAGGCGGGGTTCACAGGCGGATGGCTGTCGCAGTCGGCAAGCCCGGATGGCCGCGATGTCGCTTGAAAGGACGAAAGCTGCCGGTTTTCCGGCCGACCACAATGATGTCGAGTTGGTCAGGGGCGCCCATCCGCCGCATTGGCGAAACCCGCCGCCCACCGGAGCATACAATCTCGTCGTCGTCGGCGCCGGGCCGGCCGGCCTGACGGCGGCGAGCGAAGCGGCAAGCCTCGGCGCGAAAGTGGCGCTGATCGAACGCGGGTTGATCGGCGGCACGTGCATCAACACCGGCTGCATCCCGTCCAAGTCGATCATCCGCACATCCAGGCTCTATGCCGACATGCGCGATGCCGAGAATTTCGGAGCCGATGCGCCGGACCATCTTCGCGTCGATTTCCAGCGCGCGATGACCAGGATGCGGCGCATCCGGCAACGGATCAGCCATGCCGACAGCGCAGAGGCGCTTGCTGCGCTGGGCATCGACGTTCATTTCGGCGAAGCCCGGTTCGACGGAAGCGATTGCGTGACCGTCGCGGGAACGACGCTGCGCTTCCGCAAGGCGCTGATCGCGACAGGCGCGAGGCCGGAGTTTCCATCCATTCCCGGCCTGGTCGAGGCTGGCTATCTCAGCAACGAGACGATGTTCGACCTTGTCGACTGCCCGAAGCGGCTGCTGGTCATCGGCGGCGGGCCGCTTGGCTGCGAGACAGCGCAGGCCTTCTGCCTGCTCGGTGCGAAGGTCATCCTGGCGCAGAGCGATCCGATGTTCCTGCCCGGCGAGGAACGCGACGCCGCGCAGATCCTTTCGGAAGCGCTGGCGCGCGAGGGGGTCGAGGTCCGACTGAACACCGAAGTGGTGGCGGTGCGCAGGGAAGGCGACAAGAAGCTCGCCGACCTGGTGCGGGACGGCGACACGACGACCATTTCCGTCGACGAGATCATCACCGGCATAGGCCGCTCGCCCAATGTCGACGGTCTTGGCCTCGACGAGGCGGGGGTTGCCCACGATGCCAAAGGCATCAAGGTGGACGACTATCTCAGGACCTCAAACCCGCGCATCTATGCGGCGGGCGATGTCTGCCTCGACTACAAATTCACGCATACCGCTGAAGCAACAGCCCGCATGGTCGTGCAGAACGCCCTGTTTCTCGGGCGCAAGAGGCTGAGCGAATTGGTGGTTCCGTGGTGCACCTACACCGATCCGGAAATCGCCCATGTCGGCCTCTATCCGGTGGAGGCGCGCCGCGACGGCATTCCGGTCAAGACCTATACGGTGCTGATGCACGATGTCGCCCGCGCGGTGATGGACGGCGAGGAAGAGGGTTTCGTCAAAATCCATGTCAGGGAAGGATCAGACCGCATCCTCGGTGCGACCGTGGTCGCCGCCCATGCCGGCGAGATGATCAACGGGGTGTCGCTCGCCATCAGGTCGGGCATGGGATTGCACGCGCTGGCCGACGTCATCCATCCCTTCCCGACACAGGCGCAAGGCATCAAAATGGCCGGCGACGCTTACCGGCGAACGCGGTTCACCCCTTTGTGGAGGCATCTGGCGGCACGCTGGCTGGCGTGGTCCAGGCGATGACGCTTGTGTCCCGTCGGCGTTGGCGCGGGCTTCAGCCGTGCAGGTCCCGCGAAATCGGCGGGCCGACCGAAAAGCCGGTGAACGTGACCTCGAAGCCTTCGCGCTGCGGCGAACAGCACATCATGCCGACATCGACCGCCTTCGAGACCGGGAAGTAGGCGAGCCGCACCGGCTTCCAATGACCGTCGGAGACATCCAGGTACTGGACGCGGATGGTCTCGGCATGGCGGGTCAACCGGATCGTAACGCCGTCCGGACCGGCCGGAATGGTGGCCAACGACCAGTCCGAGGCATCGTTGGTGACGACAACCGAGAAGTACATCACGCCGTCGGTGTATTCGATGCCGGCCTTGATCCAATGCGTTTCGCTGAGGCGGAGCATCAGCCCCGCCTGGTCGTAGAGCACCTCATAGCGTCCGTTGACGGTGACTTCCGCGGTGAAATCGCCCTCTACGCGCTTGTAGAGGAAATGGCCGTTGTCGCGCCAGAAACCGTAAAAGGTCTCGCGCCAGAAGTCCGTCTCCTTGCCGGTGCGCACATGAACCGCATCGCCGTCGATGGAATGATGCGGCGGCGGATTGAGCCAGGTCAGATCCTTGTCTTGAACTGTCATCGCCTCGTCTCTTGGTGCATGCGAAGGCTTCGCCGGCCCGGTCAGCCGGTGCCCCGATCAGCCTGCGCCCCGATCAGCCTGCGAATGTGTAGGCGGTCTTCACGGTGGTGTAGAATTCCATGGCATAACGGCCCTGTTCGCGCGGACCGTAGCTCGAGCCCTTGCGGCCACCGAAGGGAACATGGAAATCGACACCCGCCGTCGGCAGGTTGACCATCACCATGCCGGCCTCCGAATTGCGCTTGAAATGCGTGGCGTGCTTGAGGCTGGACGTGCAGATGCCGGACGTCAGCCCGAATGGCGTATCGTTGGCGACGGCGAGCGCCTCGTCGTAGTCCTTGACGCGGATGACGCTGGCGACAGGTCCGAAAATCTCCTCTCGCGAGCTGCGCATGGCGTTGGTGGCATCGGTCAGCAGCGCCGGCCGCAGGAAGAAGCCCGGCGTCTTGCGGTCAAGCCGCTCGCCGCCGAAGGCGAGCGTGGCGCCTTCCCTGACGCCGATGGCGATATAGTCTTCGTCCTGCTTGAGCTGCGTCGCATCGACAACGGGACCGATCTGGGTCTGCGCGTCGAGCGCATCTCCGACGACCAGTTTGTCCATCCGTTCCTTGAGCGCTTCGACGAAACGGTCATGAATGCCGTTCGTCACGATCAGCCGGGACGAAGCCGTGCAGCGCTGGCCCGTCGAGAAGAAAGCGCCGTTGATCGCGCAATCGACAGCCGTAGCGAGGTCGGCATCATCGAGCACCACCAGCGGGTTCTTGCCGCCCATTTCGAGCTGGAACTTGCGCATGTGCTCGACGCTCGCCGCGGCGACGCGCTTGCCGGTGCCAACCGAGCCGGTGAAGGTGATGGCGTTGATGTCCGGGCTGTCAAGCATCGCCTGGCCGACCACCGAGCCCTTGCCCATGACGAGGTTGAGCACGCCCTTGGGCAGGCCGGCACGGTGCAGTATGTCGACGATGGTCCAGGCGCTCTCGGGAACGAGATCCGCCGGCTTGAAGACGATGGTGTTGCCGTGGGCAAGCGCCGGAGCGATCTTCCAGGCGGGAATGGCGATCGGGAAGTTCCACGGGGTGATGATGCCAACCACACCGACCGCTTCGCGCGTGATCTCGACACCGACGCCCGGCCGCACGCTAGGCACGACTTCGCCCGAGAGGCGCAGTGTCTCACCGGCGAAGAAATCGAAGATCTGGGCGGCTCGAATGGTCTCGCCAATGCCTTCGGCCAGCGTCTTGCCTTCCTCGCGCGCAAGGTTGCGGCCGATCTCGTCCTTGCGCGCCAGGATCTCGTCCGACGTCTTCTTCAGCACCGCGTGACGGACCAGCAGACCCGAGCGCGACCAGGCGGGAAAGGCCGCCTTGGCCGCGGCGATCGCCTGTGCCGCCTGTTCGACACCTGCGGAAGCGTATTCGCCGACGATGTCGCCGGTATCGGACGGGTTGATGTTGCGGGAGCCGGCATCGCCGACCCACTCGCCGTCGATGAGGTTCTGTCGAAGCGGTGCCATGTCGTGTCTTTCCTGCTGGTTCGCCGCGCGGCGGCATCTGTGTGATTTGTATTTGCCAGACAATTGCGCTGCGGGAAAGCACGCTTTGCGCGGACGGCCGCGACAAAGTCTCTCGGTTCGCGGCCCCGCGCGACCTGCTGCCCGCAGCGCATCGCCCTTGGCCCAACAGGTTCGGCGACACATCGTTCCAATCACCGCGAAACGGGTCTGTACATTTATGTCCATAGTCTTGATTTGCCCGGGGCGGCGTGTCATGCGTCGTGCCAATGGAAGCCACCGACACGACAACCCAGCGCGCCGGCGCCACCGGCAACATCAAGGTCACCCGGGAAGACTGGCTCAAGCTCGCGCTTGAAACGTTGATTTCGGACGGCGTCGAAAGCGTCCGTGTGCAGACGCTCGGCCAGAAGCTCAATGTGTCGCGTTCCAGTTTCTATTGGTACTTCAAGAGCCGCCAGGACCTGCTCGACCAATTGCTGGATTATTGGCGGCAGACCAATACAAGGTTCATCGTCGAACGCGCCGCGCGGCCTTCCGCGACCGTCATCCGCGGGGTGATGAGCATCTTCGAGTGCTGGGTGGACGAGAAGCTGTTCGATCCGCAGCTGGATTTCGCGATCAGGGCGTGGGCCCGGCGATCGCCCGCCATCAGGCGGGCTCTCGACGAGGCCGACGAGGAGCGCGTCGACGCCATTCGCGACATGTTCAGGCGCCACGGCTATGACGAGGAAGACGCCTTCGTGCGCGCCCGCGTGCTCTATTTCATGCAGATCGGCTACTACTCGCTCGAGCTCGACGAACCGATGAGCAGCCGTCTGCCGCACGTCGCGTCCTATCTGCGCAGCTTCACCGGCCAGGAGCCCACGGCGCAGGACGTCGAGGATTTTTCGCGCTATGTCGAGGAAACGCTTTCGCGCAGCCGTTAGCAACAGCCGCCGCTTTCACACCGCGGCAAGAACTAGACATATATGTACAATGGCATTACGCCTCAGTCATTGAACCCAACCTCTTCAGACGCCATGACCAGACGCTATTCCGCTTTGTCGCTCTTCAGGGAAGGCCTCGCCGGCCAGACCGGCTGGGAGCCGGCCTGGCGCTCGCCCGAGCCGAAGCGGTCCTACGACGCGGTCGTCATCGGCGGCGGCGGTCACGGGCTGGCGACGGCCTATTACCTGGCGAAGAATCACGGCATCGCCAGAGTAGCGGTTTTGGAAAAGGGCTGGATCGGCGGCGGCAATACCGGCCGCAACACGACCGTGGTGCGCTCCAACTATTACTATCCGCAGAGCGTCGAGCTCTATGGGCTGGCGCACCGGCTCTATGAGGGACTGTCGAAGGACCTCAACTACAACGTCATGCTGTCGCAGCGCGGCATGGTCAGCCTGTGCCACTCGACCGCCGAAATGGAGATCGGGGCACGCACAGTCAATGCCATGCAGATCAACGGCATCGATGCGGAGCTGTTTTCGCCCCAGGATGTGCGCCGGGTGGCGCCGATCTACAATTTCACGGCCAATGCGCGCTTTCCCGTGTTCGGCGGCATCTGGCAAAGCCGGGCCGGCACCGCGCGCCACGACGCGGTCGCCTGGGGTTATGCGCGGGCCGCGAGCCGACTCGGCGTCGACATCATCCAGAACTGCGAAATCACCGACTTCATCGTCGAGGGCGGGCGCTGCCGCGGCGTCCAGACGACGCGTGGCGCCATCCGCGCGGACCGCATCGGCATGGCCGTGGCAGGACATTCCTCGGTGCTGGCGGCCAAGGCCGGCTTCCGCCTGCCGATCAATTCCTATGCGCTGCAGGCCTGCGTAACCGAACCGGTCAAGCCGATCCTCGACACGGTGGTACTGTCGCCCGGCACGGGCGTCTATGTCAGCCAGTCCGACAAGGGCGAGATCGTCATCGGCGGCGGGCTCGACCGCACTCCCTCCTATGCCCAGCGCGGTAACCTGCCGACGCTGGAGGGGGTGATCGCGGGGCTGTTGGAAATGTTCCCGATCTTCGGCCAGCTGAAGCTGATGCGGCAATGGGCCGGGATCGTCGACGTCGTGCCGGACTCCTCGCCGATCATCGGTCAATCGCCACTGCCCAATCTGTTCCTCAATTGCGGCTGGGGCACGGGCGGCTTCAAGGCGATCCCCGCCGGCGGCACGCTTCTGGCGAACCTTTTGGCAACGGGCGGGCACAACGACATCAGCCGCCCCTTCGATCTCGACCGCTTCGCCAGCGGGCGGCTGATCGACGAAGCGGCTGGTTCCGGCATCGCGCATTGATGCATGTCGCGCAAAAGCGCCGAGCGGCCTTAGGGCGACGACATGCATAAAGACGAAGACTGAGGTTTGCCATGCAGCTTTTCCCTTGCCCGTTCTGCGGCCCGCGCGACGAGACCGAATTCCACTATGGCGGCGATGCCGGCAATGTCAGGCCTGATGGCGCCGAGGTGCCGATCGAGCATTGGGCCAACTATCTCTATCTGCGCTCCAACCCAAAAGGCGCGGCGCGCGAGATATGGGTGCATATGAACTGCGGCGAATTCTTCGTCATGGAGCGGGACACGGTTACGCACAAGGTGCTGTCTTCGGTTGCCCTGGGCGGGGAGCACGCGGCGTGACCGCCTCGCGCCTTAGCACGGGTGGCAGCGCCATCGACCGCTCGCGCCCGATCCGCTTCAGCTTCGACGGCGCCACCGTGCAGGGATTCGCCGGCGACACCATCGCCTCCGCGCTGCTGGCCGCCGATGTCGCGGTCGTCGGCCGCAGCTTCAAATACCACCGGCCGCGCGGCATCTGGGGCGCGGGCGTCGAAGAGCCGAACGCGCTGGTGGATATCAGCGGCCCGCAGACGACGCCGAACACGCGTGCGACGACCGAGCCGGCGCGCGACGGGCTGGTCGCCAAAAGCGTCAACGCGACACCCAATGCGCTGGCCGACCGCAACGCCTTCCTCGACCGCTTTTCCCGCTTCATTCCGGCCGCCTTCTACTACAAGACCTTCATGTGGCCGGACTGGCACATGTTCGAGCCACGCATTCGCGCCATGGCGGGACTGGGTCAGGTAGACAAGGACTGGACGTCGCCCGGCCGGGCCGACCAGATCAACCACCATTGCGACGTGCTGGTGATCGGCGCCGGACCGGCCGGGCTGGCAGCGGCAAGGCTGGCGGCCGGCGCAGGCCGGTCCGTCATGCTGGTCGACGACCAGCAAAAGCCCGGCGGATCGCTCGGTCACCGAGTTGGCGAGATCGACGGCAAACCGGCCGCCATCTGGGTCGAGGAGACGGTTGCGGGCTTTCCGCCGGCGGTCACCTGGTCCTGCCTTCGACCACCGCTTTCGGTATCTACGACCATAATCTGGTCGGGCTTAACCAGCGGCATTTCGACGGCCGGCCGGACACGCTGTGGCGGGTCAGGCCGCGCCGGATCGTGCTGGCGACGGGCGCCATCGAGCGGCCCCTGCCATTCGCCAACAATGACCTGCCGGGCATTCTCTCGGCGGACGCAGCGCTCAGCTATCTCAGGCGCCATGCGGTGCTGGCCGGCCGCCATATCGTCGTCGCCGCAAACAATGACAGCGCCTATGAAGTGGCGGAGGCGGCCGCCGAGGCTGGCGCCGACGTCACGCTTGTCGACATCAGGCGCGACGGTATGCCCGCCGCGCCCGCCAAGGTGCGGATGCTCAAGGGCCGCGCGCTCACCGCCGCGGCCGGCAAGCTGCGCGTCGAGGGTGTGATGCTGGACGACGGCACCAGGCTCGATGCCGATTGCGTGCTGGTGTCGGGCGGCTGGACACCGACCATCCATCTCTTCGGCCAGGCCAAGGGCAAGCTCGCCTGGAGCGAGGCGCGCGCGGCCTTCCTGCCGGGCGACCCGGTCGAGGCCATAGCGGTGGCCGGAGCTGCCGCCGGCGCGGTTTCGTTGTCGGAGGTATTCGCCGGTTCGCAGAAAGCCGTCGCGTCGCTCGGCCCGACGAAGGCAGCAGTGCCGCGCAGCAGCGGAACGGAGGCGACCAGCGGGATAGTAGCGGCATGGCCAACGCCGGGTTCGAAGGGACGCATCTGGATCGATTACCAGAACGACGTGACGGTGAAGGACATAGAGCTGGCGGCGCGCGAAAATTTCGTCTCGGTCGAACATCTGAAGCGCTACACGACGCTCGGCATGGCGACCGACCAGGGCAAGACCTCCAACCTGCCGGGCCTGGCGCTGATGGCCGGGATCACCGGCCGCACGGTGCCGGAAGTCGGCACCACGACCTATCGTCCGCCGTTCACGCCGGTTCCGCTGGCGAGCTTCGCCGGCGCGCGCAGCGGCGAACTGATGGCGCCGGTGCGGCGGCTGCCGCTGGAGAGCGTGCATCGTGCCAGCGGCGCCGTGTTCCAGGAGTATGGCGGCTGGCTGCGCCCGGCCTATTATGGGGGCGGCGATGCGGATCGCTCGATCCAGGAGGAGGCCCGCCGCGCCCGCCAGTCCGTCGCATTGTTCGATGGCTCGACGCTGGGCAAGATCGAGGTGATCGGACCCAAGGCGGCCGCGTTCGTCGATTTCGTCTATTACAACACGATGTCGACACTGAAGCCGGGCCGCTGCCGCTACGGCTTCATGCTGTCCGAGAACGGCGTGGTCTTCGACGACGGCGTGCTGGTGCGGCTAGACGAGCATCGCTTCGTCGTGTCGTGCTCGTCCTCGCACGTGGCCGCCGTGCATGCGCGGCTGGAGGAGTGGCGCCAGGACCGGTTCGGGCGCGGCGCGGTCTACATCCACAACGCCACCGCGGAAATGGCGACCCTGACCGTTTCGGGACCGAACGCCCGGAAACTGCTCGAAACGGTTGATCTCGGCCTTTCGCTCGACGATGGCGAGTTGCCGCACATGGCGGTCGGCCAGGGCAGCTATGACGGCGACGAGGTGCGCATCACCCGCGTCAGCTTCACCGGCGACAGAAGCTACGAGATCTCCATCCGGGCCGATCGCGCCGAGCCTTTGTGGGCGCGCCTGCGCGACGCCGGGCAGGCGTTCGATGCGGTCGTCATCGGCCTCGAGGCGCTGATGATCCTGCGCGCCGAGAAAGGCTTCATCGTGATCGGCAAGGACACCGACGGCACCACGCTGCCGCACGACCTCGGCGTCGAGGGCCCGCGGGCAAAGCGCCAGACCGAATTCGTCGGCCGCCGCTCGCTGTTCACCGAAGAGGCTTCGCGCGGCGACCGCATGCAGCTGGTCGGGCTGGCGGTCCCGTCCGGCGAAGCGCCGCTGCCAACTGGCGCGCATGGCATCAAGCGTAGCGGCGGCAAGCTGCGCAGCCAGGGCTTTGTCACATCGAGCTACCGGAGCCCTACGCTTGGCCGGCCGGTTGCGCTCGGCCTGATCGAGAGTGGTGCGGCCCGCCACGGCGAAACGATCGAAATCCAACATCTCGGCAAGGCGATGACGGCGACGATCGCCGCTCCTTGCGCCTTCGACCCGGCAGGAGACCGGTTCAATGCGTGATCTCGCCCAAAAATGGCCGGTAGCGCCGGACTGGCAGTCGGCAACCATCGGTGCACCGGGTCTCGAGGCGCGCACGATCCCCGGCCTTCACCAATTGCTGGTCAGCGGCGATCTCGACGCCTGGGCGCGGATATCCGGCATGGACGGCAACGGCGTGGGCGCCTTTGGCAGCGCGCAAGGTGACCGCTATGCGGCGCGTCTGGCGCGCGACCGCCTGCTCGTCGTGTCGAGCACACCGCTCGCCATCGCCGCGGGTTGGCACGCGGAAGGTTTCGCGGTGACGGCGATCAGCGCTGGACTTCATGTGTTCGAGGTCAAAGGCTCGGCCATCGACGCTTTCATCGCGCGCGGATCAACGCTCGACCCAAACAAGGAAAGCGCCAGTGCCGCACTTTCCTTCGCCGGCGTCAGTGCCATCGTCTACCGCCACCGGGACAGGCTGCGCATCCATGTCGATCGCGGCCTGGCATCCTACCTGTGGACGTGGATGGAAACGGCTCTCAGAGCGTGAACGACCAGAACAGGCAGGCCAGCGTGGCCGCCGCGAAGACGACGAAAAACAGACTGCGCAAGAGCACGTTGCGGCGAAGCTCGTTCATGACGAAGTGGCAACCGACGATAGCCGCCGCAAACAGGAACCGCCAGTTCAGCAGCGCCCATAGGGCGTCGCGCTGGCTGAATGCCCATCTGGCGACGAGACAGCCTACGATGGAGGCAAGGAGCACGATCACGGTCCAGAAGATGGCATCGGCTGCATGGGTGAGCACGATGCTGGCGGCTCTGATCGGCAGGATCATCATCAGCAGCGCGCTGAAGAAATAGACGGCGGCGAGTGGTATGAACATCCCGGCATCGGCAATGCCGTCGAGGCGCCTGACGCCGATCGCACCGTAGGGGTAGCCGTGCCTGGCCACCACCAGGCTCAAGGCCATGAGCAGCGCTGTCAGCACCGCGACCAGGGCGAAGGACGTGAGGGCTTTGCTCATGACGGTCCCGTTCAAAGCGAATCAAACAGGAACCGTTTTAGTCAATGGCCGCATATTGCGTAAGCACCGGCGCGCCCGACGGCAGCGAAATCGGCAGGCAGCCCAGCATCAGTGGAGCGGGCGGCCAGAACGAAACCGCCGCGTCGACCGCCTGACCGGCGCGCTTCAGGCTGCGGCGGGCAGCGATGTCCAACAATTCCGAAGCTGAATCCGGTTTCTACAACCCCGAAATTTGGAAAAGTGACTGTTTGGTGGAGCCAATCGGAATCGAACCGACGACCTCTTGAATGCCATTCAAGCGCTCTCCCAACTGAGCTATGGCCCCACTTCCGGCAGTCAACCGGCGCCGTTTCCGGCGAAGAGATCCGGCGCGGGTTGGAGACCGCGCCGTTAGTGCAGGCGGCTTCTAACCCCGCCCTTCGTCAATATCAAGCCTTCATCAGCGGCTTTTTCTTCACAAGCTGCGAAAGCCGGCAAACGCTTGCGTTCCCGGCCTTGTCAGACCTCGTCGTCGTCGTCGCCGACGCCGATCATGTCGGCGACATCGTCGTCCTCTTCCTCTTCGTCGGCGAGGAACGTATCGTCCTCGTCGTCGCCCAGGTCGACATCATCCTCGTCGTCGCCGAGATCGGGCAGATCGTCGCCCTTGACGTCTTCGTCAGCCTCTTCGAGCGAGACGACTTCTACGCCCTCCTCGTCCTCGGCGTCCACTTCCTTCTCGGCCACTTCCTCTTCCTCCTCGAGGGCGGCGATCTTGCCTTCCTCGAAATAGGAACGCGGATAGGTCTTGCCGGTGTAGGGCGAGACGATCGGGTCCTTGTTCAGGTCGTAGAATTTTCGACCCGTTTCAGGGTCGATACGCTTTGTGCCAAGTTCGGTTTTTGCCACGGCAAGCCTCGTCGATAAAAGAGTGGTCCCCTTAACCACTGTTTGCAGCGCTGTCAAAGCCAAAAGCCGGCGTCACAAAACCATGCGTTGAAAGGCCTAGCGTCAAGCGTCGACCATGGGGGATGACCATTTCGGCCCACCGTGATACGAGACCGCCGCAACAAATGAAAAGCGCCGGCCCGCCGGCATTCCGTCCAGGGAAATTCCATGTCTCACGCCGCCGCTTCCAAGCCGGCCACCGCCCGTAAATGTCAAGCGCTTTCCGGTACGGCGCGCGTGCCGGGCGACAAGTCGATCTCGCACCGCTCCTTCATGTTCGGCGGGCTCGCCTCCGGCGAGACCCGCATCACCGGCCTGCTCGAAGGCGAGGACGTCATGCGCACCGGTGCCGCCATGAAGGCGATGGGCGCGCATATCGAGAAGCGCGGCGACGAATGGGTGATCCGCGGCACCGGCAACGGCGCGCTGCTGCAGCCGGAAGGGCCGCTCGACTTCGGCAACGCCGGTACCGGCTCGCGGCTGACCATGGGGCTGGTCGGCACCTATGACATGGAAACGACCTTCATCGGCGATGCTTCCTTGTCAGGCCGGCCGATGGGCCGCGTGCTGGAGCCGCTGCGCCAGATGGGCGTGCAGGTGCTGAAGGCAACGCCCGGCGACCGCATGCCGATCACGCTGCATGGGCCAAAGCATGCCGCCCCGATCACCTATCGCGTGCCGATGGCCTCCGCGCAGGTGAAATCGGCGGTGCTTCTCGCCGGCCTCAACACGCCCGGCATCACCACCGTCATCGAGCCTGTCATGACGCGCGACCACACCGAAAAGATGCTGAAAGGCTTTGGCGCCAATTTGTCGGTCGAGACCGACGAGCGCGGCGTGCGCCATATCTTCATCGAGGGCCAGGGCAAGCTCACCGGCCAGACGATCGCCGTGCCGGGCGACCCATCCTCGGCCGGCTTCCCGCTGGTGGCCGCGCTGATCGTGCCGGGTTCCGACATCGTGATCGAAAACGTGCTGATGAACCCGACCCGCACCGGGCTGCTTTTGACTTTGCAGGAGATGGGCGGGCAGATCGAGATCTTGAACCCGCGTAACGCCGGCGGTGAGGATGTCGCGGACCTGCGCGTGCGTTACTCCGAACTCAAGGGCGTCACCGTGCCGGCCGAACGGGCGCCGTCGATGATCGACGAATATCCGGTGCTGGCGGTTGCCGCCAGCTTCGCCGAGGGCGAGACCCTGATGCAGGGGCTGGAGGAACTCAGGGTAAAGGAATCCGACCGGCTGTCGGCGGTCGCCAATGGACTGAAGCTTAACGGCGTCGACTGCACAGAGGGTGAGGCATCGCTCGCGGTGCGCGGAAAGCCCGGCGGCAAGGGGCTCGGCGGCCATCCCAATGGCCCGGACACGACCGTGCAGACGCATCTCGACCACCGCATCGCCATGAGCTTCCTGATCATGGGGCTGGCGACCGAGAAGCCGGTGACCATCGACGACGCCAACATGATCGCGACAAGTTTCCCGGAGTTCATGAGCCTGATGACGGGGCTTGGGGCGGAGATCGGGTGAGAGTTGATGGGTTGGGGCCAAACTGAAATGCCGGCAGAACAGCGCCCCCCTCTGTCCTGCCGGACATCTCCCCCACGAGGGGGGAGATCAGCCGTCACAGCGGCCTTCGCAAATCGCCCGCGTTGCAGAAGTGAGCGAGGCGTCGGAACTGCCAATCTCCCCCCTTGGGGGGGAGATGTCCGGCAGGACAGAGGGGGGCGCGACGGATCGCAAGCTCTCTCCGGACCGCTACGCTGTTCGGTTTCAGGTATGCTGGCCTGCCAATGACACACGTCTTCACCATCGCCATCGACGGTCCGGCCGGAGCCGGCAAGGGCACCCTCGCCCGGCGTCTGGCCGATCACTACCGACTGAACCTGCTCGACACCGGCCTCACCTACCGTGCCGTCGCCCATGCCTTGCTGCGGCTTGGCTTGCCGCTCGACAATGTCTCGGCGGCCGAGACGGCCGCGCGCCAAGTCGACCTGGCGAAGCTCGACCGGGCCGTCTTGTCGGCGCATGCGGTTGGCGAAGCGGCCTCGAAGGTCGCGGTGTTTCCAACGGTGCGGCGCATCCTGGTGGAGAAACAGCGCGAGTTTGCCAAATCCCCTCCGGGTGCCGTGCTCGACGGTCGCGACATCGGCACCGTGGTGTGCCCCGATGCCGACATCAAACTCTATGTGACCGCGAGCGCCGAGGTGCGGGCAAGGCGCCGGCTGGCGGAGATCGAGAGCATCGGCGGCACGGCTGATTTCACCGAAATCCTCGCCGATATCCGGCGCCGCGACGAGCGTGACATGGGCCGCGCCGACTCGCCCTTGAAGCCTGCCCCCGACGCGCACTTGCTTGATACCAGCGAAATGGCTATAGAAGCCGCGTTTCTCGCGGCCAGAACTGTCATCGACGACGTGCTGTCCAAGGGAAACAAGGCCTGATCCGGGTTTCCCTTGTGCTTCCGTTGCTGGAGGCGAAGGAAATACCCATATCGGGCACGAACCAGCCTGCCAGCATTCTTCATGCGCCGGACTTGCCGCCTTAAGCGGCCAAGGGCTCTTTGCCCGGAACGCCGGCAGGCCAACGCAACGCTAACCCACGGCGCACGCTCCGCTAAAAAGATGCGGGGCATTCCAGGAGAAACAATGTCTGTAGCAAATCCCTCTCGCGATGATTTCGCGAGCATGCTCGAAGAATCATTCACCGCCGGCCATTCCGGCGAGGGCCAGGTTGTCCGGGGCACGATCACCGCGATCGAAAAGGACATGGCCATCATCGACGTCGGCCTCAAGGTCGAAGGCCGCGTGCCGCTGAAGGAATTCGGCGCCAAGGGCAAGGAATCCACCCTCAAGGTCGGCGACACGGTCGAAGTCTATGTCGAGCGCATCGAGAACGCGCTTGGCGAAGCCATGCTGTCGCGCGAGAAGGCTCGCCGCGAAGAGAGCTGGGTGCGTCTCGAAGAGAAGTTCACCAAGGGTGAGCGCGTCGAAGGCGTCATCTTCAACCAGGTCAAGGGCGGCTTCACCGTCGACCTCGACGGCGCCGTGGCGTTCCTGCCGCGCAGCCAGGTCGACATCCGCCCGATCCGCGACGTCTCGCCGCTGATGCACAACCCGCAGCCTTTCGAGATCCTCAAGATGGATCGCCGCCGCGGCAATATCGTGGTGTCGCGCCGCACCGTGCTCGAGGAGAGCCGCGCCGAACAGCGTTCGGAAATCGTGCAGAACCTCGAAGAGGGACAGGTTGTCGAAGGCGTGGTCAAGAACATCACCGACTACGGTGCGTTCGTCGACCTCGGCGGCATCGACGGCCTGCTGCATGTCACCGACATGGCATGGCGCCGCGTCAACCATCCGACCGAGATCCTCAACATCGGCCAGACGGTCAAGGTGCAGATCATCCGCATCAACCAGGAAACGCACCGTATCTCGCTCGGCATGAAGCAGCTCGAGAGCGATCCGTGGTCGGAGATCGGCACCAAGTTCCCGATCGGCAAGAAGATCAAAGGCACCGTCACCAACATCACCGACTACGGCGCGTTCGTCGAGCTGGAGCCGGGCATCGAAGGCCTTATCCACGTTTCGGAAATGTCGTGGACCAAGAAGAACGTGCATCCCGGCAAGATCCTGTCGACGACGCAGGAAGTCGATGTCGTGGTGCTCGAAGTCGATCCGGCCAAGCGCCGCATCTCGCTCGGTCTCAAGCAGACGCTGGAGAACCCGTGGGAGGCTTTCGCTCGCAGCCATCCGGTCGGCAGCCAGGTCGAGGGCGAGGTCAAGAACAAGACCGAGTTCGGCCTGTTCATCGGCCTGGAAGGCGACGTGGACGGCATGGTGCACCTTTCCGACCTCGACTGGACCCGTCCGGGCGAGCAGGTGATCGAGGAGTACAATCGCGGCGACATGGTCAAGGCGCAGGTGCTCGACGTCGACATCGAGAAGGAGCGCATCTCGCTCGGCATCAAGCAGCTGGCCCGCGACACGGTTGGCGAAGCGGCGACTTCAGGCGAGCTGCGCAAGAACGCCGTCGTCACCTGTGAGGTCATCGGCGTCAAGGATGGCGGTCTGGAAGTGCGGCTGGTGGAAAGCGGCATCGAGACCTTCATCAAGCGCTCCGACCTTTCCCGTGACCGCGACGAGCAGCGCCCCGAGCGCTTCACCGTCGGCCAGAAGGTCGACGCCCGCGTCATCGCCTTCGACAAGAAGACCCGCAAGCTGCAGGTCTCGATCAAGGCGCTGGAAATCGCCGAGGAGAAGGAAGCGGTCGCCCAGTACGGCTCGACCGACTCCGGCGCCTCGCTGGGCGACATCCTGGGCGCCGCGCTGAAGAAGCAGGGCAGCTAATCGCCCTTTCGCACAGGCCCGAAACAAAACCCCGCCGGAGCGATCCGGCGGGGTTCTTCTTTGTCGGAAACTCGGACGCAGCCCGAGGATCGTCGAAGTCAACTATGCGCGTTATGCGCGACCGTAGAGCGGCACCAGCGTGCCGCTCATCGCCTGGTTGGCGGGCGAGGCAAGGTAGGCGATGGCCTCGGCCGCCGCTTCGAGGCTGACCCATTTGCTGAAATCGGCATCCGGCATGTCGGCACGGTTGGCCGGCGTGTCGAGCGTCGAGGGGGCCACCGCATTGACCAGGATGCCCTGGTGCTTCAGCTCTTCCGCCATGGCCACCGTCATCGCCGCGACCGCTGCTTTGGAGGCGGCATAGGCGACCATGCCCGAGCCGCGGCGCGGATCAAGCCCGGCGCGTGCCGTGACATTGACGACGCGGCCGGCGGTGCCCGCCGCCAGCATGGAGCGCACCGCCGCACGGCTGCACAGGAACGCGGTGCGGGCATTGGTGTCCATCATCTCGGCAAAGGAGGCGGATTCGATCTTCTCCACAGGCGCCTTGGCAAAGCCGCCCGCCAGATGGATCGATCCCCACAGGGCGGGAACCTGGGCATAGAAGGCTTCGACCTTGGCGGAGTCGGAGAGGTCGACATTGTGCGCCAGCCTGACGTTCTCGTGCGTGGTGAAAGGGAAATGCGAAGGTGCCGCGGCATGGGCGTTCGGCACATGGCAGACCGCGCCCTCGCCCAGCAGCTTGCCGACGACCGCGCCGCCGAGCGCACCGGTTCCACCGGTCACAACGATATGCCTGCCCTGAAGTGTTTCCGTCATCCTGGACCGCTCCTGTCTTTTTTTGATTATGTCGCTTGTTTCGCCGCGCCGACGCGAAGCGTCGCGCCTTTCGTGCGATCACTCAATTGATATCTCGACATGGCAGCCGTCGCGTCTTTGCATGTGTCGGGCAGCGGCGATTGTTGCCGCGCAAAAGCCAAGCCGGCGAATGACCACGATGCAGGTAGGAAAATCGACGCCGCGTGAAGCTTCACTCGACCGTGATTTCGATGACGCGCGGCAACCCCGTTGCCCGGGCGCGCTTCAGCGCGAGTGGTAAGGCGCCGGTATCGGCGATCCGTTCGGCGCCGATGCCATAGGCCTCGGCCAGTTTGCAGAAATCCGGCGGTGCCGGGGACACGCCGACGGGTTCCACGCCGACGTCGAGCATCGAAGTCTCGATCTCGCGATAGCCCCTGTTATTCCAGACGACGAAGATAACGGGTGCCGCGGCATCGAGCGCCGCGCCGAGCTCGGGTAAGGTGAACTGGAAGCCACCGTCGCCGGTGAGGCAGACGATCGGCGCGTCGGGCATGGCGAGCGCCGCGCCCACCGCCGCCGGCGGGCCGTAGCCCAGCGCGCCGAAGCCGGTGGCGGCGTTGAACCAGCCGCCCGGCCGGTCGTGATCGTAATAGAGGTTGGCCGCGTAGACGGGCTGGGTGGAGTCGCCGACGATGATCGCGCCCGGCAGGGCGTCGCGGATGGCTTCCACCGCATGGACCTGCGCCGCATGGACGGGGGTCAGTTCGGCGCGAGCCGCCTTTCGCGCCGCCGCGGCGCGGTTCTTCCCGTCCTGCCTGCCCGCGTCGACCGAGCCGAGCGCGGCAAGCAAGGCTTCGATCGCCTCGGCGCAGTCGGCCTGGATGGCCACCGTCGCCGGACGGCGCGCCAGCTGATCGGCGCCGATGTCGATGCGGATCAGATTGGCCGGCAGGACAAATCCGCCATCGCCATAGCCGTCATAATCGGTTGGGCCGAACTCGGTGCCGGCGGCAATGACCAGATCGGCCTCGCCCATCAGCGCGCGGATGGCTTTCAGGCTGGGACTGGCCGGTACGCAGAGCGGATGGCGGTGGAGCAGGCCGCGCGCATTGGTCGTCTCGACGACCGGCGCGCCCAGCCTTTCGGCCAGGCGCCGCAGCGCATCCTCGGCGCGCTTGGCGCCGCCGCCGGCCAGGATGAGCGGGTGCCGAGCCGCCGCACAAAGGCTGGCCGCCGCGGCGATGGCCGTCGCCCCGGCAGCCGGTGGCGCGGCATTGCTCAGCACCGCCGCGATCCCATCGGCAGGCTTGACCATGACGTCGGTCGGAATCTCGATATGCACCGGGCCCGGCCGCGACGAGGAAAACAGCGCGAAGGCACGGGCGAGCGCGCCGGGCAGTTCGCCGGCCTCGGTGATGCGTTGCGAAAACAGCGCCACCTTTTCCATCATGCCGCGCTGGTCCGGCAGCTCGTGCAGGAAGCCCAGGCCCTTGCCAAGCGTCGGCGTGGCGTTGACGCCCGAGATTACCAGCATCGGCACCGAATCGGCGCGCGCCTGTGCCATGGCGGTGATGGTGTTGGTCAGCCCCGGGCCGGTGATGACGAAGGCGACGCCCGGCCGGCCGCCGGCGCGCGCATAGCCGTCGGCCATGAAGCCCGCGCCCTGCTCGTGGCGCGGCGTGACATGGCGGATCCTCGAACGCGCCAACCCGCGATAAAGCTCGACCGTGTGGACGCCGGGAATACCGAACACGGTGTCGACGCCATGCGCCTCGAGCAGTGAAATCAACGCTTCGCCAATGGTGGTCATTAGTGTTCTCCCCTTTCCGGCTCGAGGCCGAGCTCGGCTTCGACAGCCTTGATCCCAATCGCCGCCAATTCGCCGGGCGAGAACATCTCGCCGGCCAGGCAGCCTTCGATCCAGAGTCCGTCGATGATCGCGTTGATCGCGATGGCATGGTGGCGCAACTGGCTTGCGTCCGGCTTGCACTGTTCGGCGGCGAGCACTTCGGCCACAACCGCCTCCACCTCGTTGCGAAAGCCGAGATAGCCTTCGCGGTGGGCACGGGCCAGGGTCGGATCCGCACCGGCGCGGCCGATGAAGGTTGCCCAGAGCGAAAAAACCCGCGCGTCGATGATCGGCGCGTTGAGGTTGGCGGTGACGAAAGCCGCAAGGCGTTGCCGCGGCGAGGCATCTTCCATGACCAATGCTGCTTTCGCCTGCTCGGTCATGCGGCCGACCAGTGCCGTATAGGCCTCCTGCAGCAGTTCTTCCTTGCCGGGGAAATAGTGCCGGATCAGCCCCGCGGTGACGCCGGCACGCAATGCGATGGTGCGCAAGGTGGCGCCCTGCAGCCCATGTTCGGCCACGCTGTCCAGAGTCGCCTCGATCAGATCCTGCCGCCGCCGCTCCTCGCCCTCGCGACGAAACTTGCGGCGGGATGGCGCATTCATTGGCGCAGGATCGGCCGCGTCAGGCATGTCGGCCCACCTTCGCAGGCGATGCAGAGCGCATCCGCCTCGAAGACTTCAACCATGCAGCCCGCGGCCTCCATCGCGGCCTTGGTCTTGGGAAAGCCTGCAACGGCAATGACGTTGAGCGGGCTGGTCGGCAGTACGTTAAGGCTGAGGCCGTTGGAAGCAGCGAACTCCTCGGCATCGCCTTCGACCAGCCGGATGCCGCGTGCCTTCAGCATTTGATAGAACGGGGCCGGCAAAAGCGGCGAATAAACCAGCGCGAGGTCGTCCGCCAACGGGCTGATCACCGACATCAGATGCAGGCACGCCTCTTCGCCCTGCCACAGCGGCAGATCAAAGCCGTAGACGGAAACGCCCAGCGGCGTCAGCAGGTTGGAAACCTGCTGGATACCTTCCTGGTTGGAGCGGACACCGCGCCCGATCGCCAGCGTGCGGGCGTCCACCCAGACACAATCACCGCCTTCGACCTGACCAGGAGCCTCGACGCGGCCGAGGATCGGAATGCCCAGCCTTGTGTAGGTTTCCTCATGCAGCGAGGGCTCCCTGGCGCGTAATGGCTTACCCATGGACAGGATCAGCGCGCCGCGACCGGTCATCAGCGATGGGTCGTGCGTGAACACCGAATCCGAAAGTCCGTCGGCCTTGTCTTCGACCCATTCGATTTCAGCGCCGGAAGCCGCTACCAACTCAGCAAGGGCCGCGTGCTGCGATGCAGCTTTCGCCGGATTGAACCCCGGGCCATAGTGCCAGGCAGATCTGTCGGCGTCGCGCATGGCGTTGGCCGCCGACCGCATCAGCACGCGCCGCAGCGTCGCCGCCATGGACTGTGATCCGAAAGCGCTCATCGGTGCCCTTTTTAGCTGAAAAAAATCGAGAAAATTTCATGAAAGGCTATTTATACACTTGCACAACAAGGCCGCAAGTGCCGTAATGAGCGGGATTGACGGGCTCGCGCAGTTGGGTCCATGCTGAAGTCTGGAGCGGGGCAGTACAGCGTATGTTGATTAGCCGGGTAGACGTTCGACGAGCTGCCAATGACTACACGGAGGTCACCTGTTGAGCACGGCGGGAGTTGCCGCAGCCCCATCCGGTGAGGCGCAAAATGGCGCCGCCGAAGCCATCCACGTCGAGAACCTGCACAAGAAATTCGGTGAGCTGCACGTGCTGAAGGGCGTCTCGCTGTCGGCGCGCGACGGCGAGGTCATCGCCATCATCGGCGGTTCGGGCTCAGGCAAATCGACGCTGTTGCGCTGCATCAACTGCCTGGAGAATCCGACCAGCGGCATCATTCGCGTCAATGGCGAGGAGATCAAGCTGAAGGCGGACAGCCACGGCCATACCGTGCCGGCCGACCGCAGGCAGATCGAACGCATCCGCTCCAAGCTCGGCATGGTGTTCCAGAATTTCAATCTGTGGAGCCACATGACGCTGATCGAGAACGTCATCGAGGTTCCCGTGCATGTGCTGGGCGTCAAGCGCGACGCGGCGATCGCCCAGGCCGAAAAACTGCTCGTCCGCGTCGGCCTCGCCGAAAAGCGGGATGTCTATCCGGCCTACCTGTCGGGCGGCCAGCAGCAGCGCGCCGCGATCGCTCGCGCATTGGCGATCAATCCGCGCGTCATGCTGTTCGACGAACCGACCTCGGCGCTCGACCCCGAACTGGTCGGCGAGGTGCTTAGAGTGATCGGCGATCTGGCGCGCGAAGGCCGCACCATGGTGCTGGTCACCCACGAGATGAAGTTCGCGCGCGAGGTCGCGACGCATGTCGTCTATCTCTACAATGGACTGGTCGAGGAGGAAGGCCCGCCGGAGCAGATCTTCGGCGCGCCCAGATCCGAAAGGCTCAAGCAATTCATTCGCAACATCGGCTAGCAAACCGAGGGCGGAAGAAAACCGGGAACCAACAACAAACTGGGAGTCGTGAAATGAAGACTGTTCTGAAGACGTTCGCCGCAGCGCTGCTGCTCGGCGTCGCCGCCATGGGCGTAGCCAAGGCCGATCCGGTCAAGATCGGCATCGCCGCCGAGCCGTATCCGCCGTTCACCTCGCCGGATGCTTCGGGCAAATGGGTCGGCTGGGAGATCGAGTTCATCGACGCCGTCTGCGCCGAGGAGAAGCTCGACTGCGTCATCACGCCCGTCGCCTGGGACGGCATCATCCCGGCGCTGACCACCAAGAAGATCGACCTCATCGTCTCTTCGATGTCGATCACCGACGAACGCAAGAAGACGATCGACTTCTCGGATAAGTACTACAACACGCCGACGGCGATCATCGGACCGAAGGACCAGAAATTCGGCTCCGCGCCGGACGACCTCAAGGGCAAGATCCTGGGCGTCCAGGTATCGACCGTGCATGCCGTCTACGCCAAGAAGCATTTCGGCGCCACGGCATCCGAGATCAAGGAGTACCAGACGCAGGACGAGGCCAACAACGACCTTGCCGCCGGCCGCCTCGATGCGGTGCAGGCCGATTCCATCGCGCTTGGCGAGTTCCTCAAGACCGACCAGGGCAAGGCCTGCTGCGACCTGAAGGGCATGGTGGCTCCGGATGACGAAGTGCTCGGACCGGGCGTCGGCGCCGGCGTGCGCAAGGAAGACACCGAGCTGAAGGAAAAGATCAACGCCGGCATCAAGGCGATCCGCGCCAATGGCAAGTATGACGAGATCTCGAAGAAATACTTCGATTTCGACATATATGGCGGCAGCGGCCCCCAGTCGAACTGACGTGGCGATGCCACGCAGCCGGACTGACGTGGCGGTGCCACGCAGTCGGACTGACGACCATCGCATGGGCTGGAAGACAAGGCGCTGACGCCAAGTCCTCCAACCCGACCTTTCCCACGCACCCTTGCCGCCGGCGGCTTGCGCCGGCGGATTGAGCCAGCAATCCGGGGGCGAAGCTGATCGATTCATTTCTTCCGGCCTCTGCGGCCGGCATCATCGAACTCCTGTCGCCCGCGCCCGTCGGCTGGGGCGGGACGCTCATGCTTGGGCTGCTGCATTCGCTTGAGATCGCCGTCGGCGCCACGATCGTCGGACTGTTGATCGGAACCGGCGGCGCCTATGGCAAGCTTTATGGCGGCCCCGTGGTGCGCGACCTGCTGGCGGTCTACACGACCATCGTGCGCGCGGTACCGGAACTGGTGCTGATCCTGCTCCTCTACTACGCCGGTACCGACCTGATAAACCAGATGCTGACCGCCATGGGCTATCAGCGCGTCGACATCAGCGGGCTGGTGGCCGGCATCGCGGTGCTCGGTTTCGTCCAGGGTGCCTACTCGACCGAGGTCATACGCGGCGCAATCCTTGCCGTCCCACAAGGCCAGATCGAGGCCGCCCGCGCTTACGGCATGTCTCCCGGCCTTCTCTTGCGGCGCATCACGTTGCCGGCAATGCTGCCCTTCGCCATTCCAGGTCTCGCCAATCTGTGGCTGATCGCCACCAAGGATACGGCGCTGCTGGCCGTGGTCGGCTTCTTCGAACTGACGTTGGCGACGCGGCAGGCGGCGGGCGTCACCAAGGCCTATCTGATATTCTATCTCGCGGCCGGCATGCTCTATCTGGCCGTGACGCTGTTTTCGAACCTCATTCTTGGTCGCGTCGAGAAATGGGCGCGGCGCGGCATGCCTTCGATCAAGGAAGCACACTGATGGCGAGCGAAGCGGCCATCATCAACAGCGCGGCTCGCGCCTCGCTCTGGCTGCAACCGCATCGCATCGTGCTGATCCTGATTGCGCTGGGGCTGGTGCTGTCCGCTGCGTTCTTCATGCGCTGGGACTGGCTGCCGCAATATTACGGCCTGGCCCTGCTCGGCATCTGGCGCGCGCTGTGGATCCTGGCCGTCACCTGTCTGTTGGGCTTCCTGATCGCCGTGCCGGTCGGATTGGCACAGGCTGGCGGCCCGATCTGGTTCGCGGCGCCGGCGAAGATCTTCTGCACCATCATCAGGGGAACGCCGCTGCTGTTACAGCTGTGGCTGCTTTACTACGGGCTGGGTTCGTTGTTTCCGCAATATCCGTGGATCCGGGAATCCTGGATGTGGCCCTATCTCAGGCAGGCATGGCCTTACGCCGTCCTGGCGCTGACGCTCTCGTTCGCGGGTTACGAGGGCGAAGTGATGCGCGGCGCCTTTGCCGGCGTGCCGAAGGGGCAGCTCGAAGCCGCACGTGCGTTCGGCATGAGCCGCTGGAAGATCTTCCGGCGTATCTGGCTGCCGCAGGCCTTCTACCGGGCGCTGCCGACGCTGACGGGGGAAACCGTGCTGCAGTTGAAATCGACGCCGCTGGTGGCTACCATCAGCGTCATCGACATCTTCGCCGTTTCGTCGAAGGTCAGACAGGACACTTACCTCACCTATGAGCCCTTGCTGCTGCTTGCCTTGATCTATATGGCGATCACCGGCATTCTGGTCTTCGCCTTCGGCAGGATCGAGGCGCGGATTCCGAACAAGATCGGCTAGGGACCTAGTGAGTAGGGGTTAGTGAGTAGGAGTGGCTAGTCGCCACCACCCATTGCTGACTACTCACTACTCACCACTCACTAAAGGCAGTCGCCATGCAACTCAGTCTCGAACAGGCAACCGGGCTGTGCCGCATGGCGGCGCTGGGTGCGGGCGCCAACGAGGAAGCGGCGCAATCGCTCACCGCCTCGATCATATCGGCCGAGGCGGAAGGACTCTCGACCGTCGGGCTGTCGCATTTCATCGACTATCTCGAAGCGCTGGAGGCCGGCCGCATCGACGGCAATGCCGAGCCGGTGATCACCCGGCCGGCGCTAGCAGTCTATCTTTCCGATGCGCAAGGCGGGCTGGCGCATACCGGCTTCGACCGCACGCTCGACGAGCTCGCCAAGGCGGCAAGACTGTTCGGCGTCGCCATCTTTTCGCAGAAGAATGCCTATACATGCGGCGCCCTCGGCTACTTTACCGGAAGGCTGGCAGCGCAGGGGCTAGTCTCCTTCGCCGCCACCAACGGTCCCGCCGTGCTTGCCGGTTCGGGCTCGGTCAAGCCGGTCTATTGCACCAACCCGATGTCCTTCGCCGCACCCGCCGCCGACGGTCCGCCGCTGGTCATCGACCAGTCGTCGAGCGCCACCGCCTTCGTCAATATCCGCAAGGCGGCCGAGGACGGCAAGAAGATCCCCGAAGGCTGGGCGCTCGATGCCAGCGGCAATCCCACTACAGATCCGGCCGAAGCCATGAAGGGGGCCATGCTCGCCTTCGGTGGCCAGCGCGGCGCCAACATCGCGCTGATGGTCGAGGTGCTGGCGGCGGGTCTATCGGGGGCAAACTGGTCGCTCGATGCGCCCTGGTTCACCGGCGGCCCGGACAATCCCGGCACCGGCCTGTTCGTGCTGGCCGTCGAGCCCAAGCTGCTCGATCCGGATTTCGAGCAGCGGATGAAGGATCAGCTCGACCGGCTGCGCCGGCGCTACGGCGTGCACATACCGGGCCGCTCCCGGGCCGAGGCGGCGGAGAAGGCCGCGGCACGGGGCATCAAGGTCTCCAAGGCCGTGGTGCAGCGCATTTCCGAATTCGCCGAGCGCTATTCGGCCTGAAATAAATTCTTCTTTTCAGCTCATCAGCTGCCGGCGCCTGCCCGCGGCATGGCCATGCGTGTTTTTTTCGCGCGCGGTCTGAACCTTTTCGAGCGTCGGGGCGACCAATGCTTGTCCAGGGCAGGATGAGCTTGCCGATCCAGACCGGGGAACAGCACGTCACATCGAAATCTGCTCCACGCCAAGGCATGGCCTTCGCGTCCCGGAGAAACCAACCTCAGTGAAAAGGAACCATCATGACCAGCACCAAGACCACCATTCTGACCGCCGTCCTTCTCCTCGGCTCGTTCATGGGCGCGACCCAGGCGGCCAACCTGAAGGCCGCGCCGGTCAAGCCGTCCAGTCCAGGCGTCATTGCCGCGCCGGGCGGCGGCGCCACCGAGGACCACTATTGCAAGAACGGTCACGCGAAATTCGCCAGTTGCAGCGCCGATTTCATCGCGGCCTGCAAGAAGGTCGGTGGCACCATGTCGGATGTCCAGGGCTGGGGTGGGCGTACTTGCTTCACGCCCTCCTGATACCGTCTCAGGTCAGGCCGCTCCGTTGGCCCCTGGCTTCGCATGGATCTCATCCGGAAAACCCCGCCTCGGCGGGGTTTTCTGCGTCAGGCAAGGCGTTCTGAAGCGCTTTTGTCCTGACGCAATTCCCAAGCTGTTTCTCCTGGGAAAGCCGCTTCACAGCGACGACGCGTCACCCTTTGCGTTTGACGCGAAACGGATTATGAAACGGCTTCAGCCAAGCTTTCGAGCGCCGGAGCCAGCCATGACCGAAATCCTGCAGACCCCCAAGCTCGTCGTCATTTTCGGCGGGTCGGGCTTTGTCGGCCGCCACGTGGTGCGGGCCTTGGCCAAGCGCGGCTATCGCATCAGGGTCGCCTGCCGCCGGCCCGATCTCGCCGGCCATTTGCAGCCGCTCGGCAATGTCGGCCAGATCCAGCCCGTGCAGGCCAATGTGCGCGTGCGCTGGTCGGTCGATCGCGCCGTGCAGGGCGCCGATCATGTCGTCAACCTGGTTGCCGTTCTGCATGAGAGCGGGCGGCAGAAATTCACGGCCGTGCACGAATTCGGCGCTCGCGCCGTGGCCGAAGCGGCACGCGCAGCGGGCGCCGGCCTGACCCATATTTCGGCCCTGGGCGCCGACCTGGAAGCCGCATCCAACTATGCACGCACCAAGGCGCTTGGTGAAAAGGCCGTTCTGGAGACGATCAAGGACGCCGTGATCCTGCGGCCGTCGACCAATTTCGGACCGGAAGATAGTTTCTTCAACCGCTTCGCCAACATGGCGCGTTATTCGCCGGCATTGCCGCTGATCGGCGGCGGCCATACCAAGTTCCAGCTGGTCTATGTCGGCGACGTCGCCGAAGCGGTGGCGCGCTCGGTCGATGGCAAGGTCAAGGGCGGTCAGATCTACGAGCTTGGCGGCCCGCAGGTGCTTACTTTCAAGGAAAGCATGCAGGAAATGCTCGCGGTGATCGAGCGCAAGCGCCTACTGGTTCCGGTGCCGTGGTGGGTGGCGAACCTGCAGGCGTCGATCCTGGGCCTCTTGCCCAACCCGCTGCTGACCAAGGACCAGGTGCTGCAATTGCGCGAGCACAATGTCGTGTCGGAGGAGGCCGCCAGGGCCAACCGCACGCTTGCCGGCCTCGGCATCCAGCCGCAGGCGCTCGGCACGATCCTGCCAAGCTATCTCTGGCGTTTTCGCGCGGCCGGCCAGTTCCAGCGCAAACCGGCGGTCTGAACATAGGCCGACGGCGGGCGATTACAGGCGCGAAGTGATCCGCATGGGCAGCCCGCCTTGCGGCTGGGTGGTCAGCTTCTGGACCGGCCACGGCCTGGTTTGCGCGATGGAATCGAAGCGGAAACGCGACAGCAGGACGGCGAGCGCGATGATCGCTTCCTGCATGGCGAAGCTGGCGCCGATGCAGACGCGCGGCCCGGCGCCGAACGGCAGATACTGAAAGCGGTCGATCTTTTCGCGGTTTCCCGGATGGAACCGCTGCGGCATGAACGCATCCGGCCTGTCCCACAGCTTCCTGTGACGGTGGACGACCCAAGGCATGACCAGCACGGCCGCGCGCCTCGGGATGTGGAGATCCCTCCAGTTCTCCGGCTCGATCGGCTCGCGGTTGATCGACGGCGCCGGCGGATAGAGCCTGAGCGCCTCGTCGAAGGCGGCGCGGGTGAGCGGCATGGCGTCCAGCCATCTGGTCGGATCGGGCTCGCGCGCCAGCACGGCATCGATCTCGCGCTCGATCTTTTCCCGCTCCCATGGCGCCTCGGCCAGGCAATAGAGCGTCCAGCCCAAGGCTCGCGCCGTGGTCTCATGGCCGGCACCGATGAAGGTGATGATGTTGTCCTCGACTTCCGAGCGTGTCAGCCCGTCCGGCCCCTCGGCCTTGAGCAGGAGGGTCAGGAAATCCTGCGGCACGGCATCGGCATCGCGCCTGAGTCTCTGTTCGCGTATCTTGACCGTATTGCTGACGATCTTGCGGAAATAGGCCATGGTCTTGCGGCCGCGGATGCGGGTAAGCCGCGGCAGCCATTCGGGCGCGCGCAGCAGGTCTAGCGGATCGACGCGGCCCATGGTCTCGAACAGCCGGTCGATCTCCTTGGCGAAACTGCCCGGCTCCCCCGCGATTTCCCCGGAGAACAGCGTCTCGGCCAGGATGTCGTAGGTCAGCAGCGTCATGTCGTGGGCAATGTCGGAGGTGCCGCCATCCTCGTAACGGGAGGCGAATTCAAGCGTGCGCTTGAGCATCGGCCCCGCGAAACCAAAGATGTGACGCGGCGTGAACACCGGCGCCATCGCCTTGCGCGAACGCTTCCAGACCTCGCCTTCGGCCGTCAGCAAGCCGTCGCGCAGGATCGGCCGCAGGATGAGCTGGCGCACCGTCGCCATCTTGTAGTTCCTGGCATTGTCGACCAGGACATGGCGAATGAGGCCCGGGTCGTTGGCGATGACCAGCGGTCCGCCGACGCCGTTCACCGAGATCCAGGGCTCGTTGTAGGTCGGCTCTCCCCACAGCTCGAGCGGGTTGCGGTAGACGATGCGCATCATCTCCAGCGTCGAGGGCGGCGATGTGCGCGGCCTCGGCGCCGGCGGAACGAAGGGGGCGGGCTGAGTGTCCATGGCTGCTCCGCTGGCAAGCGCGTCGCGCTAGTCCTTGCCTCCGTTCAATGTAGTGACTGACGCACGGCGCGTCCATGTGGCCTGACGGTAAAAGCCCGTGCCCCGACGGGACGGAGCGATGCTCCCATCATCTGATTGTGACCGCTCGCCAAACGGCGCGGTCTTGTCCATGACGGCGCTCTGCCGTAGGTCACGGTCACCAACAGATACCGTCAATCGAAGGAGCCCGCCTTGAAGCACCAGTTGAACATCATCATCGGCAGCACCCGGCCGGGCCGGGCCGGGCCGGTTTTCGCTCACTGGCTGGAGCGGTTCGCGCGCGAGCACGGCAAGTTCGAACCGGTGCTGACCGACATCGCCGCCTTCGATCTGCCGGTGCTGGACGAGCCGCACCATCCCAGGCTCGGCAACTACCTGAACGATCATACCAAGGCCTGGTCGAAGGCCGTCGATGCCGCCGACGCTTTCGTCTTCGTGGCACCGGAATATAATTACTTCGTCGCACCGGCCATCGTGAACGCGATCGACTATCTCTCGCGCGAATGGAAATACAAGCCCGCCGCCATCTTCAGCTATGGCGGCGTTTCCGGTGGCCTGCGCGCGGCACAGGCGCTCAAGCCGCTGCTGACCTCCGTCGGCGTCATGCCGGTTCCGGAAGGCATCGCGCTGCCGCTGTACCAGAAGCTGCTGGGGACCGACGGCTCCTTCGAAGCGAGCGAGCAGGTGCAGGGCGGGGCAAGAACCATGCTGGAGGAGTTGCTGCGCTGGAGCGAGGCGCTGAAGCCGATGCGCGCCGGCTGATGCAAGCCGGCTCGCCCGCGCCGTAGACAGGCGGAATGTCGGCAAACGACCGAACCGTGGGCGGTTCGGCCTGCGTTTGCCATGCGCTTTGCTGCCGGTGCTTTTTGATCGCGCTCATCGCGGCGGCGGAAGGCACTTGCGCAAGCTCTGGCGGCTGGCGACCCTGCCAATGCCGAGCGGGCAGAAGGGGCAGCCGGCGCCAAGATAGAAGTTCACGATCGAAATTCCTGCGCGATCGGCTGGCTAAGGACAAAGCCTCTCGCCAATAGCTGGCCAACGGTGCGCTTTTCCGCCCGGAAATGCCTGCAAACCTTGGAAAAACCACCTTTAACGCCTATATCTAGGCCATATTGAAAGCGCGATTCGGGGGCGATTTTTCGCGCTGCACCAGCCGCCTCTAGACAACAGGTTTTCATGAGCGACCAGACTGAGAACGCCAACGGCGCCGAAGCCGAATACGGCGCAGATTCCATCAAGGTTTTGAAGGGCTTGGATGCCGTCCGCAAACGGCCCGGCATGTATATCGGCGACACCGATGACGGTTCGGGCCTGCATCACATGGTCTATGAGGTCGTCGACAACGCCATCGACGAGGCACTGGCCGGTCATGCCGATCTCGTCACGGTGACGCTCAATCCCGACGGTTCGGTCACCGTCATCGACAATGGGCGCGGCATTCCCACCGATATCCATCCCAGCGAAGGCATTTCGGCAGCCGAAGTGATCATGACGCAGCTGCATGCCGGCGGCAAGTTCGACCAGAACTCCTACAAAGTGTCCGGCGGCCTGCACGGCGTCGGCGTCTCTGTGGTCAACGCCCTGTCGGCCTGGCTGAAGCTCAAGATCCGCCGCAATGGCAAGATCTTCGAGATGAGCTTCACACACGGCAATGCCGACGCGCCGCTGAGCGTTACCGGCAGCTATGAACAGGACAAGCAGCCCGGCACCTATGAAGGCCGCAGCGGCAGCGAGATCACCTTCTTTCCGTCGTCCGAGACCTTCACGATGGTCGAATTCGATTTCGGCACGCTGGAGCATCGGCTGCGCGAGCTTGCGTTCCTGAATTCGGGCGTGCGCATCGTGCTGACCGACGCCCGCCACGCCGACGTCGTGCGGCATGAGCTGCACTATGATGGCGGCCTGGAGGAATTCGTCAAATATCTCGACCGGGTCAAGAAACCGCTGATCGACAAACCAATCGCCATCAGGGCCGAGCGCGACGGCATCACCGTCGAAGTGGCCATGTGGTGGAACGACAGCTACCACGAGAATGTGCTGGCCTTCACCAACAACATCCCGCAGCGCGACGGCGGCACCCATCTCGCCGGTTTTCGCGGCGCCCTGACGCGTCAGATCACCGGCTATGGCGATTCCTCGGGCCTGACCAAGAAGGAAAAGGTCTCGCTTATCGGCGACGATTGCCGCGAGGGGCTGACGGCAGTACTGTCGGTCAAGGTTCCCGACCCAAAATTCTCCTCGCAGACCAAGGACAAGCTGGTCTCCTCGGAAGTCCGGCCCGTGGTCGAAGGGCTGGTCAACGAGGCGCTCGGCACCTGGCTCGAAGAACATCCGAGCGAAGGCAAGGTCGTGGTCGAGAAGGTGATCCAAGCCGCGGCGGCGCGCGAGGCCGCGCGCAAGGCGCGCGACATCACCCGCAAGACCTCGCTGGGCGTCACCTCGCTGCCCGGCAAGCTTGCCGACTGCCAGGAACGCGATCCGGCGAAGTCTGAGATCTTCATTGTCGAGGGCGATTCGGCCGGCGGCTCCGCCAAGGGCGGCCGCTCGCGCCAGAACCAGGCCATCCTGCCGCTGCGCGGCAAGATTCTCAATGTCGAGCGCGCCCGCTTCGACCGCATGCTCAGTTCCGACATGATCGGCACGCTGATCACCGCGCTCGGCACGTCGATCGGCAAGGACGAATTCAACGCCGACAAGCTGCGCTACCACAAGATCATCCTGATGACCGACGCCGATGTCGACGGCGCGCATATCAGGACGTTGCTGCTCACCTTCTTCTTCCGGCAGATGCCGGAATTGATCGAACGCGGCCATCTCTATATCGCCCAGCCGCCGCTTTATAAGGTGACGCGAGGCAAGAGCTCGCAATACATCAAGAACGAAAGCGCGTTCGAGGAATTCCTGATCGGCTCGGGACTGGAAGAAGCCTCGCTCACGCTCGGCTCCGGCGAGGTTCGCGCCGGACAGGACCTGCGGGCGGCGATCGACGATGCGCTCGCCGTGCGCCAGCTCATCAACGGCCTGCACACGCGCTACAACAGAGGCGTCGTGGAGCAGGCGGCGATCGCCGGCGGGCTCAATGCCGACGTCGTCGCCGATCTTGGCCGCGCCAATGCGATGGCGAAGCGGATCGCGCAACGTCTCGACATCATTGCCGAGGACACCGAGCGCGGCTGGACCGGCCGGATGTCGACTTCGAATGAGGGTATCGGCGGCTATGTGTTCGAACGCACGGTGCGCAGCGTCAAGGAATACGCCCATCTCGATATGGCGTTGATCAATTCAGCCGATGCGCGACAGCTCGACCGCTACGCGCAGCGGCTCAGCGACGTCTATGGAGCGCCGCCCGTGCTGCGCCGCAAGGATGTCTCGGAACCCATCTCGGGACCGTTGGCACTGCTCAACGCGGTGTTCGCGACCGGCCGCAAGGGCCTGACCATGCAGCGCTACAAGGGCCTGGGCGAGATGAACGCCGAGCAGCTTTGGGAAACCACGCTCGATCCGAACGTGCGTTCGCTGCTGCAGGTCAAGGTGAACGACGCCACCGACGCCGACAGCCTGTTCTCGCGGCTGATGGGCGACGAGGTCGAGCCGCGGCGCGAGTTCATCCAGGACAACGCGCTGTCGGTGGCCAATCTGGACATTTAATCCGGAGTCATCCCGGGACCATTGGCGCGCGTCGGTCGCGCCAGTGTTTCCCTTGCGAGATTCATTCGAACCGCCGGAACGGAAGCTTCTTTCCAGCATTGTGACAGTATCGATCACAATTCCTGGCGAAGGAGGCTCCCATGGGACGCGGCATCTTGCTCTGGTTACTCGGGGTTCCAATCCCGATCATCCTTCTCATCATGCTTTTCGCGCGATAGGGGGCTGTCATGCAGTCCACCCTGTCGATCACGGATGATCCCGGCGCGGTGGAATCGTCCGCCACCGCTATCAGCTGGGGTCCGATCATCGCCGGTGCCTTCGCCGCCTCGACATTGACCTTCATCCTGATGCTGCTCGGCTCCGGCCTGGGGTTGAGCATGGTCTCGCCATGGTCGGGCTCAAGCGCCTCTATCACCAGCTTCGCGGTTTCGACCGCGGTCTGGCTGATCGTCGTGCAATGGCTGTCATCCGGCCTCGGTGGCTATCTTGCCGGCCGGCTGCGCACCAAATGGGTGGGCGTGCATACCGACGAGGTTTATTTCCGGGATACGGCTCATGGCTTCCTGGCATGGGCGCTGGCGACGCTGCTGGTCGTCGGCGTACTCGGCTCGGCGCTGTCGGCGGCTGTGGGTTCCGGCGTCCAGGCTGTATCCAGCGTGGCCGCCGGCGCCGCCCAGGGCGCTTCGGCCGGTGCATCGGCCAATGCAGGCGGGGCATCGACGGACAATGCCACATCCTATCTGGTGGACTCGTTGTTCAGGCCGGCGGACGCGGCGAGACTGGCGGCAGCCAATCCGCAAAACGACGCGGCGGCGGCGGCGCAGGCATCGCGCATCCTGGTCGCCAGCGCTGCGGCTGGCGAGGTTTCGCCCGAGGACAAGACATACCTGTCGCAGCTGGTCGCGGCACGCACCGGCCTGTCGGAAGCAGACGCCAAGACGCGTGTCGATACGCTGCTGGCAAAGGCGCAGGACGCCAAGGCCAAGGCCCAGCAGGCGGCCGATACCGCCAGGAAGGCGAGCGCCACATTTGCGCTTCTCGGCGCCCTGTCGCTGGTCATCGGCGCCTTCATCGCCAGCGCCGCGGCCGCCCTCGGCGGCAGGCAGCGCGACGACGAGGAGGCCGTGTTCCTGACCAGCCGTTGAACATCGTCCCAAGTCCAAAACTGAAGAAGCCCGGCGAGCCGGGCTTCTTCATGCGGACGATCTGACCGGGTCAGTGATCCATGGCCTTGACGATTTCCTCGGTCATCTTCTTGGCGTCGCCGAGCAGCATCATGGTGCCGTCCTTGT